>CAZZJP010000175.1:0-3891 GCA_964654555.1 uncultured Desulfobulbia bacterium
GCCTTTGTCAGCGGCGGCAGGTATGAAGAGCTCATGGGTCTGGAATATGGTTGTTATGAGGGGCTGGTGGGGCAGGTATTGAAACTGAATCTTCCCCTGCCTGCCAATGCCTCCTATCGGGGGCCGGCGCCGATTTTTTCCAATAAACACTGCCTTGACGGCTTTAAATCGTTATTAATCGTTCCTCTCTGCCCTGAAAAAGGCTGTCCCATTGGCGCCCTGACCGTGGCCGCGGTTCGTGATGATATATTCGGCCGTCAGGAACGCGATTTCCTGGGTCTTATTGCCGACCAGGCGGCTATTAAGATTGATTTGGCTCAGGCGCATGAATTAATCAGTAAAATGGCCACCACTGATGGTCTTACCTCTCTTGCTAATCACCGCAGCTTCCAGCATGGTTTTGATGTCATGCTGCACCGGGCCAAGAGACGAGACAGCCCTCTTGCCATGATTATCTGCGATATAGATTTTTTTAAAAAATTTAATGATAATTACGGCCATCAGTTTGGCGATCAGGTTTTAAAGGCAGTGGCCGAGGTCATGGCCCGGGACGTCAGGCGTGAGGATCTTGCCGCCCGTTACGGCGGTGAAGAATTCGCCTTGATTCTGGAAAATTCCGATAAACAGGGGGCTCGTCTGATGGCGGAACGTATCAGGTGTGATATAGCGGCCCTGAAATTTAAAATTGACGGCCGGCAGGTTGGGGTAACCATTTCGGCCGGCATTGCCGCTTACCCTGGAGATGCCAGACTGAAGGCGGATATTATAGAACTGGCTGATCAGGCCCTTTATCGAGCCAAGGAAGAGGGCCGGAATCAGACAGTTCTGGCTTAATATATGTTATATTCCGGTAAAGCAGGCCGGAACAGGACAATACAGACCTCCTCACTGGCGGGATACAAATCGGGTATTTACTAAAATAAAACTGAGTCAGGATATGGAAGACAAAGAATTCAAGGCCCTGTGGGTTACTGAGGAAGAGAATAAAAGCTATAAGCGGCAGGTTGTGAGGCGCCGGGTGAGTCAATTACCGCCTGGCGATCTGCTGGTGCGGGTGTCGTACTCATCATTAAATTATAAGGATGCCCTTTCGGCCTCTGGTAATAAGGGGGTAACCCGCCGTTACCCCCATACGCCGGGAATTGACTGTGCCGGGGTCGTGGAACAATCAGCCCTGGCTGATTTTGTGCCTGGGGATGAGGTAATTGTCTCCTGTTTTGATCTTGGTATGAACACCCCTGGCGGTTTCGGCCAGTATATCAGGGTTCCGGCCCAGTGGGCCGTTAAACTGCCCAGGGGGATAAATTTACGCCAAAGCATGATCTATGGTACGGCGGGTTTTACCGCCGCCCAATGCGTGGAACGGATTATCAGCCACGGGGTACGTCCCGAGGACGGTACGATATTGGTTACCGGGGCCACCGGCGGGGTAGGGTGTATGGCCGTGGCTATGCTGGCGGCCTCCGGTTATACCGTCAGCGCTGCCAGCGGCAAGGACGAGGATGAATTTCTCACCGCTATTGGGGCCGCTGAGGTTATTAAGCGCCAAAAGATAGCGGTGGGCGCTAACCGCGCTTTGCTCAGGGAGCGCTGGGCGGCGGCGGTGGATACGGTGGGCGGCCCCTATCTTGAGGCAATTTTAAAGACCTGCCGTTATGGCGGAATTGTTACCTGCTGCGGGAATGTGGCCGCTCCAGAACTTAATCTTACCGTCTATCCCTTTATTCTGCGGGGAATAACCCTGGCCGGGATTGATTCCGCCCTTACTCCGGTGGTTAAACGGCAGCGCATATGGCAGCGCCTGGCCGAGGAGTGGCGTTTTGATTTTCTGGAGGACATGGCTGTTGAGGTTACTCTGTTTGATCTAAATGATGCCATTGACCGGATGCTGGCCGGTCATCTTAAAGGCAGAGTAATTGTCAAACTATGTGATTAATCCGCGATTACTATTTTATTTTTACCGCCATTTTTGGCTTTATACATGGCATCATCGGTTTTTTTCAAAAAGAGATGCATATCTTCATACCAGTCAAGCTCCGCGTGACGTCGAAATTTTCCAAGGCCGAAACTTAGGGATGTCAAACCGAATTTTTTATCCCTGTAACTGCTGTTAATCCGTTCACAGATCATTAAGGCCTGCTCCTCTGATGTCTCGGTGATTAGCATGGCAAATTCATCGCCGCCGTAGCGAAATGCCCAGTCACCACCGCGCCGGGCGCAGTTGAGCATGATTGAACCCAGAGCCTGTAAAACTTCGTCACCGGCCTGATGGCCATACTCATCATTAAAACCCTTGAAGTTGTCAATATCAATAAAGGCCAGAAAAATTCGGTAGTTATGACGGGTTGACCGGTGAATTTCCTCCATCAGCTTCAGGTCAAAATAACGGCGGTTATATAAGGCGGTAAGGCCGTCGGAGATGGACATCTTTTCCAGCTGCTCCACCATGGTCTGTTCCCTTATTACCCGGTGGAGTTTGGCCAGGAGTTCATCGGTATCAAAGGGTTTGGTCATGTAATCGATGGCCCCGGCCTTAATAACATCCATGTATGAATATTCCCGGCTGAAACCAGTAGTGACAATAACCGCGGTCTGGGGAAAAAATTCCAGAATATGCTTTAATAATTCCATACCGTTCATCTGCGGCATGTTTATATCAGTAATGACAATGCTGAAGGTGTCCTGCTCCATTTTTTTTACGGCTTCAAGACCGTCATTGGCGCTGGCAAACTGGTAGCCGTTTTTACGTAAAATACTGGCCATTAGAGTTAGAATTACAGGATCATCATCAACGAGGAGTATTTTAATATTTTTTACGGCAGGTAATTTTTGATGTAAGAGTGTCATAGTTGGAGCCTCCTGACGGCTGGTTTTGAACAGCACGCAAACATTATTGGATGCCTGCGTGAGTATCACTATACCGGATACCCAAGAACGGAGAACAATGTAAACTGATGACTGATGACCTAAGATGTAAACCTGTATTCTTGTATAAATTATACAGGCTCACCAATATCCTTGTCAAATTCTTGTTAGAAAAATCAGTCATGCTCTTAAAATCCTTGCTGGCGCAGGGCTTCGTAGAGCACAATACCGGCGCTCATTGCTAAGTTAAGGCTGCGAATATGGGGGTTGCTCATGGGAATAGTGTAACATTGCCGGGCGTATTTATCGAGAATATGGGTTGGCAGTCCTTTGGTCTCTTTACCAAAGACCAGGAAATCACCGCCCTTAAAGCGGGCTTCGGTATAGGGCTTGTCGGCCTTTTTGCTCAAGAAGAACAGACGTTCCGCGGGGTTCGCGGCCATGAAGGCGGCAAGGTTATCCCAATAGATAATATTTACATAGGGCCAATAGTCCAGTCCGGCCCGTTTCAGATAACGGTCATCGGTACTAAACCCTAAGGGCCGTACAAGATGGAGAGTGGTGTCTGTGGCTCCGCAGAGGCGGGCGACTGAACCGGTATTGGGGGGTATTTCTGGTTCCACCAGGACTATATTAAAGGAAGGCATGGGATAAATAAGGCAAATTTAAATTGGTAACTGCAATGTAGATATGGTAATTATTCGTATTAACCGCGTGGTTCGCAGGGTTTTTATTCCATACTTAGGCAACTGTCAACTATTGTTTCTACTTGGTGCCAAAAAGAAGTTCACAACTTCCTCTGCTGGTAGTAATATAAAGGTTTGTTCTGCGGTCTGCTGGGCAGACCGTAATCCATTCAATATAGATAAGGAGATCATGGCGGTATGGCCTTAATTGTGCAGAAGTTTGGTGGTACTTCGGTGGCTGATTCCGCTAAGATCAAGGCGGTGGCTGAGCGGGTATTACGTACTAAGAGACAGGGAAATCAGATGGTGGTGGTGCTGTCCGCCATGGCGGGTGAGACCA
>CAZZJP010000176.1:0-3871 GCA_964654555.1 uncultured Desulfobulbia bacterium
TGATTGTCATCAGCATTGTCCTCACCGTGCTGATAAATTTATTTAAAAGATAGGGCGACTGTTCAGCAACAGTTTATCTGCCTTGGTCAATTTACAGCGTAGAACAGCACTCATCTTGGAAAAGTCACGGCGTTTTTCTTTGGGAGCTAATGATACTGGACTTATGGAAAATGGCACACTACAATAAGGGGCGTCAACAAACGACTTAGGTGATTAATTATAGAGCCTATATTATTACAGGATACCACCAGAAATTGTTTCCCAGATTAAACTACCGCCGAAGCAAGCTCCAAAGCTTTTGATGGAAGAACTTATTCTTACGCTTATATGGTGAGGGCATCATATCATCCGGTCATGGAGCATATTTACTTAAAATGAACCGCCTGTCTTTTGAACATTTCCTGGCCCGGCGTCATATGGCTATCCACGGAGATACCGAAGAGCTCGACAGCGATGTTGCAAATATTGATCAAATAGATTGACAAATTACGTTTGGAGCATCACTTCTGGATCAAGCAGGACATGTATGAGAAAGTCCTTAGCCAAAGAAAGCCAGGAGAGCTGAACGGCCTCATTTTTTAAGATGCGGGGGGCAAATTCAGCCCCGCAAGGGATACTATTCAGGCATCTTGCAAATTTCGTGTTTACGGGTGCCATCATTTTTAATTGTCTATTCAGGAGTATTACATGACCATAAGAGAAGACGCACAGCAGGGCAGGATGACCGAAATTTTCACAAATTGCGCCCTTAGAGAGGGAGTCAGCCCGGAATTCCTCATGGCAGGGGTGGCCAAAGGGGTAATAGCCATACCCAAAAACAAGAATCACAATTTTGCCAATATAACCGCCTTTGGTAAGGGCCTGACCACCAAGGTCAATGCCAATATCGGTTCCTCCAAAGATCACCAAGGCGTGGAGCAGGAACTGCATAAATTGTGCGTCTCTTTAAAGGCCGGAACCGACGCCGTAATGGATTTAAGCATGGGCGGTGATTTAAACGAGGTACGGCGGGAGATCCTCAAAAGCTGCCCCATCCCTCTCGGCACCGTCCCCATTTACCAGGCGGTAGCCGAGGCGGTGGAAATCAATAAACAGGCCATTGGCGAGGTCAGTATTGAACGCATATTTGAAACCATCCGCCAGCAGGCCGAGGACGGAGTGGATTTCATGACCATCCATTGCGGCCTCACCAGAAATACCGTGGAACGCCTCCGTGGTCACCAGCGCCGCATGGGAGTGGTAAGCCGCGGCGGCTCATTCATCATAGAATGGATGGCCCGTAATCAGAAGGAAAACCCGTTTTACGAGCATTTTGATGAATTAATGGCTATTCTGCGCGAACACGAGGTGACCTTGAGCCTCGGTGACGGAGTACGGCCCGGCTGCCTCGCCGATGCCACTGACGGCGGCCAGTTACAGGAATTACTCCACCTTGGAGAACTTACCCAGCGGGCCTGGGATGCCGGGGTGCAGGTCATTGTCGAGGGGCCGGGCCACATGCCCATGGATCAGATTGAGGCCAACGTCATGCTCCAGAAGCGGATCTGTCACGGGGCGCCGTTTTATGTCTTAGGGCCCCTGGTAACCGATATCGCACCGGGATACGATCACATAACCGGGGCCATCGGCGGGGCCATAGCCGCCCGGGCCGGAGCTGATTTCCTCTGCTACGTGACCCCGGCCGAGCACCTGAAACTACCCTCCGTCGACGACGTCCGGGAAGGAGTAATCGCCTCCAAAATCGCCGCCCATGCCGCAGATATATGCAAGGGCGCCCCAGGCGGCATGGAGCGCGATATTGCCATGGCCGACTGCCGCAACAACTTAGACTGGAAGGGGCAGATTGACTTCTCCATTGATCCAGAAAAGGCCCGCCGTTTTCGGGAAGACGGCGGCACGTACAAGGGCGATGCCTGCAGCATGTGCGGTTCCTATTGCGCTATCAAGGTTTACCAAAAGGCCTCCCGGATAGACGCGGAGCAACAGACGGCATAAACAATAAGGAGGGCAGACTATGGCAATACCGGAGTTTTTTAATTCCATTACCACCTGGATTAACCATACCGAGGTACCAGCGCAGATCAGAACGGTTGACGTCGGCGGTTTATTTAAAAATCCTTATTTCCTGGTGCCCTTCATTGCCCTGATTATTAATTACCTTTACCGGCAGGCGTTCAACAACCTGCTGATAATCGCCCTGATCATAGGACTCTGGTATTTCAGCGGCACAGAATTTGTCCGGGACTCAGTAGTCAATGGTGAGGTTCAGATCGGCCATATCCTGCCCATCGCCGGAGTGGGAGTGGCCGGGATTGCCATCTTAATCTATATCTTATTCATCAAACAGGATTAAGCCACCTTGAGTAACCGCATCCAAGACATGTACCGCCTCCTGCTGGAGGCCTTTGGCCCGCAGCATTGGTGGCCGGGAGATACGCCCCTGGAAATTATGACCGGAGCGGTGCTTACCCAAAACACCAGCTGGCAAAATGTGGAAAAGGCCGTCACCAACCTGCAAGAGGCGGATCTCCTGACCTTTGACATACTATCCAGCTTGGCCCCAGAAGTATTGGCGGAGCAAATCAAACCCTGCGGCTACTATAATCTCAAGGCTGGCCGCCTGCTCAATCTCCTGCGCTTTATTCAACAAGAATACGACAACCTGGAAGATTTCCTGGCCCAGGAGATTAACGACCTGCGCCGTGAACTTCTATCCATAAAGGGTATTGGCCCGGAAACCGCCGACTCCATTATCCTCTACGCCGCGAACCAGCCCGCCTTTGTGGTGGATAGCTATACCGTCCGCATCCTCGTCCGTCACCAGTTTCTCGCCGAAGATGAGGCGGATTACCATCTGGTGCGGGAGATGTTTATGGATTCTCTGCCCTTGGACAGTGCGCTTTTCAACGAATACCATGCCCTGCTGGTGCGGCTTGGCAAGAACTTCTGCCGCAAGAGTAAACCCCGCTGCGCCGAATGCCCGCTCAAGGATTTTTAGGGAGCTCTTTTCCCCGCATCGCCTTTACCCTGTTCAGGTTCAGAGCCGCGTTCTTATCGCCGCCGGCGGCGGCCTTGCTCAACCAGAAAACGGCCTTATTCAGATCCTGGGGTACACCGTTACCACTGGCGTAAATCACCCCGAGATTGCCCTGAGCCATTTTATTACCCTGCTTGGCAGCCCTGGTAAACCAGTAAACCGCCTGGCCCATATCCTTTTCCACTCCCCGGCCCTCGGCAAATAACAGGGCCAGATTTTTCTGGGCCACGGCAGAATCCTGGGCCGCAGCCTCCTGCAGCCAATGAACGGTCTTGCCCATGTCCTTTCCCACCCCCGCCCCTTCGCTGTACATAATCGCCAGATTGTTCTGGGCGTTTACATTACCCTGCTCAGCGGCCTTTTTGCACCAATAGGCCGCCTTAACCGCGTCACGCTTCACGCCCTCGCCCTTAGCGTACATCACCGCCAGATTGTTCTGAGCGCTGACCAGTCCCTGAGCCGCCGCCTTACTCAGCCATTTAAAGGCCTGGGGCTTATCCACCTTCACTCCCCTGCCCTCAATATACATAAGGGCAAGCTCGTTTTGGGCCGGGCCATTGCCCTCTATCGCCGCCGCCCGTTGATACCAGAAGGCCGATTTATCCAGATCCCTTTTGCCAACCCGGCCATCGGAATAGATCAGCCCCAGATTATTCATGGCATCAATCTGGCCCTGAACGGCGGCCTTTTTGTACCAATAAAGAGCCCGCTCAAAATCAAGTTTTACCCCATACCCCTTGGTATATAAAATAGCCAGATTATTCTGCGCCCCAGCATTGCCCTGTTTCGCCGCCTCCTCATACCAGTGAGCCGCCTTTTTCATATCCCGGCGCA
>CAZZJP010000177.1:0-3853 GCA_964654555.1 uncultured Desulfobulbia bacterium
TTGACCACCTGCCCGAAAATATTGGCAATTGCCCGCTTGCTGGGGAATTGACGTCCTGCCCCGCTTAGATCCATAGATGACTTTAAAAGATTGATAATACCCTCGGTATCGCCCCGGTCAAGGATCGTAAACTGGGGGGTATAGCCCAGAAGGTGGCCGTAACGGCGCAGAATACCGGAGGATACGGCGTGAAAGGTACCACTCTTTACCCCACCGCAGGAATGATCCAGCAGGTCAGCGGCTCTGGACAACATTTCCTGGGCCGACTTGCGGGTAAAGGTGAGAAGGAGGATACGCTCCGGCGCTACCCCCTGTTCGAGAAGATAGGCAACCCGGTAGATAAGCGTTCTGGTCTTACCGCTGCCCGCCCCGGCAATGACCAAGGCCGGGCCGTCAATGGTGGTCACCGCCTCATATTGGGCCTGGTTTAAGTTGTCATGATTAATGAGAGAATGACCGGACTCGGTGGAAGGGCCAGATTCCTGTGAGAATAATCCATTCATGGCCTGCTATATACCACAGGGCGTGAGACAAGACACCTTAAAAGTCAGACAGAAATCTACCAAGATCATTCGAAGTGCCATTAGCCGATTAATTAGGTTCCGTTACCATACCGGCTTTTTGCTTGTTGATTCAGACGTTAGGTCACGCTGTACGCTTCTTGTATTACTGCTTTCGCATCCAATAAACAAATCAACGAGTTATCTTTTGCTCCCTTGGCAAGGCCAGCGGTTAGAGATTGTTCATCTGTGCCGCCGAAATCAGGCATTGGCTCTACAGAATCTTTTGCTAATTTCTCAACGGTTATTATTGAATCTACCGCTATAGCAGTTTTGTCACCAACATTTTCCAATATAATTGTAATTTCTTTTTTAGCCTGTTCCTTAGTAATTTCTATAAATAAAGAGAATAAATTTATCATTTCGGCTAATTCATTTTCTCGGGTATTTCCGATAAGTTTAATGGCTTCTCCCTGGTCGTCGTTTTGAATAAATTCTGCTACGTCAAGTGCGACTTTATGAATTCGCTGATGGGGTGTTTTGAATTTTTTTAAGAACTCTCCTTCTTCATAAGATTTGGGGACATAGGAATCATACCATTGACCAAATTTGCACTTATGATGATTCGTGGCCAATTTAAATGGCCGATTTTCCCGTACTGAACTTTCAAGCTCGGACAGCCAACTTTTATGGTCTTCTTCTCTTTGCTTAAGCATAACCATTTGATCTCTGATTTTATCTAAAAATGAATTCATTCCGAGCCGACGACGAAGGTCGATCAGAGGGGTTACCTGCTCTCTGATTTTTATTGCGCCGCGTATATATTGAGGAGCATATGGTATTTTTGTGATATCTGGCATAGCAACCATACTTCTCACATATGGAGTAGCTATGCCATATCGTTCATCTTTCAAGGTGAAAATCACCCAAGGATAGTTATAATATTCATCCATTACCAGCCTCCTCTCTCATTCTTGATTTGCCGTAACTATTCAGCAGCACCCCATCTTCGCCCATTTAGGCCTTCTCGAATACCAAAGTATGCTTCGAATGCCTAAATGAACGAACCTGGAGCACTGCTGAACAGTTACGCTCTGGGGCTATTGTTACTTCTATGCACCACGCTGAATAGTTACGATTTGCCGTTAATAATTTAGGCGAGATACCGTCGGCTTTCATAAATGTATTCGCTGGGATGTTAATTCCATATTATCATAACGCTGGAGATTATTTTTTTTTATTACCAGTTGAATAGAGTGGACATAGGCCCACCTCCGAGCGGAATAATTTAGAAGACCGGCAGCGAGATCAAGGGGATTGTCGGTCTGACGGCGGATATTTCGAAAACGTCTATAGGCAGGCTGGCGGTTTAAGATCAGGCAGAATTCCCGTACCGAGTCCAACAGGGAGGAGAATATCCGCACCCGGTGCTTTTTACCCTTTTCCCGCTTGCCGGGGATCATGCCGGGAATGTTTTTATCCCAAGTCCAGATGCCAAATATATTATTTCCCTCTACCGCGAACCGCGAAGTACCCCAGGCCGACTCTATGCCGCCCTGGGCCAGAATGAGACTGACCGGAACAGGCCGTACACGATGCCGTAACTCAATCAGGTAATTGGTTTTATATTTTTTGGTTAATTGCAGAATCCGTTGGGCCGCCTCAAAAGATACCTTATGCCGCCAGGCCTGGTATTCATGGGTAAGGTCTATATTAATATCACCGCCAAGGGCGACCGTTAGCTTATTGAGCAACCGGCTGTCCTGCCTGATCTCCTCTCTGATCATAAGGGCGGAGGGCAGGAGGGTATTAATAAATATCCGCTTCCTTTCTTTAAAATTTACCGTTGCCCGTAAATCAGCCGGATAGCCGTCAAAGAGTATAGCCGCGACCGGTCCCTGCTCTAACGGCAGGAGGCCATAACGATGGAGGCTGTCAAGTAATTGCGCCGCCGAGTTAACTTCTACCTCTGTACATTGCAGGGCAACACAGAGTCCCTCCCGCTCTGCTTTAATGGGGAGATGAACAAAACGGGGCAACCCCCAGAAGAGCAGCGTGAAAATTCCTGCCGCCGCCAGGGCCGTTGACAGGCCTTGAACTATTGCGGTTGATGTTGGCTTCGCGGCTTCAGGCATCAGCTTTACTCCTTTTTCACTATGGGGCCGTCGGAAATACCGGGCAGCAGATCATTTGGCCCCTCTTCCACCGCCACCGGTTTATCGGCGAGGGGTACAAGGCGGCGTAAAGCCCGGCTGCCGATTTTTCGACCCTTGGCTGAAACGCCTTTGATGAGATAATTATTAAAAATTATTTCCAGGGAATTAACCCTGGCCCGTTTACCAGGTACAAAATAGGCCTTTACCCTAGCGTCCCGGCCAAGGGAAAGATATTGAACACGGGAATTTTTGTGGGCTGGAAACAGCCGGTATTCCTTTTCCAGGATGAATTTTGGCATTATGAAACGCTTGACATAGGACAAATGTTCAGCCCCGCTGCGATAAATGATATTAAAGAGCAGGTCATTATCCACTTTGCCCCAGAACATCAACTCTGATCCGACAAATATCTTGTTGCCGCCATTAATAATTCTATAGCTGCCATCTTTAAGGATAAGGAGAATACGGTCGTATTCGGAACAGACAAAAGAGTTCTCAGCCGCGGCTTTGACCTGATAGCCGAGGAAACCGCTCTGGCGGTCATAGCCGCAGGTCAGGTTGGAAATAGCAACCTGCCGCACCTCTACTTCATGAAAAGTGGTGAGCTCAGTACAACGCGGATATTTACTGCCATACTTCTTGAGCAGACCGTTAATAAAGGCAATGGTATATTTCACCATATTGGTCAGGTGTTTTTCAACCTTGGCGGCTTTGGCCCTGACCTCCTCAATTTCCCGCCTTTTCTGCTCAATATCGTAGCGGGATATGCGCTTGATTTTAATCTCTAAGAGGCGGATTATGTCGTCACGGGTTATCTCTCTAAAGAGCTGATCGACAAAGGGCAGCAGGGAGTCATTAACGGTACTGATTACCTGCTCAAAGGTCTTACAGTTTTCAATCTTCTTATAGAGACGTTCTTCAATGAAAATCTGTTCCAGAAGGTGGGCATGCAGTTTCTCCCGCAGACGGTCAAGCTCAATTCTTAAATCCCGCTCCAGATCGGCCAGCAGCTTATTCGTGTTATAGCGTAAAATCTCATCAACATTTAACGTTGCTGGCCTATCGTCTTGAATTATCGTGAGATTTGGGGTTATAGAAACCTCGCAATCGGTAAAGGCGTAAAGGGCGCTGATGGTATCTCTGGCGTAGATGCCGCGGGGAAGATTTATCTCAATCTCCACCTCTTCGGCGGTATAA
>CAZZJP010000178.1:0-3833 GCA_964654555.1 uncultured Desulfobulbia bacterium
AGTTACAGTTCATAGTTTAGGGCAGGTTATCCGCCTTAGCTAAATAGTTACATTAATAGTTACTATGGAGAACTAAAATGTCTAAATTCAAAATTTTAATTATCTGCATGTTGTCAGCAGTTGTGTTTTCGGCAGGTGTTGTCGTAGCACAGGATAATAAACCCAGCCCCAGAGAACACGTTATTGGTTTTGGAAGCGGTACCGGTTTTGGCAGCGGCGGTGGTTTTGGCAGCAGCGCCGCCATGGGTAGTTTTGGCGGCTCGATGAATTCTGGCGGAACAGCAAATAGCGGCTATGGTTTTGGCGCTGGTTTTAGCAATAGTCAGAATAGTGGGCCGCTAAGTGCCGGCAATGCTGCATTAACCGGTACCACCGGCAGACAGGGCGGTGGATGGAGCAGATAACCTGAAGAGTTGCTGATATCCTTCGGTCCAAATCTGAATGATATCAGCAACTCTCGTACAGGCCGTTTTCCATTATTAATAATGGGGGAGGAAGAGATGGCCCAACGTCTGTTCCAGGAACGGAGGGGGTTATCTCCTGATTGCAATAGTTCACCAAGGGCATCAATTCTGCTGCCTTTGGTGAATTTTTACAAAAAAAGAATCCTTAACATTTAAGATGCGATCCTTAATTGATCATCAGATGGGTCAGGGGCTGTTGTCCTGGGGCAAAGGCCTGTGCCTGGCGATCATTCTACTCCTGCTTTGTCCAGCCCTGAGTGCTGCTGTTTCGGAGGGTAAATTACCGGCGGTCTTTGATTCGACTATTCTGCCTTTTTTTACGACGCAGTTCAAGACTGGAACCATGCGGGGTGCGGGTGGAGTTGCCATCCATTATGCCAAGCGGGAAATTGCCGGGGAGCAGGCGGCCTTGGTGATTGTCGATGGCCGTACTGAGTACGCGGCCAAATACGCTGAATTGTTCTATGATCTGCGGGATCAGCCCTGGTCTTTCTACATCTATGATCACCGTGGACAGGGGATGTCCGGCCGGTTGCTTGATGATCCTCAAAAGGGCTATGTTGACCGATTTGCGAATTATGTCTCTGATTTAAAAGAATTTATCCAGACAGTTGTCAAAAAGAAAGCGCATAAGCGTCTTTTTATCCTGGCCCATTCCATGGGCGGTACGATCGCCATTATTTACAGCATTGAAAATCCGGGGATTCTGAAGGGTATAATTCTCTGCTCGCCGATGCTGCAGATCAACACCGCACCCTTCCCCGATGAATTTGCCCGCTTGCTGACGACATGGATAACCACTCTTGGCGGCGGTGATTTATATGTCTTTGGCGGGGGGCCCTATAATCCGGCCAAGGCCTTTGCCGCCAATGATCTGACCCACAGTGCGGCCCGTTTTGCACTCAATAAAAAAATACTTCGTGAATTCCCGGAAAATGAGCTGGGCAGTCCGACTTTTCAATGGCTTAATGAGTCTTTTAAGGGGATGAAGGAGGCGGATGCCGGAGCCGGAAGCCTGAGGACACCGCTGCTCCTTTTAGAGGGTGGTTCAGATACGGTGGTGGGGCGTAAATCGGAGATCAATTTCTGTTATCAGGCACCGAACTGTGTTCAGGTTCGTTTTCCCGGCGGCCGGCATGAGCTGTTGATGGAAAAAGACTCCATCCGGAATCTGGTTCTGAAACGGATAAAAGAATTTATTGCGGCTCATTGCCGCCCTGGCTTAAGAGTTGCCTTTCCCTGAAGGTAAAAGTTCACCCGCACCTCATCTTCGTCTGTTTCAGCCTTCTCACGTACAGGGAGTACAGACTCGAAGGCTGGAAACAAACGAGGTAAGCAAACATAGTGAGACTCCGATCTAAGGCACTAATGAACTATTACCCTGAAGATTATGGGTCAACTTGAACCGCCTTATGCGGCCAGCCGTAATTCCCCAGGTAATTTTTTTTAAGGAACAGTTAAATTTTGTATTCCAATGGATAACGAATTAAACCTCGGCCTGTCTATAATTCACTCTAACCGCTTAGAAGATCTGCGGGAACTTGTGGTGCGCTGGACAGTCAGTCATCCGCTGCACCCCCTGGAGCCCGAACTGTTCATTGTTCAGAGCAACGGCATGGCTCAGTGGCTGAAGCTGGCTCTGGCCGCCGATGAGGGGGGCGGTATCTGCGCGGCCGTGGATATGCAGTTACCGGCCCGTTTTCTGTGGGCGGCTTACCGGGCAGTGCTTGGCGAAGACGAGGTACCCTCTGCCTCGCCTTATGATAAATCCAGACTACTCTGGCGTCTGCTGCGCATGCTGCCCGCCCTCTGCCGGGAAGAGACCTTCGCCGCTCTTGCTGAGTTTTTAAAGGCGGATAATGATTTTCGTAAGCATTATCAACTGGCCTGCCGTCTGGCCGATCTTTACGATCAGTACCAGGTATATCGGGCGGACTGGCTGGCCGACTGGGCTAAGGGGGTTGACCGCCTGAAGGGGCCGCGCGGGGCGGTACCTTTGCCCAAAGAACAGGTCTGGCAGGCTGAGTTATGGCGGCGTCTGCTGGCCGATGTCCCGGCGGCGGAACGGCAGGGCAGCCGGGCGGCTCTGCATCAGCGCTTTCTGCGGGCCATTGAGCAGGACGGCCCGCGGCCCGCCCTGCTGCCTCGGCGGGTTATTGTCTTTGGCATCAGCTCCATGCCCCGGCAGTTCCTGGAGGCCCTGCACGGCCTGGCGAAATATTGCCAGATTCTCATCTTTGTTCATAATCCCTGCCGTCATTACTGGGCTGATATCATCGAAGACCGGGATTTGCTGCCCGTCGCAGGCCCCCGCCACCACCGCAAGGATATGCCCCCTGATCTGGCCCCGGAGCTTCTGCATCAGCACGTAAATCCGCTGCTGGCGGCCTGGGGTAAACAGGGCCGGGATTATATTGGCCTGCTTTACGGCTATGACCGCCCGGAATCTTACCGCCATAATTTTGCCGAGATTGATCTCTTTAGCGATTTTGCCGCTTCGGAAAATACCTGTCTGCTACAGCAGGTGCAGCAGGGAATTCTTGACTTGCGCCCCCTGCCTCGCGCTGATCAAAAAACGGTAATTGCCGCATCTGATGATTCCATCAGCTTTCAGCTTGCCTATAGCCGGCAGCGGGAGGTGGAGATATTACACGACCAGCTGCTCTCCATCTTTGAGGGGCAGCCGGAATTACGGCCGCGGGATATTATCGTCATGATGCCCGATGTGGAGGCTTATGCCCCTTATATTGAAGCGGTGTTTATCTACGCCCCTGATGATCCCCGTTATATCCCCTTTTCCATTGCCGACAGTCCTGGGCGGGGCGGGGCTCAGGCCCTGACGGCTCTTAGCGCGCTTCTCAATTTACCCCAGTCACGTTTTACCGTCGGCGATATTATGGATCTCCTTGAGGTGCCCGCCTGTCGGGCGCGTTTTGCCCTAAGTGAAAATGACCTGCCACGCCTTGAGGAATGGCTCACTGGAGCTGGGGTGCGCTGGGGGTTGGACACCGAACAGCGTCAGGCGCTGGATCTGTCCCCGGCCTTTGAGGAGAACTCCTGGCGTTTTGGCCTCAGACGGATGCTTCTTGGTTACGCCGTGGGTGATGGCCGGGCCTGGCACGGTATTGAGCCCTATGACGGAGGCAGCGCTCTGGAGGCCGAACTGGTGGGTAATCTGGCCCGGCTGCTTGAGGTTCTGGAACATCATTGGCGGATTCTGCGCCGTCCGGCAGCGCCTGGCGAATGGGGGGGGCGGATCAGAAATCTAATGGCTGATTTTTTTCAATTCAGTGTCAGTGAGGATATTGTATTCGGCCAACATCTGGAAGATCTGCTTGAGCAATGGTTAGATGACTGCCAGGCGGCCGG
>CAZZJP010000179.1:0-3816 GCA_964654555.1 uncultured Desulfobulbia bacterium
CAAACTTTTGATATTGCCAATGAAATATCGGCATTGTACAACTTAGACAGGAGGGCTGTCCTTAGACGGTTGACTGGTGACGGGAGAAGATTAAAAAATACGGGCTCTGGTTCAGGTATGGTTGCATATCCGCATGAATTCATTGAGCAGCTCAAGGCGGGCGGCAAGATCCAGCTTAAAATAAAACGGGCTGAGCATTAATACCTTCAGGGCTTCGCGGCAGGTCATGATCTTGTTCTCCAGGCTTTTTACTCTTATGAGATATTCACTCACTAAGGGGCATATCGTTTCTTTACAGGCCCTAATTCACTTATCGGCAGTTGGGCGCTAAAAATTAAAATAAGAAAAAATAAGAATTTTATTATGACTAAAATTACCCAGGGGGTAATGGCCTTTTTCCTGATTCTGCTTTTTGGCACATTGGGCTATATGACCATCGCCGGGGCCGGCTTTATGGATTCCCTCTATATGACGGTGATTACTATTACCACAGTGGGCTTTCATGAGGTTATGCCTCTGGGGACGGGCGGCAGAATATTTACCATGCTCCTGATTCTAATCGGGGTAGGTTTTGTATTTTATGTTTTCGGTAAATTTACCGAGACGATTGTTGAGGGCGGATTACATAAGGCATTGGGGAAAATTAATATGGATAAGAGACTGGCAAAGGTCAGGGGTCATTATGTTATCTGTGGTTATGGCCGTATCGGCAAAATTATCTGCCAGAGTTTTTATGAGGCGGGCCAGGATTTTGTGATTATTGAAAATGACCCGGAAGAAATTGCCAATATAATCAAAAAACGCTATCTCGTGGTGGAGGGTGAGGCCTCTGATGATGAGACACTGCTGAAAGCCGGAATCCGTCAGGCAAAGGGGTTAGTATCCGTGGTCTCATCCGATGCCGATAACGTCTATATAACTCTATCCGCCAAGGAGATGAATCCTGATCTCCTGGTCTTGAGTCGGGCCAGCGGCCGGGAGGGGGCGGAGACCAAACTCCGCCGGGCTGGAGCCGACAAGGTAATATCGCCCTATGATATTGGCGGCCGTCATATGGCCAATATGATTTTACGCCCCATGGTGGATGCCTTTATTGATCTGACCGTACATGCCGATAATCTTGGCCTGCTCCTCGAGGAGATCAAGATTCCGGCATCCGCTCCCTTTATTAACCGGACTCTGGCCGATTCTGGGCTGCGCCGGGATTATGATATAATTGTCGTAGCTATAAAACGCCATAAAGACGGGAAAATGCTCTTTAATCCCCAGCACTTATCAGTTATTGAGGCCGAAGATGTCATTATTGTCCTTGGGGAAGTGGATAATATTAGGCGTCTTGAGAAAGATATGTGATGCAAGGACGTTTCTTATAGTTACAGCGCATAGTTTAGGGCAGGTTATCTGCTTTAGCTAAATAGTTTGACTGGGAATTAAGTAATAGTTCACCAAGGGCACCAAAGTTGATGCTGCCCTTACGGAATTCAAAGGAATTTATTCGGATGGACTTGAAAGAATTGATAAAAAAAGGGGCGGCGGTGGGGGATAATCTCCTCCTTAAGGTCTCCAGGAATGGCCTGGAGGCGGTTATTGCCTCTAAAGATCCTAAGGTTCCCATAAATATCGGAACATTGGACTGGAATGCCCTGCGTGATGAAATTAAGGAAGAGGGCGTGGTGTTTGGTCTTTTAAGCCAGCCGCAGGCCAGGGCAGCCGGGGGCTGGATTGTGGCCATGGGGCGGGAGGCGGTGCCGGGGGTTAACGCCCGAGTGAAGTATTATATTAAACCAACGGTGGTGCGGGCTCCCAAGGTGGCTAAAAACAACAATAATAAAGTTGATTACCGGGAATTAGGTGCTATCGTCAATGTACCCAAAGATAAGTTGCTGCTGGAAAAGATTACCCTCACCAGGGGTACACCTGGTAAGACGGTTTGCGGTGAGGAAATTAATACTAAACCCGGCAAAGATATCACCATTAAGGTGGGCTCCGGCGTGCGGCTCAGTGCGGACGGTACCCAGGCCTTTGCCGAAGTTGAGGGTAAATATATGTTGGCCGACGGCAAGGCCTCAGTTATGACTGAGCATACGGTGCAGGGTGATATTGACTTGAGCCAGGGTAATATAGCCTTTGTCGGTCAGCGGTTGAATATCAACGGAGCGGTGGAGCCGGGTTTTAAAATAAAATGTAAGGGTGACATATTTATTGCCAAGGGGGTGCAGAATTCCGCCGTTATTACCGCCGGTGGTTCTCTGGAGATTAAGGGCGGCGTGGTGGGTGAGGCGGTGGTTATTAGGAGCTGGGGGGATGTCAGCATTGATTTTGTTGAAGGAGTCAACACCATCGAGGTCAAGGGCAGTCTGACCGTTACTGACTCTATTATTCAGGGTCGGGCCAGGGTGGGCGGGGATTTTCGGGTTCTGGGCGGCAAGGGCGTTTTGATTGGCGGGCATTGCACGGTGGGCGGTTCTGTGTATGCCCGGGAACTGGGCTCCGATGGTGAGGTGGTGACGGAAATTAATGTGGGGATCAATCCGCGTCTGGCCGAAAAGGTGGAGAAGCTGGAGCGGGATAAGGAAATATGGCCTGAAAAGATGACGGAGATCTTAAAGGCCACCAGCGCCTTAAAAGAAATGCAGCGGGACGAGAAGGGAAATTTAATCCCGGAAAAGGTTGAACTTCTGCGGCAGTATAACGCCATGCTCCCCGAGGCTATGGAAAAGGTGAATCAGATTACCGAACGTGAGAATGAACTGGCGCTGGAGATGGATCAGGCCGCCAATGAGTCGGTATATGTCTATGGTATTCTTTATCCCGGCACCAAGGTTACTATCGCCGGGGTAACCAGGATAATAAACACCATGGAAGAGGGCACGGTGGTGTATTTTAATAAGGACAAACAGCAGATTCACTGCCGGGCCATGACCCCGGAGGAAAAGGCGGCCATTTAGAGAGCGGCCTGCCTGATAATGGCGGCCATTTCCCGTACCGCCTCTGTCAGTCCCACAATGATGGCCCTTGCCATGACGGCATGGCCGATGCTCAATTCCTCAATGCTGTCTAAGGCGGCGATCCGGGCCGTGGTTTGATAATTAAGACCGTGGCCGGCGTTGACCCTTAATCCCTGATTATAGGCAAAGAGGGCGGCTTCCGCTGCCAGGTCAAATTCTCTGTTCCGCTCATCTTCATTCTCGGCGTCACAATAACGGCCAGTGTGGATCTCGACAAAATCGGCTCCCGCTTCCAGGGCAGCCTTGACCTGGGTTATATCCGGGTCAATAAAGAGACTCACCGGGATATTATCCTGTTGCATATCCTTGATGACCTGGCTGATTTTCTTGTGTTGTCCGGCCACGTCTAAGCCGCCCTCGGTGGTTAATTCCTGCCGCTTTTCCGGAACCAGAGTGACCATGTCCGGGTGGATATCCAGGGCGATGGCGATGATCTCCGGCGCGGCGCCCATCTCCATATTCAGTTTGGTCTTTATGGTCTGGCGCAATAATCTTATGTCCCTGTCCTGCATATGGCGGCGGTCTTCCCGGAGATGGGCCACAATGCCGCAGGCTCCGGCCAGTTCACAGATCCCGGCGGCCAACACGGGATCTGGTTCGTTAATTCCCCGAGCCTGGCGCAGGGTGGCTATGTGGTCAACATTTATCGCTAAATGGGGCATTAATCTTCCCTCCTTTGTGAGTTGTTGGTAAAGCTCTTCTTCTCGGCGGCGCATGAGGCGGGCCTCGGCCGCCGAACGTTCATGATCCATCCCCAGGAGGTGAACCAGGCCGTGAATCAATAACTTCTGGAGCCGGGTATGGAGGC
>CAZZJP010000180.1:0-3767 GCA_964654555.1 uncultured Desulfobulbia bacterium
GGGGTTGCTGTTGCCAATATGGCGTGGAACTTAACCGCGGCGGGGGTGTGCAGATGAAGAGACCTTTCCTGTTTGAAGCACGAATCGGGATAATTTTGTTTAGTTGGCTGGCTTTGATGTTGTTTATATGCCCACGGCTTTACGCCTTGAGCAATGATGACTGTGCGGACTGTCATGGTGATAAGGATTTTTCCGTGGTCAAAAATGGCAAAAAGATCAGTCTTTATGTGAATTTTGATCTCTTCAAACAGACTGTACACGGCGAAAACGGCTGCATATCCTGCCATGAGGATGCCGGGGTAAAGGGTGATGAACACCCGCCGGGGCTGGCTCCGGTTAAATGCGCTAACTGCCACGATCAAATCGCGGCGGTATATGATAAAAGCGCCCACTCGGAGTTTCGCCAGCACGGGGACATGCTGGCTCCTAGATGCTCTGACTGTCATACTAAGCATGCCATTTTCCCGCCAACTGATCCGCGCTCATCCGTTTATAAACTGAATATTCCCTATACCTGCGGCCGTTGTCATCGTGAAGGCTCCAAGATGACCAAAACCGAGGGCTATAGGCTGAGTCAACATAATATTGTTGAAAATTACTCCATGTCTATTCACGGCCGCGGCCTGTTCGTGGACGGCCTGATCGTAACCGCAGTATGCAGTGACTGTCATACCGCTCACAACATTAGGGGCGAGGACGACCCCCTTTCCAGCGTTAATCGTAAGAACATAGTTGATACCTGCGGCAAGTGTCACGTTGGTATTGTCCGGAAGTTTAAAAAATCAGTACATAGTCCGCTGGTGACCAAGACCAAGAAACGGCTGCCGGTCTGCATCGACTGTCATACCTCGCATACCATAAAAAGGCCGAAGGGGGCAGGATTCAGGGAGACTATCGCCACCGAATGCGGGCATTGTCATGAGGCGGAAAACAAAACCTACCTCGAGACCTATCATGGTCGGGCCTCTCTGCTCCGGGGCGGGACGGCCACCGCAAAATGTTCCGACTGTCATGGCTCGCATTATATCCTGCCGGCCTCTTCACCTGATTCCACCATCAATAAGGCTAATCTTGTCAAGACCTGTTCTAAATGCCATCCTAAGGCCAATGCGGGGTTTGCCGAATACCTTCCCCATGCCAACTATCATCAGAAAGGTAAATATCCTTATCTCTATTATACCTTTCTGGCCATGACCGGGCTGCTGGTCGGCACTTTCTCATTCTTTGGTATTCATACCTTGTTATGGCTCGGCCGCTCTCTATATAACCGGGTTACTCATTTGATGAAATAAAGTAAAAGGGCATTAATTCAATAAGGTAATTGAGGAGGTGTGAGATGGCTGAGAAAAAACTTTATTTACAGCGTTTTTCCGTTTTCCAGAGATTAATTCATCTTTTGGTTATTTTGAGCTTTCTGACCCTCGCCATAACCGGTATGGCCCTGAAGTTTGCCATGGAACCTTGGGCGCAATGGATTTCGCAGATGGCGGGCGGCTTTGTCGTTTTGGGTGCTCTGCATCGTTTTTGCGCTCTGATTACCTTCTTCTATTTTTTCCTGACCTTGATTCTTATTCGTAACAAGTGGCGGGAATCTGGTAAAGGGTTTTGGAAGTTTATGTTTGATCCCGAAGGATTGATGCCGGGTATGAATGATCTGCGGGAGATAGGCGGTTCTTTTAAATGGTTTTTCGGCGGTGAACGGCCCAAATATGGCCATTGGACCTATTGGGAAAAATTTGATTTTCTTGCCGTTTTCTGGGGTATAGCGGTAATTGGCGGTTCGGGGCTGGCTCTCTGGTTTCCGGTACAGTTGGGCCGGATTATCCCCGGCTGGTGGCTTAATATTGCCACCATAATCCATAGTGATGAGGCCCTGCTGGCGGCGGGCTTCATCTTTACCATTCATTTTTATAATACTCATATGCGGCTGAAAAAGTTCCCCATGGATCCGGTTATCTTTGTCGGCACCATCTCCTTGGAAGAGCTTAAAGAAGAACGGCCAAGGGAGTACGAACAGTTAAAGGCCGATGGCACCTTAGAAAAACTTCTTACCGATAAGGCCCCGGAGCCTTGGCTTAAAAAGCTGGCTTTTACCTTCGGCCTCTTCGTGGTAAGTACCGGAACTATCCTGATTGTGGCCATAATTGTGACTATGTATCAGCATCTTACCTGATTTCGCAAATCATGAGTCAATTGAGGTTGTAAATCCCCTTTGATCGCAGATACAGAGGCGCAAAATTCCGTCTCTGTGTCTGCGGTCTTCTGCCTTTGTGCCTAAAAACTGTTATTGTTTACGGTAGGCAAGAGCCGCGCAGATTTTTTCCTTCCAGGCCTCTATCTCATTACTATATTCGGCTGCCGGGAATTCTTGTCCGCACTCCAGGCAGACTACAGACGCGTTATGTCAGCGTCCCTTTAACTCCGCCCGGCCGCCGCAGATGCGGCAGTCGAGCTTCATTTCTTCTTCCCATTCTGTCATTTTCAATCTTCCTCACGCACTGCCGCTGCCGGCAGCAGATCATTTAAAATAACATAGAAAACAGGAACCAGGAGCAGGGTGATAACGGTGGAAAACATGATGCCGAAGGCCAGGCTGATGGCCATGGGGATCAGAAACTGGGCCTGGACGCTGGTCTCCATCAGTATGGGTACCAGACCGAAAAAGGTGGTAACCGAGGTCAGGACGATGGGGCGGAAACGGCGGCAGCCGGAGGCTGACACCGCCGCTGTAATCCCTCTGCCTGCCGCTCGTTCCCGGTTTATTTGATCCACGAGGAGCAGGGAGTCGTTCACTACCACTCCGGAGAGGGCTACTATTCCGAATATACTGAGCATACTTAAACTAAAGCCCATGAGCCAGTGGCCCAGCACTGCCCCCACAATGCCGAAGGGGATGGCGGTCATGATCAACAGGGGCTGGCTGTAGCTTTTAAAGGGGATGGCCAGCAGGGCGTAGATCATGAGCAGGGCCAGAATGAAATCTCTCATCATGCTGCGCATGGAGTCCCGCCGCTCCCGGGCCTCGCCCTGCAGGGTGTAATGGAGGCCGGGGTAATCATCTATTAGACGGCGCAGGATTGTGGTTTTCAGATCCTTTAAAATTTCGGCGGCGTTGGCCTTTTTGGCATCGACATTGGCGGTGATATCAATTACCCGCTGGCGGTCGGTACGGTTGATCTGCGAGTAGCCCCGGCCCTCGGTGATGATGGCGGCCCGGTTCAAAGGGATTTCGCCGCCCTGGGGGGTTCTTATCCGCATATTGTATAGATCCGCGAGATGCCGGCGGGCCTCGCGGGGGTAGCGAACCATGACCTTGACCTCATTGCGGCCCCGCTGCATGCGCAGGGCCTCGGCCCCGTAGAAGGCGGCCCGCAACTGGCGCCCCAGATCCTCTTCGCTGATGCCAAGGGTGCGGGCCTCCCTGGTCAGTTTGAATTTAAATTCCTCTTTCCCCGGCGGATAGGAGTCGGCTATACCGCTCAAGCCTGGATAACGGCGCAGGAATTTTTTAACTCTGGCAGCAGCCTGGGCCAGAACCGCAAAATTATTATGGGTAAGCTGCACATCCACGTTGGCACCCATGTGCATGAGATTGGAGCTGAAGGTCAGTGATTCAATCCCCGGTACCTGGCCTACCTTACGGCGCCAGCGTCTGGTGATCTCCTCGGCGGGGATTTTTCGTAAATCGCTGGGCTGGAGGAGGAGGGCCACTTCGGAGAGATAGCTGGCCGTGGAGGCGGCCTGACCGATGGGGCCGCCCTTGGCGA
>CAZZJP010000181.1:0-3754 GCA_964654555.1 uncultured Desulfobulbia bacterium
AATTTATAACCGCCCAGCATGGCGGACAGCATGCCCTCCGGGTATTTGATCTCATTCCAGATGATGATATAGACATGAACGGCAGCGAAGGTCAAGAAATACCACATAGTGAGATAATGAATCAGGCGGGCCGACTGGGGAGAGCCAAAGACGGACAGGCCCCATCCCTGCCAAAAGAGATTCTCCGGCAGCAGGAGATAGAAGCCGCTGAAGATCTGCAGCATGGCAAGCAGAAAGGTGAAGCAATAGACAATGGTGGCCAGACCGTTATGCCCCAGGCCCGGATGTTCATAATCACTGATATAGAGATAATTAAGCAGACTGCGCCAGGCGTCAACAATATTTTCAGGCAGACGGCGCAGCAGGCTGAACAGGCTCTCCTGACGGTTGCCGAAGAGGGCGAGATAAAGCCGGGCGATAACGGCCCCGGTAAAGACAAAGGCGGCCAGGAAATGTAAATAGCGCATGTCAGCCATGGGGAAGGTGCCGCCGCCGGTAAGACTGCTGGTTACGGGATGATCTATATAGAGGCCGGTGAAGGTCAGAAGGACAATGGATAAGACCATGGCCCAGTGATACAGACGCAAGAGCCAGCTCCAGGCATATTTTTTTTCGTATTGCATGACCCGCTCCTTAATTTATAAATTCTGTCTTTTAATTCCTGATTTCTGTCCCCTGTCTCCTGAATTATACCGCCTTGACCTTAATCACCTCCCGCCCCTCAGGATCTAGCATATGCACGGCACAGGCGATGCAGGGATCAAATGAGTGGATGGTTCGCAAGATTTCGAGAGGGCGCTGGGCATCGGCAACGGGGTTGCCCACGAGGGAAGACTCGTAGGGGCCGGGCCGGCCCTTTTTATCCCTGGGGCCGGCGTTCCAGGTGGAAGGCACCACGCATTGATAGTTCTTAATCCGGCCGTCATTAATGACAATCCAATGGGACAGGACACCACGCGGCGCTTCGTGGAAGCCGAAGCCCCGCTGTTCGCCCTTGGGAAAGGTGGGAGGATTAAAGATCTCCAGGTCGCCGCGGCCGATATTATCTACCAGTAACTGCCAATGTTTGAGGCCCAGATCGGCCAGCATAGCGGCTCGAATGGCGCGGGCGGCGTGGCGGCCGATGGTGGACTGCAGGGCCGCCGCCCCCACCTCGGTTCCAGCGACGGTACTGATCCGAGCCAGAACGTCATCAACATATTTTTTGGTTAATTCATGGCCGGTGGCGTAGCCGATAAGTACCTGAGCCAAGGGGCCGACCTGCATGGGCTGGTTCTGGAAACTGGGGGCCTTGACCCAGGAATATTTGCCGTCATCCTGAAAATCGGTGTAGCGGGGAACGGTGTCCTCCTCGTAGGGGTGGCGGCTCCAGTCGCCGTCATACCAGGCGTGGGCGATGGATTCCTTCACATTGTCCCGGAAATATTTATCATGGAAACTGGTGATGGATTTCACCGTGCTGAAATCACCATTCATGATGGTGCCGCCGGGAAGATCGAATTCAGTACCGGCCGTATTCAGCACCATATCCGGGACGGCGAGATAATTGGTAACCCCGGCCCCGTATGCCAGCCAGTTCTTGTAGAGGGCACCGATGGCGATTACATCGGGAAGATAAACCTGTTGAATAAAACCGCGTACCTCCTCCATGAGCTGCTTCATCCAATAGAGGCGCTCCATGTTAAGTGTGGTTTCGTTGTTGAGGTTGATGGCCGTGGTCACGCCGCCCACCGACATATTCTGGATGTGGGGGCTCTTGCCGCCGATAATGGCGATGGCCTGATTGGCTTTGCGCTGGTAATCAAGGGCCTCAAGATAATGAGAGACGGCCATGAGATTGGCCTCCGGCGGCAGAGTCATGGCTGGATGGCCCCAATAGCCGTTGGCAAAGGGGCCTAACTGGCCGCTGTCCACCAGGGCCTTGATCTTGGCCTTTACCGCCGCGAAACGCTTCACCCCGTTGCCGGGCCAGTTCGAGAGGGATGAGGCCAGGGCGGCGGTCTTGACGGGATCGGCTTTGAGGGCGGAAAGCACATCAACCCAGTCCAGGGCGGAGAGGGCGTAAAAATGAACAATATGGTCGTGGAGGGTGTGAAGGGCTATGACCATATTCCTGATATACTGGGCGTTTATCGGGATCTCAAGTCCCAGGGCGTTTTCCACCGTCCGCACCGAGGCCAGGGCGTGTACCGTGGTGCAGACCCCGCAAATACGCTGGGTAAAAAGCCAGGCGTCACGGGGGTCGCGGCCCTGGAGGATTACCTCAATCCCGCGCCACATCTGGCCAGAAGACCAGGCCTTGCTTATCTTGCCGCCTTCCACCTCGGCGTCTATCCGGAGATGGCCTTCAATTCTGGTCAGCGGATCGACTGTAATTCGTTGTGCCATGGTCTAATCCTCCCTCTTATCTTTTTTGCCGCCCTTGACCAGGCGTTTACCAAGGCCCACCGCGGCATGAATACCGATGGCGGCTCCGGTGACGGCCAGTATCTTTTTGCCGGTGGACTCAGCGCCTACGACAATCCCCTGGCCGCTGCCGGGAATGTGTATTCCGGGCAGACGTTCATAAAAGGGGCTCATGGTGTCCCAGAAATTCGGCTCTGTGCAGCCGATACAGCCATGTCCGGTTCCCACCGGCCAGGCCCCCACATCACAGAAACGTACCACCGGACAATTAGAGAAACTCTCCGGCCCCTTGCAGCCTACTTTATACAGGCAATAGCCTTTTTTATGATAGCTGTCGCCGAAGGTCTCCACAAAGCGGCCTTCGTCAAAATGGGGCCGCCGCTCGCATTGATCGTGAATCTTGCGGCCGTAGCTGAACATGGGGCGGTTCAGTTTATCGAGGGCTGGAAATTTTTTGTAGGTGAGATAATGAAGAACTGTGCCCAAAAAATTGATGGGATTGGGCGGACAGCCGGGAATATTAATGATGGTCTTGCCTTTAATTAGATCCCTGACCCCCACAGCCCCGGTGGGATTGGGATCGGCGGCCTGAATACCGCCGAAGGAGGCGCAGGTGCCGATGGCGATGACGACGGCGGCATGGGGGGCAGTGGCTGCCAGGATGTCCATGGCCGTGCGGTCGCCGATCTTGCAATAGATACCGCCGTCCCTGGTGGGAATGGCCCCTTCGACAACGCAGATAAATTTACCATCATATTTGGTAATGGTATTGATCAGATTGTCTTCGGCCTGCTGACCAGCGGCAGCCATGAGCGTTTCATGATAATCCAAGGAGATGAGGTCAAGAATGAGGCGGGCCAGATCCGGGTGGGAGGCCCTGAGCAGACTCTCGGTACAACCGGTGCATTCCTGAAAATGAAGCCAGACCACCGGCGGTCGATCCGGGGCGGCTGCGGCGGCGGCCATTTTGGGAATCAGGCTGTCAGATAATCCCAGAGCCGCGGCCACGGTGGTACAGGCCTTAATGAAATCCCGGCGGCTCAGCGGGGCCAGATCGGCACTGCATTGTCTCGGCATAACTCTCTCCTTTCTCTTTTGTCAGGGAAGCAACTCATGGATGGGTGTAGTCAGAACCAGGAGTGGATACCCTGCTGTTGAGTCCCCCTGAATCAAGAGACTCATTTATGACTCAAAAACAGAAATAAACAATCAAAATCAGGCAGCCTGACCGCAGGGGCGTATTGCGCGCTCTTCAAAGTTCTGGGCTTTATTTATGATTTGACAAAACATGGGGAAATTGTAACTATTCAGCGTAATGCCTAAAAGTAACAATAACCACCGGAGTGTA
>CAZZJP010000182.1:0-3725 GCA_964654555.1 uncultured Desulfobulbia bacterium
TAAAAAGAATATTTGGGATTTCTTTTTCCCTCATCGCCAGCTTCCCGACTCCTTGGCTAAAATGGGTTCCCTGCCGATACATAAGGGGGCGGCGGCCGGCATATGGGCTACCACCGGACTTGCCCTTGAAAGGACCGTTCTGGCTGACCGCCGGAATTTTATGGCTCGGCTGCGCACGGTCATGGCCTGCGGTATCCGTACGGGTTATTCCTATATCCGTACCGGTCTGACCCTCTTTTTTATCGGCTTGGTCTTTGCCGTTTATTTTCATAGAACCAATATTTACTGGTATTGTTATGAAATATCCATGATGCTGGGAGGGCTGGCACTTATCGCTGAAGGCCTCTTGTGTGCCCTGCCGGCGGAAAAATTGAGACAGCAGTTCCCTTACTGTAACGCGGACATAGAAATAACTATTCCTGACTACGGTGTACCATGCCGAACCTGGAAAAAAGCAATATTCGATCGTGAAACAAAATAACCTGCAAAAAAAGAGTCCATTCAGTTTTCTTGTCTCCTCAGGCTCCCTTCCCGCCGAGTCCTTTGAGGCTGCCAGTCAAACCGCGGCCGCCAATAATCTGCCTCTATCTCTGGTATTGATGCGTGAATATGGCCTGCCACGTGCGGTTCTCCTGCAAGCCCTGGCCGATTATTATCACTGCCCGTTTGTTGAATATGATGAACGGCTGCCAATACCGCCGGAGCTGCTTACAACCGGCATAACAACGGATCAACTCCGGGCCGAAGGCTGGTTCCCGATTATCAAGGAGAAGGATGGCTCGATTGTTATAGCCTGTACCAACCCGGCGGATCCCGGTCTGCCCGCAAAGGTGAAGACTTACTTCGGCTCTGCCCCTTATATATTTCAGGTCTGTCTGCCGGATGATATCACCTGGTTCACCGATGACTTTCTAAATGCCAAACCGGGTGAGCTCATCGGCACCGAGCGTACTGATAACGCTTTCTGGCGTAATACCATGGCCCAATGGCGGACGCTGCTCGCCTGTTACCGAACTGACATGGCAAAGACTCGAACCGCCCTGGCACTCACCCGGGCCGGACTGGCGCTGGTTACCATAACCTTTGCCTATTCCCGCATCCACAAGGAAACCGCGCCCATCGGCCTGTCAAGCAGCATCATGCTTATCGGCTCTATTCTGACCATCATCGGCCTGCCAGCTTACCTCCAGGTTCACTGGTCTCGGCTTAAACCGCCGGGGGGGCAGACCCTGATGGAAGTCACCAGCGCCGCCCTGCTGTTTCTGGAAAACTTCCATTTTGTCGACGGCCCCCAGCTCAAAACCAGTACCAGAGAGACAATGCTTGGCCGTTTAAGCGATTTTCTGGCGGAATTTTGCACCATCTACTACTACCCATCCCCGGCCAGCAGGGAACGTACCCATCTGGTACGGGAACGTAACGTTCTGGCGGCCCAGCGCACCATCGCCGCCTGTAACCGTACCATTTACGCCCGTGCCCGTACCGGTCTGTCCTTTACGCGCACCGGTATTTCCTTTATGAGTATCGGTATCGGTCTGATCATCTACTTTGGTTTAGGACTGGATATAATTTTCTACGGCACCCTTATTCTCATCGGTCTGATGTTGGCCGTTGACGGAATTTTGTGGTACATCCCCGCCTATCGTCAACAGGCAGATTTTTCCAAATTGGGAACTCGTTTTCGTCTTCAAGCCAAAAAGAGTCCATGAAAATTTCGAAAAAAATCTATCTCACCACCTTTGTAAATCTTAGTCTTATCGCTGTAATCGGGATATTTGCGATTTTCAGCTTTAATCAGATCTCGACAAAATTCAAATTTACGATAATCGCCGACAAACTAAACGCCTCATTTCTGGAGATGCGCCTGCTTGAGAAGAATTATTTTTTATATAATGACAAAGGCGGCCTTTTAGAGATTCAGGAAAAAGCCCGCGAAACAAGCGTTACCTTAAATAGGATGCGGGGCGATATTGTTAAGGCGGTCGGTAGAGATAAATTTCTGCAGATGCAAAAGCTGTTGCAGGATTACTCCAAGATGGTTTCCTTAGGTATTAAAAATAATAAAAAGGACGCCTGGACGAAAAAGGAAATCAGACTGGTTGGCCAGAAGTTGAAGAGTTTCTCCGAAAATGTTACGGCGCTGGAACGTCAGCATGTCTGGGATATTATCACTAAAACCAGTATGGTTATGAGGCATTCGTTATGGATTATCATGATTTTTGCCTTTTTTTTCAGCCTCTTTATCGTCCGGAGTATTCGCCAGCCCCTGCATAGGATTGTTGCCCTCACCAAGACGATTTCCAAGGGTAACTTCCAGAAGATAAAGGCTAAGCCCCCGGCCAACGAAATGGGGGCGGTAATTATCGCCATCAACTCCATGGCCGAGGAGTTAAGTAAACGAGAAAAGGCGATTGTGCAGTCAAGAAGACTGGCCTCCATCGGGGTACTGGTGGCAGGGGTAGCCCATGAACTCAATAATCCTTTAAACAATATTGCCATAATCGCCCAGACCTATAACGAGGTTTACGACAAGCTGGATAAAGAGCAGCGCGTAGGCTTTATGGCACAGGTTGAGGAGCAGGTTGAACGTCTGCAGAAAATTATTAAAAATCTGCTGGATTTTTCCAAGCCCAAGGAACCGAAGCTGGCTGAAAGGGATCTGAATGAGGTCTTTGTGCATTCGCTTGAGTTGGTTCAGAATGTGATGACAGTGGCGAATGTAAAAACCCGTCTCCACTTGGTGGACACCCTCCCTGCCATATATATTGACGAACATCAGTTCCAGCAGGTATTGGTCAATATGATGATTAATGCCACCCAGTCTATGAGTTCAGGTGGTGAACTTACCATCAAAACCAGTTTTATAAAAGACAAGGACACAGTGGAAATAAGTATAGCTGATACCGGGAACGGCATCGCGCCAGAGTTCCTGGATCATATCTTCGATCCGTTTTTCAGCACCAAAGAGGACAGCGGTACCGGATTAGGTCTTTGGGTAAGTTACGGTATTGTAAAAAAACACAAGGGTAGAATAAAGGTAAAAAGTACAGTCGGACAGGGGACAATATTCACAATTACCTTACCGACCAGCAAAAAATACAAGGAAGAAGCCAATGAGCAAATATAGTATTCTTATTATTGATGATGAAAAAATTGTTTGTGATATGATGAAATTATCCCTTGAGCAGGAAGAGGGATATGAGGTTGAGAGCTTTTTAAACGGTGCCGCGGCCCTGGAACGGCTTAAAGAAAAGAAATTCGATATGGTGGTGACCGATTTTAAAATGAAGGGTATTGACGGTCTTGAGGTCTTGCGCACCGTCAAGCAGCTCTATCCCAAAACCGCGGTCATTATGATCACGGCCTTTGCCAATCTTGATGTGGCGATTGAGGCCTTGCGCGAGGATGTCCACGACTTTTTCCCCAAACCTATCAAGATCAAAGACTTGAAGGAATCCATCCGCAAGGCCCTGCCTTGACCAGTAAAAAACAATAGAGCGTCGAGCCCATGAACCCTCCGGATAACGCGTCATCAATTATTAAAACTCTGGGCGGCTCAGCAACAAAATGGCTGCGTAATCGTTTTGCCAAAAAACGTCCACTTGGTGAGATTTATCGGTATTTTAAGAAGGTACTCGAGAGCAATAATCACGCCTTGGAGCTCATCACTGATATGGGCCAGAAGCTCGACGGCAGTTATATCTTTGACATCAATTACATCAAAA
>CAZZJP010000183.1:0-3721 GCA_964654555.1 uncultured Desulfobulbia bacterium
GCTGAATAGTTACATTAAATCCTCATTTGCCAGGCAATAAATAAAATTTCACCTGCTGAAAATAATCCGGGGCAAAACAGCGCCGCGCCTGCTGCCATCATCATCCTGCCAGTATATTTTTTCCTTTACTTCCTCGTCAAATACGGCCTTTTCATCGGCACTGGCGATGGCGAAATAGGTCACCAGTTCAGCAAGGCCCCGCGTCAAGGGGTATTGTTTAATAACCTCCGGCAGGGTTACCTGCTCCCTGACCTGTAATAATCGTCGAATATTAGCCTTTAGTTTTGCTTTGTCGACAACAATTTGTTCAAAAAGGGCATCAGCGCTGTATTGATCATCGTCACCAATAACCACTTCGGCCGAAATCAGCGGTTTCAGCGGCAGTGAGAAGAGGGGACGTTCCATGGGCAGATTAATAGTGGGCGCCGGGCTGTCCAGGGTCATAAAGGAGCCGCCGGGCGGAGAATCACGGATAGACAGGGCGTTGGCCTCAATACCATGCAGGAGCTGCATAATGCGGCGATTTTCCAGATAGGCCTGGTTATCGAGATAGCGCCGCAGCTGCCGGGAGAGTTTGGCCACCGTGCGCTGGGTATGCTCACCGGCCTCTAACCAGTCATAATGAATACGCTTGAGGCGGGGATCGGCATGCAGGGCGGCAATACTCTCCATGCTGAATACATTTTCCAGCAGAGCGGTTAATTCCTCCTGACGTTCCAGCGACATCAGAAAATCCCAGAAAGCGCGAAAGCTCTTGCCCTGGTCAGAATCGGCAATGGCATCACGCTCACCGAAAATCTGCTCTAAAAGCTCACCCTTGCTGCCATTCCAGGTGGCAATCTGTTCGCGCAGATTACGGTCAAGGCGGCGAAAATTCTGCTCCACCTCCCGGAAATCCCCCAACAATTCACGAGCCAGGGCGCTTAACTGCTGGAAACGTTCCCGCAGCGCCGTATCATCAAGAATTTCAAAATCGCCATTTTTAATCCGCTCGATCTGCTGGTCAATCTCTTGTTTCTGCCTCTCCAAAGCACGAATCCTGGTATCGGCATCATCCTCTGAACCGGCTATCATCTGCCGCAAAAGTTCAAAGACCGTTAACAGCCTTGATTCCGTTCCGATAAACGTCCTTTGCAACAGACCGTCTAACCAGGAAACAGCCTTTTCAGCCGCCGGAGTCAGGTCAAAATGGGCCTCATCAGTACCCGGCGGATAAAATTTACGCAGCCAGCCTTTATCGTCATCAGCCCAGTCATTCAGATAATCAATGGCCGGGCGGGGAAAGGCCTTAGGCCCAAGAACCTCACGCAGATTATAGAGTTCATCGTCAAGCTTGGCCGCCAATTCATCCTGAGCCATAATCCGGATATTGGGTTCAATAAATACCCGCTGCAGGAAAGAGACAATGAGGGGGGCGTGCTCGGCAGTTAGAAGCCGCCAGGCTGGATGATTTTCACGGAGGAGAGAAAGGGTGTTAAAGTCGAGACTCACCGGGTTTATTCCTTGCTCGGACTGGATATCTCAGCATTAACAAAAAGTTCTGTATCCCGCAAAAGGTCGATTAGAATGGGCTCTGGCACTAACGGGCATTGGCTCAGGGCAATACCTCTGCTGACCAGACCAACCTCCTGCTGATTAAGCCCCCCCTTGAGCAAGACCTCAAGATGAGGCGCTGGTGAGCTCTTACATTGAGATACAGATACGGTTACAGTCTTGCCATCCTTCATCGACTTCTTACCCCCCCATAATTATGGACTTGATCAAATCAGATTTTCCCACGACACCGACCAGCTTACCATCCGTGACCACCGGCAGGGTATGCACATGTTTTTCCGCCATAAGGGTGGCCATTTCATTAAGCGGCGTATCCTCACTGACGGTCACGGAATGCTTAGAAAAAATATCCCGCACCGTGCGGCCCGCCATTTTCTGAAATTCCTGATCCATTTTATTAGGATTGCCAAGGACGAATACAGCGTCAAGAATATTAATTACCGTGGGGATATGGAGATTTTTGTTCTGATCAATGAGATCACTCTCGGTCACCACCCCCAATAAATTTCCGTCCTCCATAACCGGCGCGCCGCCGATCTTACGCTCAAAAAACAAGGCCGCCAACTCTTCCACCGGCATGTCCGGCGGTACTGAAAGCACGTCCGTGGTCATAATTTCTTTCGCGGTTAACATAGATTTCTCCTTTTATTCAGTAATGTCCGGTTAAGGACTTGCGTTGATAAACTTACGGCATTAAGGGGACTGATGAACTCTTATACTATCGGGTAGCATCAACTTTGGCGCACTTGGTGAACGATTACTATTTTTCTTGCTTTATATTCAGAGACAGAATAATTTTCGCCACCTTTTATTTTTTGGGCTCATATAAGCACACTTGCGTTCTCAAACCCATCCGGTATAACGGAGCTTTTTATTATAATTAAAGTTTCACCGTTTTGAAAAACGGTGAAACTCCAGAAACTCCAGTATTATAACAATGAAAATCAAAAATATCTTTACCGAAATTCCCGCTGATTTAAAAACCGAATTCATTGAGACTATCTGCGCCGGTCAACAGATCCGAATCGAGCGGATTGTCTCCAGGGGGCATAAATCGGCCCCGGACTTCTGGTATGACCAGCAAGACAACGAGTGGGTTATAGTCCTGAAAGGGGAAGCGGAGATAGAATTTGAATCCGGCCGCAGGCTTCATCTTACCGCCGGGGCATATCTTAATATTCCCGCCCATGAGCGGCATCGGGTATCATGGACAAAAGAGGGTGAGACCATTTGGCTGGCAGTACATTATTATACAATTACCCCCGCTAAATCATCTCAGCGCTGGGGGCCGGAATCCAGCATTCCTGACCGTTAATCAGCCGAATATGCAGCCAGCCGCCCCGGCGCTCCAGAAGACGAAATTCGAGACCAGCGTGAAGCGGGGTGGTAAAACTTGGCTTGTAGATGAAGCCATCGCCCTTTCTCGCCACCACCTCCTTGGCGGTCAGTACCCCGGCCGGAGCGGGTGGATACCTGTAACTCACCAGCAGAGAGCCGCCCAGAAACAGGGCTGGTACCAGAGGCCAGAGAAAGCTCAGCCCGATCCGGCGCCGCCGCAGGCGCAAAAAGAGTACGGCCCACAGCAACAGCCAAGAGGCGGCAAACAGCCACCAGCGAATATTAACCGGTAGATCGTAATGCCAGAAGAACAGGGTTTTTAAGATCTCGCTCCGCTGCCGGGGCACAATTTTATCCGGCTGCAGACTTTTAACAAAGGCCAAGTTCTGGGCCAGATTCTCGTCATCGGCTTTATAGCGTTGAGCCCGCCGATAATTTAAGATGGCCCTTCCCGTATCATGGAGGCGAAACCAGGTGTTACCGATATTATAATATAATTTAGCGTTATGAATGCCGCTCCGCCTTAAACGTTCATAACGTAGCAGGGCCTTATTGTATAACTCTACCGCCTCCGCTCCCTCTCCCGCCTTGCCGGCCTGGCGGAAAAAGTCATTAGCCTCCCTGAACATCACCAAGGCCTCTTTATGAGTCAGGCTCCCAGGGGCCGCCGCAGCCAGACTCGAAAATAAAGAGACCAGCAGCAGACCAATAATAAAGAGGGGAATGTTTAACCTCAACGAACGACAGGGGAATCGCGGATCAATTCTCATATCTTTTTCCTCCCGGCTGCCGAACGCCTAAGTCAATTTTCCGGGCGGCCTCACCGGCC
>CAZZJP010000184.1:0-3663 GCA_964654555.1 uncultured Desulfobulbia bacterium
CCATGTCCGATGAATTATAGCCAATCTCCCGAATGGTATCCCTGACAATCTGCGGTATATCCACCCAGGCTGAAGTGGTAATTTCCCCGGCAATCACCGCCATGCCGGTGGTTACCATGGTTTCACAGGCTACCCGGCTGGCGGGATCCTGGGCCAGTAGGCCGTCTAAAATAGCATCTGAAATCTGATCCGCGACTTTATCGGGATGGCCCTCGGAAACAGACTCCGAGGTGAAAAAATAATTATTCTCACTCATTATATATCCTCTTTGATTGTAATTATTCAGCGTGATGCATAGAAGTAACAATAACCACAGGTAAGCGAGCTTGTGAGACTCCGGATTGGGTGCAGTTGAATAGTTACCTTTGATTTACCCGCCGGGGCGGGAGGTTGAGATGTTCAAAACCTGGGTGGTTAATCGTTCATTAACCGGAGCTGAAATGCTAAAAGTTGCCGCCAGACGGACAATCTCGCCGTTTATTGCCTCTATTTCCGTGCCTCGCCCCTGTCGGATATCCTGCAGCATGGAGGATATATTGCCTTCGGTGGCTCGGCAGACCGCCAGCGTCCGCCCCACTGGATCAGGGCTGATCTTAATGCTGCAGGCCTCAGCCACCGCCGCGGCCTCCAGAACTGCCAGCCGCATTGTTTCCCGAGCCTCCGGCAGAGTCAGTAATTTACCGTTGGGGCAGTCATAAATTGCCGTCAAGGCATTTACGCCCACATTAATCAATAATTTATCCCAGACTGCCGCTTCGATATCAGGGCTGATCCCAGCTGTCAGCCCGGCGGCATTAAACAATTCAACCAATACCGCCAACCGCTCATCCGCCGTCTGCTTCAAAAAACCAAAATGGGTAAAACCGGCCCCCCCGAAACGAACAACACCCGGTGCCGCCAGGGTTGCGCCCATGGCTGTTACGGCCAGAGCCCAGGAACTGTCTGATAGATTTCGCAGAATCGGCAAATGGCGCAGACCATTCTGCATAGAAACTAATAACGGCCCTTCTTTGATAAGAGGGGCCGTTCGCGCCAGGGCGCTGACTACATCAGCTGATTTTACACATAATAATAAAGTCTCGGAGCCGGATATTACCGCGGGTTCTGTTGTTGCCCGCACCGCGTATACCTGCCGCTGGCCGCCCTCTGACAGGCAAATCCCGTCCCGGTCAAGAAGCGCTGCCCGGGAGACCTTGTAATCAAGGAGAGAAATCTGGTGCCCGGCCTTAGAGAGCAAGGCCGCCAGCAGACAGCCAAGGGCTCCAGGCCCGACAATGGTAATTCGCACCTTTTACCTATGCTGAGTGCCAGAAATTATTTTGCCCCCTTCGGGGCTGCATCCTTGACAACTTTGGCCTGTTCAATAATCACGTCGTATTTATAGCCGGAGCCAAAATCCTTATCAGCCTCTACCACCCCGGTAACAGTAACTATATCACCCTTGGCGGCTACATCCTGGGTGGTTATTACCAGATCGTGGGTATTTTGCATGGGGTTGCCTGTACCATCCTGAATATGAATCCAGTTTTTACCCATAATGTTTTTAGAGATTTTAACCACCTGGCCCCGTACCACAATATGTTTTGAGTTTAAGGCTTTACGCTGGGCATAAAGCTCGCCCACGGTATGGGCGTTGGGGCCGGTTGCCTTGGTAATCTTTAAATTTTTAAAGGGCACTATACTGCCGGCTGAACCGCCGGAACTCATGGCGGCCGCGCCACTGCCGGCCGCGGCCGCTGAGGCAAAATCCCCGGCCGCTTTGTCCCCGGCCCGCAGAACGCCGGAGGCAAAAATAATCTTGTCAAAGGTCTTCCCCAGGGTCTTGCTGGTAAAATTCTCCATTACCGCACCGCCCTGCAGGGTAACCTCCTCGCCAACTTTTAAGTCAGACTTGGGAATCGCGGCCCAGATGCCGTCCTTGGAACCATTATCTAAACGAATATAGGTATAACCGCTGGCATCCTTTACCTCCAGTACCTTACCCTTGACCGGGCTGGCCGCGGCCGCCGGGGCCTGAGCCGCTGGCTGGGCCGGAACAGCGGAAGTGACAGCCGCCGGGGTCTTTTTCTGCTCCGCCTTCTTCTGATTATTGCCGCAGGCCGCCAATGACATTGCCATGGTCAAGCCGGTAAAATAACAAACAAATTTTTTCATTTTCATGATAGACTTTCTCCTGATTTTATTAATTACTATTGTAGCAGTCAGGGGCAGGATTTAATGCCTGACCAAACATTCATCGTATAACAGTGACAGCACTACAGTTTATAAATAAGATTTATAAAACAATAGCACAGAATTTTTTTTATACCATTATTTTTTCTGAAAGGCAAAGCTCAACTTATCATTTTTCAAACCGACCTTCACGATACCGCCCTGCCGCAGACTGCCGAAAAGAATTTCATCGGCCAGAACATCGCCGATCTCCTTCATAATCAGCCGGGCCATCGGCCTGGCCCCATATTCAGGGCTGTAGCCCTTAGCCGCCAGCCAGCCCCGAGCCCGGCCGCTTAATTTGATTTTTACCTCCTGCTCGGATAAGCGCCCCTGCAGCTGGCGGATTAATTTATTAACTATAAGCTCGATTACCGGCAGGTCAAGCTGCTGAAAACGAACTACCGCGTCGAGACGATTCCTGAATTCCGGCGGGAAAATACCCTTGATCTCCCTTGCTCCCCGATCCTGATTGGAGGCGGTAAAACCAATCCCCTGTCCGGCCATTTCCCGGCCGCCGGCGTTGGTGGTCATGATGACGATTACATTTCTGAAATCCGCCTTCCGGCCGCTGTTATCGGTGAGCACTGCGTTGTCCATGACCTGAAGAAGAATATTAAAGACATCGGGATGGGCCTTTTCCATTTCATCCAGGAGCAATATACTGTACGGATGCTTACGAATGGCATCGGTCAGCAGGCCGCCCTGATCAAAGCCCACATATCCTGGCGGGGCTCCAATCAGTCGGGCCACGGCATGCTTTTCCATGTATTCACTCATATCAAAGCGCTCAAAATTAATTCCCAGGGCCTGAGCCAGCTGGCGGGCGGCCTCGGTCTTGCCCACCCCGGTGGGCCCGGAAAAGAGGAAGCAGCCCGTGGGCCGGTCCGGAGCGTTTAACCCGGCGCCAGCCCGTTTGACCGCGGTGGTCAGGGCGGTAATGGCCTCATCCTGCCCAAATATATTATTGCGCATGGTTTTATTTAAATTACGGAGCCGGGCCGTGCGGGAGGCCGTGGCGCTGCGGGCGGGAATCCTGGCCATCCGTGACACCACCTTTTCCACATCCCGTACCGTTATGCGCCGACGGCGGGTGGCGCTTAGACGCAGAGCGGCGCCCGCCTCATCAATTACATCAATGGCCTTATCAGGCAGAAAACGATCATTTAAATAACGATTGGCCAGATCGGCCGCTGCCTCCATTACCGCTGCTGGATAGACGGCATCATGATGCTCTTCGTAGCGTGATTTAAGGCCCTGCAGAATCGCGACAGTTTCCGCCACCGAGGGCTCTTCCACATCCACCTTCTGGAAACGGCGTGACAGAGCCCGATCCTTTTCCACATAGTTTTTATATTCCTCATAAGTGGTAGAGCCGATACACTTCAAGGCCCCGTTCTGGAGAGCGGGTTTCAACAGATTAGAGGCATCCATACTACCGCCGCTGGTGGC
>CAZZJP010000185.1:0-3655 GCA_964654555.1 uncultured Desulfobulbia bacterium
TGTACGTGAGAGGGCTGAAACGGACGGAGATGAGGTGCTGGTGAACTTACTAATTAGAAAGCACCGTGGCAGCACCCGGTTATAGTTTGGCGTTTTCAGGCAAAGTAACTATTCAGCCAAACAACCGGGCGAACCCGGCCTCTATTTTAAAAGTAACAAATTCAACACGTTGCACATTTTGTTTATATGAAAGTCACCTGCCAAGGATATTGGCCTTGCCACGACTTTCATGTTTCGTTATGCCCATGTTGACCGGGCATGGCTGTTACTTGGAAGCGTGGTGCATAGAAGTAACAATAACCACCGGAGGGTGACTGTTCTATAAAATCATCTAAATTCCGAATTCCCAATTCGACCCGCATAGTATATAATAATTACGCTTAGATAAACTACTTTTTCACAAGGGGCACTATGAGACGATTATTCGGTACCGATGGAGTACGGGGAACAGCCAATATCTACCCCATGACCAGCGAAATTTCCATGCAGATTGGCCGGGCCATCGCCTTTCAGGTCAGAGACCAGCACCACGGCCATCGCATTGTCATCGGCAAGGATACCAGAATCTCCGGTTATATGATTGAAAATGCCCTGGCCTCCGGGATCTGCTCAATGGGGGTTGATGTCCTGCTGGTGGGGCCGCTACCCACCCCCGGAATCGCCTTTATCACTCACTCCATGCGGGCCGACGCCGGAGTGGTAATCTCCGCCTCTCATAATCCATTTCAGGATAACGGCATCAAAATATTCTCCCGGAACGGCTTTAAGCTCCCTGATGATAAAGAGGCCGATATTGAAGATCTGATTTTCTCCCAGAAAATGGCCGCCCTGCGGCCGGTGGCCGATGAGATAGGCAAGGCCAGCCGTCTGGATGACGCCAAGGGCCGTTATATCGTTTTTTTAAAGAACACCTTCCCCTCCAGATACACCCTGGATGATTTTCATATCGTTCTGGATTGCGCCCACGGGGCTACCTACGGTGTGGCTCCCCATGTTTTTTCCGAACTGGGTGCCAGGGTAACCGCCATAGGCGTCCACCCGAACGGCAAGAATATCAATGACCAGTGCGGCGCCCTGCATCCGGAACGGGTGGCGGAGGAGGTCAAAAGACTCGGTGCCGACATCGGTATCGCCTTAGATGGTGACGGCGACCGCCTCATCGTGGTTGATGAAGGCGGCAGGGTGGTGGATGGCGACCATATCATGGCAATCTGCGCCGCCGAACTAACGGCCACGAGAAAACTCAAAAAGAAAACCCTGGTCACCACGGTGATGAGTAATATGGGGCTCGAAGCCGCCATGCGGAAAATAGGCGTCAGTCTCGTCCGTACCCCGGTGGGCGACCGCTATGTAGTGGAGGAGATGCGGAAGCAGGGCTACAGCTTTGGCGGCGAGCAGTCCGGCCACCTGCTTTTCCTGGAGCATTCCACCACCGGTGATGGTATTCTTGCCGCTCTCCAGCTCATGGCCATCATGAAGAAACGCCACAAACCTTTATCGGAACTGGCCAAAATCATGGAGGCCTTCCCCCAGACCCTGACCAATGTCCGCACCGCCAAACGCCTTGACCTGGCCTTAGTACCCGGTCTCCAGCCCGCCATAAAAAAAATGGAAAAGCGCCTGGGAAACGAAGGCCGCATCCTCATCCGTCTCTCAGGTACAGAACCGGTGGTACGAGTCATGCTGGAGGGCCGCGACCAGGATCTCATCAATGAGATGGGCCAAGAACTCTGCGCCATTATACGGCAGGCCGATGGCCAGGGGTAAGCAATGAACGTATCGCCAGACCCCAGCGTTTTTGCCATATACAAATTACCCCAGAACAGCTTCTGACCTCTGTCCCCTGATTTCTGATGCCTAAGATTCGTCTTGACAAATTAATGCTGGTCAAAAAACTGGCCGACAGCCGCCAGAAGGCCCAGGCATTAATCATGGCCGGAGTGGTGGAGGTCAACGGTATGCGCCGCGATAAACCAGCCTCCCAGGTTGAAATTAACAGTCATATCAAGATAGCAGCTGAAATCTGCCCCTATGTCAGCCGCGGCGGTCTGAAGATCGCCCAGGGCCTCAAATTTTTTGGGCTCAGGCCCGGCGGTCTGATCTGTGCCGATATTGGGGCCTCCACCGGCGGTTTCACCGACTGTCTGCTCCAGAACGGGGCGTTGAAGGTCTACGCCATTGATGTTGGTTACGGCCAGCTGGCCTGGAAGCTGCGTCAGGACGAACGGGTAGTGGTCATGGAACGTACCAATGCCCGCAAACTCTGCCCCGCCGACCTGCCGGAGCCCATTGATCTAGCCGTAATAGATGCCGCCTTCATCTCTCTCCGGCTGCTCATCCCCCCTCTCCTGCCTCTCTTTAAGGACTCGGCCGCCATTCTGGCCCTCATTAAGCCGCAGTTCGAGGTAGGGAAAGGCCTGGTGGGAAAAGGCGGCGTAGTACGTGACGAGGCCCTGCACCGGCAGGTGATAGCCGATACTATTACCTTTACTGCCAATCTCGGTCTGACAAGTGCCGGGGTCTGCGCCTCACCCATTCTGGGGCCCAAGGGTAATAAGGAATTCCTGGTTTATCTGCGGGGAAAATGAAGGATAATTGCGTTGAAAATCAAATCGCAATCAGTTATCATATCTTATGGTTGTTTGTAATTTTAGTCGTCTAACGTACTTATACTTACAGTTAAGACATACTCCAAGGCCCGGGTCTTTTACCGCGGCCTCATTACCTGCGCGGCAAAGGTAATTGACAACCTGCCCGACGCTAATAACCTATAGAACAAATGAATTTAAAACAAACAGCTCTTATTTCAGCTCTTATACTATGCCTCGGCACCACGGTTCAGGCCGCCGACCATTGGCGTCAGAATGCGGCCCGGCAGGCGGTAAAAGAGTTGGGCGGTAATTTAAAAAAAGCTCTGCAGCAGGCAATGAAGGAAGGCGGCCCAGCCAAAGCCATTGCCGTCTGCAACGAAAAGGCCTTACAAATTGCCGATAAAATCAGCCTGGAAAGAGGCTGGCGTATTGGCCGTACCAGCCTTAAATACCGCAACCCGGCCAATGCGCCGGATGCCTGGGAGCGCTCGGTTCTACTCCAGTTCGCCAAACGCCGGGCCGCCGGTGAAAATCCAGCCGACATGGAGTTCAGCGAGGTGATGGAAAAAAACGGCCGCCAGGAATTCAGATATATGAAGGCCATACCCACTGCCGCCATCTGCCTGAAATGCCACGGCAGCCACATCACCCCTGCCATTGAGAAAGAGATCCACAAACTTTATCCCGATGATCTGGCAACCGGATTCAAACTAAAAGATATCCGTGGAGCCTTTACCATAACGGAACCCATCTCCACCCCTTAAAATCGGAAAATGTTACCAAAAAATTTGAACATAGAGAGGAACAAGTATGCGTAATTTTAAGCTTTCCAATCTGACAATCAGCTTAATTGCCTTATTTTTGCTAACCGTCTGCGCGACACCCCTGCTGGCTGCCAGCACTAAATATGTTACGGTAAAAAAGGATGGGGTCAATATCCGCTCGGCCCCTAACACCAAGTCAGAAATCCTCTGGGAAGTCTTTAAGGACTTTCCCCTCCAGGTTATCGGCAAAAAGGGCGACTGGCTGCACACCAAGGACTTTGAAGGAGACAAGGGCTGGAT
>CAZZJP010000186.1:0-3652 GCA_964654555.1 uncultured Desulfobulbia bacterium
GCATTATCAGCCGCAGGTAGCGCAGACTCCGGATTGGGTGCAGCTAAATAGTTACCATGATTTCAGCTATAACTAATCAAGGTAAGGTAAGGTAAGGTTTATGCTTTACCGTGAGTCAATGGAATCTAAAGTTCTCATAAAATTCATGTCACGTTTGATCAAGGATTCTCCGCGTAAAGTATTTTTAATACTGGATAATTTACGAGTTCATCACAGTAAGGTCGTTCAAAAATGGCTCGAAAAAAATAATGGAAAAATAAGGGTGTTTTATCTTCCAGCATACTCTCCGGAGGTAAACCCAGATGAATATTTGAACGGAGATCTAAAGCAACGGATTCGCTCTGGAATACCAGCCAAAACAGTAAACAATCTAACCATGAAAACTCGATCTTTTATGAAAACGATCCAATGTCGACCACAACACGTTATGAATTATTTTAAACACCCTAAAATTGCTTACGCAGCATAAGGCTATATTTAACTATTTATCCACCGGGGCAATAGTGTCTTTTACTTGTTTGCTCCCTTTCGTGGTCTGACCCCGATTTCCATACTTGTTTGCTCCCTTTCGTGGTCTGACCCCGATTTCCACTTCCGGTATATCTCCGGGGTGATTGGGGATGGTGGTATAAGAATCTGTTTCTTCTTTGTACCAAATTTCATGACTGCCAGCGGCCTGCCGGTCATAGGCAAAGCCAAATTTTTTCAGCCGTTTTACAATTTGACGGTAACGAAAACCAGCTAAACGGCCCATTTAACCGCCTACCACGAGAGAACAATCAAAGGAACTGCTAATAACAGGTATCGGCGGCAGCTCTTCCCGTCTTTCCTTCCGTGCTTCCAATAGTCTACGGGCAACGTCCCTGGCTATTTCCAATGTCTCTGAGACAGTACGTCCCTGAGCGACCAACCCGGGAACATCATCAGACGTGGCTAAGTACACATCTTCCGGCAATCTTTCTATATGAATATTGATAATTCGTTCCATTTGGTTTCCCCCTCTTTGTTTCAGCTGTGGGCAACTTCTTCAAATCGATGCTTTTTATAAAGGCATCAACAATGGCAATCAATATGAAAGCAGACAGGCTTCACAACACCCCGGCAACATACCGGAGAAGTTCTTTTTTTCTATCGTATCTTGTCGGTTTACGCGAGGGCATGTGCCTGACCTTGTAACTATTTAGCTAAGGTGAATAACCTGCCATAGACTATGAGCTGTAACTGTCTATATGTGCCCGAGATATGGTTGATAATGCTGTCCAGCTATACATACGTATGGCTGGACGGCATTATCAGCCGCAGGTAGCGCAGACTCCGGATTGGGTGCAGCTAAATAGTTACCACTATTTTTATACAAACTCAACCCAGGAGCGTCCCCAGGCCCGAGGCCCGGCGGGTACGGCGGCGCACCGCCGACGACAATAACTCCGGACGACAGCCGATGAGGGTAAACTTCTCCCTGGCCCTGGTGATCCCGGTATAGATGAGTTCTCTGGTCAGCAGCGGGCTGTCGTACTCCGGCAGGGCCATTACCGTATGCTCAAACTCCGAGCCCTGGGACTTATGAACGGTCATGGCGTATACGGTTTCCACCTCCGGCAAACGAGCCGGGCTGATCTTTTTCAACTCCCCGGACGCGGTCTGAAATACCACCCGCAGGCCGCTGTGGTCACTACCCTCACCGCCCACGGGCAGGGAGAGGCCAATATCACCATTCATCAGGCCCAGACTGTAATCATTCATGGTCACCATAACCGGACGTCCGACATACCAGCCCTCAGGGGCGGGAATAAGTCCGGCCTGATATAAAATCCTGGCGGTGAGATGATTCAGGCCTTCCACCCCCCATACGCCGCGGCGGGCCGGGGTGAGGAGCTGGAAACGATTAAAGGCCTCTAAAAGCCGGCGGCACCAACGATCAATTTTTCCATCCGGCCCCTGACAGCAAAGTTTTAGAACGGGACGATAACCCGTCAGGATAAGGGCCGCCAGCGTCTCATCTTCAGGGCTCGCCAGCCTTAACCGCCTGACATCGGTATAACTCTGCCATACGGCCTCCAGCCGCTCCTCGTCACCAGCGTTAACGGCCGCAGCCAGAGCCCCTATCCCGCTTTGGGGGCCAAAGCGATGGCTGTGGCGGAGAACGACAATATGCTGGTCAATTTCACCACCCTCACCAACCGCCTCCCGCAGCGAATAACCGGTATTATTTTCCAGCCAAGCCGCAGTCTCCGCCTTATAACCCGGCCGCCCGGCCCGCCGGCAGAGATCACCAAGCACCGAACCCGCCTCCACCGAGGCCAATTGATCCTTATCTCCGAGAAGGATAAGACCGGCCTCCTCGGGGAGAGCCGCCATAACTGCCGCCATCATCTCCATATCCACCATGGAGGCCTCATCCACCACGAGAAGATCAATATGCAGTTTGCAGCGGGCGTTGTGCTTAAACCGGCCGCTGCCGGGCCGGCGGCCCAGCAGACGATGCAGGGTCATGACCTCCTCCGGCACCATGGCCCGCAGCTCTTCCGGCAGACGGGCGGCGGCCTGCCGGATGGATTCAGTGAGGCGGGCCGCCGCCTTACCAGTGGGGGCGGCAAGGGCAACACGCAGAACCCGCCCCTGGTCAGAAGCCAGCCCGGCAAGGAGAGCGATAATCTGGACAACGGTGGTGGTCTTACCAGTTCCGGGGCCGCCGGAGACCACGGTAAAGGCACTGCGGGCGGCAAGAGCCGCGGCCACGCTCTGCCAGTGGACATGGGTTTTAGCCCTCTCCCCGCTGTCACGCAGCGGGGTAAAAAGCCGGTCTAAACGTAAAATAAGGTTATTGCCCTCAAAGTCAAAGACATGGGCCATCTTCCGTTTCAAGGCCAAAGCCACATCCATCTCGTACTGCCAGTAACGGCGCAGATAAAGGCGGTAATCCCGCAGAACCAGGGGGGCACCGCCCTCGCCGTCACTTACCAGGGGCGAGGCAAGAAGCATCTGCCGCCATTGTTCTTTTTTGATCCCCCGTACCATGGCGGCCGGGGTAATAAGACCGGCATCTTCGTCACCGGCTCCCGGCCCCGGCAGGACTGCCGGCTGATCCAGCGCCATCTCTATGTCAAAACAGATATGGCCCTTGATTAATTGCCAACTCGTAAACAGCGCCGCCAGCAGCACTAAGGGCTGAGCCTTGGATTCGGCATCTAAAAAAAGGACAAAGGCCCGATCCAGGGCTCTAATCCAGCCCTGACAAGCCCAGGCCGTGAGCAGACTGTTAAACTCTGAATCTCTGAGGCGTATGTAATTTTCTCCGCCATCGCCATCATCAGGCACCGGCAGCTCTTCAATATTCATCGTATTAAAGTCCTGGGTAATTATTTGTTGCCCCGCGGAAATGTAGGTTGGGTTGAGCCGTTTTTGCGAAACCCAACAGTAAACAGACTTATCATCTGTAAGAGTTAACCAGCACCTCATCTTCGCCCATTTAGGCCTTCTCGAATACCAAAGTATGCTTCGAATGCCTAAATGAACGAACCTGGAGCACTGCTGAACAGTTACGCTCTGGGGCTATTGTTACTTCTATGCACCACGCTGAATAGTTACCCCCGCAGAAGGTTATCCAGCCACTCCACCAGCTCCGCGCTTAGTTTATCAGCGTACACGCCAT
>CAZZJP010000187.1:0-3651 GCA_964654555.1 uncultured Desulfobulbia bacterium
TTCTCGAATACCAAAGTATGCTTCGAAATCCCGAATGAACGAACCTGGAGCACTGCTGAACAGTTACACTCCGGTGGTTATTGTTACTTTTAGGCATTACGCTGAATAGTTACATTTTTTCTTTATTTGTAACTATTCAGCGTAATGCCCGTAATTAGCAACAACCACCAGAGTGTTGCTGAATAGTTACCTTTATTTTTTCTTTAATAATTCCTGCACCAAATAACTTTTCTCACCCTTTAGTTCAAACTCTTCAAGCAAGACCTTAACGGCGCTCTCAACAATTCCAGACTTAGTCGCCTTGGATTTGCGGCCTTTAGGCAAGAAGTTTTTGATTATCTCTTTGGCCTCCCCAAGTTCACTAAATACATCTTCAGTTAAATAATGAGTGGTCTTATGCTTGACCTTTTTCTTACGGGGTTTAGCCTTTTCCTTAACGGCCGGTTTAAGGGAAAATCCCCCCCTTTTAGTCTGGGAGTCGGCCTCAGGGGCCACATGAATCAAAGCAGTCAGTTCATCTAAGCCCCTTATTTTACCATCATGCCTGGCATTCAGAATATCGGCCAGAATATCTTTATTCTTCACAGGTGGTATTTCATTCATAGGCGTTAAAAGGGACATGAGATTTAAGAAAAAAGGGCGCGTTTACACTGCTGTAAATAGCCGTCCAGTTCCTGTTCACAAACCTCATCAAGGCAGGTTAAGGCAATCCCGCACAAGACATGAGCCTCGTCCATGGAAATATGCACAACCCGGCCCGAGACCCTAAATTCACGGCCGTTAAAACTAATCAGCATATCGGTTAAAAGCTGCTCGGGAATCAATTCATCATAGACATCAAGAAAAATCCCCACTCCGCGGGCCGCAATGTTAAAGACTTTATATTGTTTATCACCCACCAGCAGTGATATACTGTCACTGTCGACAACTGGAGCCCGGAAACCATCCCGAACAATCTCCAACAATTCAGCCCCGTCATCGGCCTCAAATTCGAGACCATCTCCATCATGAATTACCATACGCCCTCCTGCAGGGAAATTTTAATGAAACGTCAAAGGCAGGCAATCATCAACAACCTATCTTATTAAATAAATTAAATAAAAATAAGTCAAATATAATTTATAATACGGTATAATTATATTTTCTACAGGCCCTTAGTTAGGCATTATAATAAGTGGATGGGGAGACAATTATGAATCCATTTACAGAAATTGATATAACAAGACTGAGAGATTTTATCCTAAGCCGCCAAAAAAACGAGGGCGGTTTCGCGGCCGTTCCCAGCCTGCCGGCCACTATTCAAGATACCTTCCAGGCTTTAGAGCAATTGGCGCTGCTTGATCTGTACTCGCCGGTTCAACAGCCTGCCGCCGTAAACAAATCCGGCCTCCTGCAATTAATAAAAAAATACCAGGGGGATGAAAGTGATTCACTCCCCCCCCGTCTGCTGTATTATCTTACCAGAATAGCCGCCTTTGCCGGAGAGGAAATCAGCTTCAGTTCCCCACAAGCATCCGCGGACGAGAGCTATGAGAATCTATACTTTTTGACCCAGATATCACCAGGACCATTACCTGAAAATCGGCAGTCCGGCAGACAGCCCTGGAAATTCTGCCGAGAGCTATACTTCGGCCTTTCATTAAAGGCCGGCGTTTTTGAAAATATTGACATTCTTACCGACTGGCTGCGGGCCTGCCAGAATGGTGATGGTGGTTTTGGTTTCTTCCCAGCCACCACTTCATACATAGAAAACAGTCATTATTGTCTGGCCTCTCTTGCTATCATAAGTGCCCGTCCAAAGAAGATAAAGGCCGCCAGAGAATATATTGTTTCATGCCAGACGGCCGCTGGCGGCTTTGCCAGAACCGGCAAAGCCGCCCCGTTCTTAGATTCATCATGGCATGCCCTGCTCGCCTTAAAGGCCCTGAGCGGGTAAAGCGGTCGGCTCTTGTTTACATCACACTAAATAATTACCCGCTTTTAATCTTGAATTGTAGTAACTATTCAGCAGCCCCCCATCTTCGCCCATTTAGGCCTTCTCAAATACCAAAGTATGCTTCGAATTCCTAAATGAACAAACCTGGAGCACTGCTGAACCGTTACGCTCTGGGGTTATTGTTACTTTTAGGCGCCACACTGAATAGTTACGAATTGTAACCGACAGCATCCAACACATTGCGATTACATCCCAAAGTAATTATATTTTTTTACTAACTATAAGTTTTGTGAGCCGCAACCTCCCAACCACCTCTTTTCAAGTGTAAAATTATGGCCAGGCATATATTAATAACCGGTTGTTCAAGCGAAAAACGCCGTAACCTCGAAGCAAACCTGCTCAGCATGTATGATGATATATTAATCTCGGAGGTACATAAGGTCAGCCAGGCCAGGGAGGCCTTGACAAATAACGTCGTGCATCTATTGCTCTATGTTCTAACGGAAAAGGACGATGACGGCCTTGATTTCTGCCGGGAGATTTCCAGACCGGAATCTGATAATCATACGCCATGTATTATTTTGGTGGATGAGCAGGGCGCCAGCCATGCCGGTCTGCACCATGGCATTCAGCACATACTGCCCCTGACCTCTCCCAGTTCAGAGCTTGGCAGTTTAATCAATAAAATTTGTAATCCAATGACCATGCGCCTGACCACTCGCTACTATATCCCGGAAACCAAGGCGATAATAGCTCAACGTGACAGAGAACTGCAAACCGATGTCCTAAATATAAGTTCCGGCGGCCTGTTATGTGAATTTACCACCGATAATATTTTTCAGGTTTGCGACCCGGTGATGATCACCATCAGTTTTACAGGCAGCAAGGAAATTGCCGGCCTGGAAGGAATATACGCGGTATTATCCAGCCTCAAGATTATTGAACGTAACCCTGATTTTACCCCGCTGCGAATCAGGGCGGGATTTACATTTATCATCCTTCCGCCCACGGTCAAAAACAGATTAAAAACAATCTTTGCCAAAGCCGAATTAACCGCCGCTAAGGGCCTGTAGTCCCGGAGGTGGGAGCCCTATCACAAATCGTTGCAGCTGGGGATAGGCTCCCTTTAATTCTCCTCTCAATAAAACCTGAAGATCACTAAAAGCCGGGGCAATAAATCGTTTAAAAAATAATTTACCCCGTACCCGGATTAAAAAGGAGTAGGCCCCCAAAACCTGCAGATTACGGAGCAGGGCTATGTGATAATACGAGTCCATAAACTCTAATTCGCTCAACGCTGTAAGTTTTGTTAATTCCCGAATATAGAGAGACAGCAACTCACGCCTGAGCCTGTGATCTAAATTGACATAAGGATCATTCAACAATGAAGCCGGGTCGTAGGCCAGCGGCCCCAGACGAGAACCCTGAAAATCTATAATTTTAATACGATCCTTATGAATCATGAGATTCCGGGACTGAAAATCACGATGCAAGAGATAATCAGCAGACACCTCAGCAGCCCTGTTGACAAGGGAGCTGAAATCATCCTCCACCCCGGCCGGGGGAGCGGCGGCCATATACCCTCGGCAAAATTCCCGGCTGAAATAATGGCACTCCCGTTCCAGCATCAAGTGCCGGTCATAACGCTGGGTATCCCAGCAAAATTGCGGATCAAACCCCTGTCTGCCCCGAGTCTGAAAGGCTGCCAGGGCAGA
>CAZZJP010000188.1:0-3607 GCA_964654555.1 uncultured Desulfobulbia bacterium
CAGCGGCTTTTGAGCAGTCTTGGCTGAATAGTTAGAGTTGCGGCTAATAAAAATACGGGAGGAGCAAACAATGACCGGGTTGGATTTTAAAGTGGATGAAGAGTTATGTATCGGCTGCACCGAATGTGTTTCCGACTGCCCGCTCCTGGTACTCACCATGGTTGGCGACCATCCGCGGGTGGCGGCCACGCGGGGCCAGATGTGTATTAACTGCCAGCATTGCCTGATGGTCTGTCCCGTAGGGGCAATATCTATTTCTGGGGCGGCCCCGGCCGATTGTCTAACCCTCAAGGACATGTTGCCGGAGGCGGATAAGATGGAGGCCCTGATTAGAGGGCGCCGCTCAATCCGCCGTTACCAAGATGAGAATCTTGACCCCGCTCTTGTGCAGCGTTTGCTTGAATTAGCCTGGCAGGCGCCGACAGGGATGAATGCCCGGCAGGTACTCTTCACCGTGGTGGACGATAAAACGGTTATGGCCAGACTGCGGGCTGAGGTTATGAGCCGACTGCACGAACTAACCATGGCGGGCAGGCTCCCGGAAAGTCATAGTGAATCATTTAGCGGCTTTGTGAAGCAATGGCAGGAAAAAGGCATTGATATAATTTTTCGGGGTGCGCCGCATCTTCTTATTACCTCCGCTCCCCAGGACTGTCCCTGTCCTGAACCGGACTGCCTGATCGCGCTCTCCTATTTCGAACTTCTGGCCCAGAGCATGGGGGTTGGCACCGTCTGGGACGGTATGGCGACCAGGGCTCTGAACGAATTTATGCCTGAATTTAAAGAAAAACTTGGTATTCCGGCAGACCATCGCTTTGGTTACGCCATGGCCTTTGGCAAACCAGCGGTAAAGTACTATCGCACCGGTTCCCTGAGAACAGCGGCCATTAACCGGGTTGTCCTTTAATTCAAAAAGTTCAAATTTTCGGCCTGGCGGAGAAAATATCCTCAACAATTTCTCGCACCTGCGGGTCGGTATCATTTTGTAACGGCCTGAGAAGACGCAAGGCCTCAATGGTGCCTATAATCCCGAGAATGGTAACGGCCTCGCCCCGGACATAGGCGGGAATCCCGGCCGCCAGCAGGGGCGCGAGCGCTGGAATGGCAAGCCTGATTTCCTTATGCCCCATGGCCGCTAATTCCTCAAACACCAGCACCAGCCCCAGACGGACGACAAAACGCTCGTCACGCAGTAACTCACCAGTCCAGGCAAAAAGGCTGGAATCCTGTTTGAACATGGTAATTATGTTGTCGGCATGCCCCATTTCCAGGAAATCTCTGATAACCCCTTTTGTTTCTTCGTCGCTGACCTTGAAGCTATCCATTCCTTAACCGTCTCCTGATTCTCGTTCTACCGCTTAGGCCATAAACAGTCGCAGCCCGCTTAGTGCCGCTCCGCTGAGAACCAATACGGTTAAAATCGCGCAGCCGACAGCGAGAAATTTATGCCTGATGTTCTCCGGCCGTCGTTCCGTGTAGCCGGAAAGATAACCGAGCATGGCACCGGCCGCCATGCCGCCGCCATGGCCCCAGTTGTTGATCCCCGGAATCAGCAGACCAAAAACAAAAATAGCTATAGCCCAGCCCCCCACCTGCCTGAAAACCCGGCGGCCGTATGTGCCGCCCCGGCTCTTGCCATAATAGAGGATTGCCCCAAGCAGACCGCATATTGCCGCTGAAGCACCAATGGTTAGGCCGACTCCGGCCAGGAGAGAGAGAAAAAAACCGCCAACTCCTCCCAGGGTATAAATAGTAAATGTCCGGTAGTTACCGTATTCGTTGACGGCCAGCGGCCCTATCTCCCACAGGGCAATCATATTGAACAGAATATGCATCAGGCCGCCGTGCAGATAATTGGCGGCAATCAATGACCACCAATTATGAAATTGGAGGATGGGGATGGTACCCGTGGCCCCGAGAACCAGAAGGCTTCTGTTGCTTGGTGATAAAAATCGAAAGGGATTAGAGCTGAAACTCACGCCATGCGAGCTGAGCAGCAGGGATAACATATACATCCCGATATTGACGTAGATGATAATTTTTATAAGCTTATATTCATCGGAGAAGCCGGTAAACAAGGGGGTGTTCTTCCACCAGGCCCCCGGCCGGTGCAGGCCGCAATGCGGGCAGCGGGGAATATCGCGGCTGATCAGCCGCCGACAATTGGGACAGAGCAGTGAATTTCGATGTTGTGGCAAGATGATAGCTCCCAGAAAGATTTTATCGTCAAACTTGTTATTTCACAGCTTTTTATTCATTATTTAATGATATCTTCATTTGTAAACAAAATCACATTAAATGGCAGCTCCTCTTGTTCACTTATATCAGCAAAAGACCGCTTCAAAAGATAATCATTATAGACGCCCGCGCCAACAATCCAGTTCGAGCGGGGAGTCGGTCAGAGGGGGGGAGGTAAAAGTTAATCAGTGGAATAGATGGTATTGTAGCGCACGGGAAAGGCCTCGGGCTGAGAGGGCAGGGGAAGGAGCAACTGATCATGCACACTGAGCCACTGATAATCCGGACGCAGGCGGCGCATTTTGCCATCCTCCGGCGGTTTGGAATATATTGAGTTGCGGTAGATTACATGCAGAATCCCCACCCCGCAGTCATCACCCATATCCACCATATAACGCTCAACAAAATTATCGAACCGCATGCGGTGTTCCTTGGCCAGACGGGCAATGTCGGTAATAGGTACTTTAATAAGCACGTATTTGCCTACCCCGCGCTCACTGATTCTGGTCAGGGTTCTGGCCTCGGCGCTGGAGACATAAATAGTAGAGATAAACTGCATGCGTTTAAGGAACTGGGCGGCCACCACGGCGGCGGTGCGGCGGCCGCCGACGGAGTGATGGAAACCATAATTCTCAAATAATTTATGATGGAGATGGGCAGCGTATTTCTCCCCCCGTTCGTAGAGTTCTTTACTGATATAACGCAGATTTTGGCCCATATCCTCTGTGGCATCATCAATAGGCCAGTCCACCCGAACATGGAAATGGGTCATCATATAACGGTTCTGTGATTTGATGGTGGGGTCGTTCTGAACAAGAAGAGCATAGTCAACGGGCTGCATGTCCTTGATGAAACGACTAAAGGACGGATTGTTGAAATAACGTAGATTGGCGCTGTATTTTTTGTGGATGGTGATGTAGGGCAGTTTCTCGATGGAGTCCTTGGTTACCTTGTTGTTGTCAAAAAAACGAATGTATTTTTTATAATTATTAGGGATGGTTCCCTCGCAGAAGATAATAAGAAAATGATTATGGTAGATAAACTCCTTCTCCGCGACCCTGGCCTTGGGTTTTAGCTCCCGTTTCTGCACAAAGGGGTAAGTTTCTTCGGCCCGGATGAAATTACGATATGAGTCGATTAAAGCCAGCTGCACCAAATTGCCATCTAACTGATCTCGCAGCACCTCATACAGCGAGCGCCGTAATTTCATCTTGGAACTTAGATGGTACCTATAAGGCCAATTCATCATCGGCATAGGGCCTCTTTATGGTTTGCAGATGCGGCAGGGCTTAAAACCGGCAGCCACTGCCTCGGAATGGCGTTTGAACAACGAGGTACAGGTTATGGCGTTGAAGCTCGGGCAGTCGGG
>CAZZJP010000189.1:0-3572 GCA_964654555.1 uncultured Desulfobulbia bacterium
GGAACACGCCGCCCCGCCGGAAATAATTAAGCGGCTTACCGCTCTCGGTCTGTTTTTGGAGAAAAAGGACAAAACGCTCCTCGCGGAGTTCACCGGCTCTCTAAGCCCGGCCGCTCATAAGCCCTGAAAACCACAAGCCTGTTCACGCTTTATTTCTTGCCCTGAAAGGCCTGACACTTCAGGCCGGAGTTAGCAAAAACTACCTGGGAAGGCATCTGCTTAGATTTAAAGTTCATGGCCCGGCAGCCGTAGGGGAGAGCGGGCTCATAGGTGATATAAAAAAAGCGGCAGGCGATACATAAGACCTTTGGTTTATCCCCCGGGCCGGGGTCTTCGGCAAAGCCTGACATCGTTATTCAGCTCTCCGGCTGATCAGCGGAGACCACCACATTCCGGCCCTTGGCCTTGGCGGCGTACAGACGTTTATCGGCTATAAAAATAAGCTGTTCCGGGGTGATTTTCTTACCAGCCTGCGAGGCCGCGGCCACCCCTATGGAGATAGTAACCGGTATCACCCGGCCTTTATATTCAAAAACTGTCTTTTCAACATTTCTCCGTAAACGCTCGGCAAAACGGCGGCCCAGCTCCAGATCACCAACCGTGAATCCGTAAAATTCCTCGCCGCCATAACGTCCTATCTCATCATGCTTACGGGTTGTCGCCTTCATAACCTCGGCCAGATTGGCCAGGACGTAATCACCGGCCTGATGGCCGTAATTATCATTAACCAGCTTGAAGTTATCAACATCAATCATCACCAGAACAAAATCATTTATATTACCACGCTGCAGATTACCAATATTAATCTCCAGAATCCGATCCAGGATAGAGCGCTTGGGCAGCCTGGTTAATTCATCAATATAACCGATCTTTTCAAAGAGGTCTTTGAGCTCCATCTCCTTGGTAACATCGGAAAGGAACCCCACCGACAGACAAATACCATCGTCAGGAAAGGCCTCCATATGGGCTTGATCCTTGAGCCAGACCGAATCCTCACCCTTCAGGACATGATAAACGGCATCCACCGTCCCCTTTTTTTTGACCTCATCACGCAGGCCGCGCCAGAAACCGGCCAACTCGTCACGGGTAATAATCTCCTCCTCGACCTTCTCTTCCACCTTTACGTAGCGATATTGACGGCAGTCTATTATAGAACGGCGAAAGACCTCTGCCGCCTCGGAGCAGGAGCATTTAAGCAGCTCGCAGAAGCCCTGACCCACGTACTCGTACCAGATCACCCGGCCATCATCACGCCAGGCCGAGATATAGGGAATAATAGGCACACGGGCCAACTCCAGAGTCCGCAGGGATAATATATTATCTTTAATCCGCCGCACCAGAGCGCTGGAATAGCCCCCCAATAAAATACGGCCGACATAATCAGGACCGATAAAATCATTATCTTTCATTTTATTTTTTTCTTGTTATTTATTTCTGATTTCCTGTTCCCCGGCTCCCGCTTCCTGTCCCCTGACTCCTGTTTCCTATTTCCAGAATCGCGGTTACCCCGGAGCCCGGCCGCTGTCTAAGAAAGGAAGTTATATCATCATAGAAGAGACCAGTAAAGGCGGTCATGCCCTTGATGGTATCATAGAAAAACAGATTAAGCCGGCCATCCTGCTGCCTGCCAACCCCGGCGAAATAGAATATAACCCGATCCGCCGGCTTCATAAGAGCTCCGATCCGGCGCATGGCATGCAGGAACTCGGCCCGATTGGCATGTTTACCCGTGAGTACCATGCTCTTGGTTATGGCGCATCTCCCAGCCACCGCTTTTTGAAGGGCGGGTATATCATCCAGGACGAAGGGCTGGCTCCGAAAATCATCATGGTATTTATCAAGGCCCACGGCGAGGAGATAGGTAGTACCCGCCGCCGAGCAGATCCCGAAGTCATCTCCGCTCATGGTGCTTTTGGTCTTAACCGCTCCCATGGAGATATTGGCCACGGCCGCGGTCATATAGGCCCGCAATTCATGGGCCATGATAACATTATCCTTATTCCAGTCCGCGTCACCATGCAGAGCGTTAACCATGGCGTAAGCCAGAAGACCGTGGCCCAGATCATTACTAATTCCCCCGGCCTGCCCGCCGGTACTAATCTCCAGCAGGGGTGCCAGAGAGCTGTTATCAGGTTGAGATTCCGGCTTTACCGCCAGAACCTCCGCGGTCGTCGCGGCAGCCTCGTTGCCGCTTTCCTGCGGTTGGTTCTCAACCTCCGCGGGAGTGGTGAGATTTTCCTCCTTCACGGCCCCGGCATTGGCCGTTTCCAGAGTATTAACCTTGCCTGTTCCCTGGTTCGGCAAAGTTTTATTAACGCTCTTCCCGCCGCTAACCGCACCATTGTTCACGACCTTATTTTCTGAAGGAGCCGCTGGAACCACCACCGACGGCTCAGGTTTAACCCCACTGACAGCAGCGGACTTTTCAGCCGTCCCGACGGACGGTGGGGGCAGCACTATTCCCGCCGCCGCCGAGCTAACCGCGCCATCATTATCAGAGACGGTGAGCAGCACCTTATAGGTTCCAAGAGAGGCAAACACATGCCGGGGTTCCAGTGTGCTGGCCGTTTCACCATCGCCAAAATCCCACTCAATGAAATAGGGCGCGGTACCACCGGTTATCTTCGCCTTGAATTTAACTTCATAGGGCGCTGTCGAGGCAATCTGGTCGGAAACCGAGACCGCCAGATTATTAACCTTTTTCAATGCCGCATTTCTGACACAAAGCACGTAATAGCTATTATCCTTACTATAAGCGTAGGTATTACCATAAAAGAAATTTACATATTTAGCGGTGTTGGGATTTGCCCCCTCGGTGACCGACCAGTAATAGGACGGCTTAACCCGCAGTGTTGGATCAACAGTAGGGGAATTAGCCGGTTCCAGGAGGCCGGTGAGCAGGGAAATCTCAGGCAGACGCCAGTCTTTATGGCCGGCCAAGTCCAGATTTTCACAATATTTTTTGGCATCCTGCCACGACCTCTCCTTACCGTCATCCGTCTGCTGCCACATCACCCCCTGCTGATTATCGGTAACAGTTCCATCCCCATTATCAATATAAACCGCCCCCCGCGAGACAGCCGCACTGCCAACCAGAACAAGACAGGATAATAACCATATTGTAAACTTTCTATAAATCACCGTTTCCTCCTTAGATAATCAGGTATTAAGAAATATTTCATAGGACAGACGATTTTTACTAAAATGATTAAGCACATTTTTTAATTGCTGCAAATTATCAACACTGAACTGTATTTCCCAGGCCGAGCAACTGTCCCTCTTAACGGTCAAGGCGCTTATATTATGGACAACCATCTCGACCGGGGCCACCCCGAGAATCATAAGCATCCGGCTGCGATTAATCACCACTGGTATAAACAGAGTCTGTTCCTTGGAGACCCTGGTCTTTTTGAGCTGCCAGCGCACCTCCACCACATCCTCCCGCTGCAGGGCAAGGGATTTGAAACGTCGGCAGTCGTTGTGGTGAATGGAGAGACCGCGTTCACTAAGCAGGCCGTAAAGCCCTTTGTCCGTGGGCAGCGGAGCGCAGCAACGGGACATCTTGATACAGG
>CAZZJP010000190.1:0-3569 GCA_964654555.1 uncultured Desulfobulbia bacterium
GCGATCGCTTTAAAAAGCTTTTAAAATCATGGTATCTGCAAGTACAGGATGAGGCCTTGGCCCCAGCCCGAATGGTAGAACTTATGGAGAACCATATTTCTTCCTGCCCAACTTGCTTAATGGATCCTGATGCCAGAAAGGACATGGAAAAAATCATTACTTTGGTGCTGCCGAAAGATAAACTTTCTCCACCCACCCGTAGTCATCGCACCATTGAGCCCAGCATCGACGGCTCTGGGCCGGGAGCCTCTCCCGTCTTGGTGGTCGATCATGAGCTGGAGCACGAAGACCACCACGGTGACATCCCAGATGAGCACAAAGATGATCACGATACAGAGGGTAATATCCTATAATCTTTTAGACACAAAACTTCACCTTCCGGATTTGAAAGCCCAAATCCACTGCCCTCGAGATCATTTATGCATAAAAACGGTTCTGTTTACCTTGTTGACGGGAATGCTTATATCCACCGGGCCTACCATGCCATAAGCCCCTTAAGCAATGCCGCCGGCCTGCCAACTCACGCCATTTTCGGCTTCAGCAAAATAATAAACCGCATCATAGACGAAAAAAGTCCCCAGTGGCTGGCCATTGCCTTCGATGCCAGAGGCCCTAATTTTCGGCATGATATTTACCCGGATTACAAGGCCAACCGTCCCCCCATGGCCGATGATCTCGCGGCTCAGATTCCTTATATCAGAGAACTTGTTCAGGCCTATAATATTCTAAGTGTGGAACAGGCGGGGGTGGAGGCCGACGATCTGCTGGCCTCCATGGCCCTGGCTCTCCAGAATCAAGATTTGAGGGTAGTTATTGTCTCTGGTGATAAGGATATGCTGCAATTAGTTTCAGAGCGCATTTCAGTCTGGGATCCCATGGGCAACAAAACATTCGACCAGGCCGCTGTCGAGAAAAAATATGGGGTATCACCCGCCAAATTGCTCGATCTTTTCGCCCTTATCGGTGATAAAAGCGATAATGTGCCGGGCGTACCTGGAGTGGGCCCCAAAACCGCCGCTAAGTTAATCGGCGAATTTCACAGCCTTGATGAACTCTATGCCAACATAGAGAACCTTAAAAAATCCAAGGTGAAAGAAAATCTAACCACTCATCAGGAGCAGGCCCGGCTCTCCCGCCGTCTGATCCGCCTGAAAGATGATCTTCCCACTCCGGTACTGGCCGATTACGAAATGCGGGAGCCCGACCACGACCATCTCACCGCCCTCTTTACCACCCTTGATTTTACCAGTATGCTGCCCGGCGGCGGGATAGATAACACCCGTCCCCTTGATCCCCGGCAATTTCATTTGCTGAACGGCGTCAGTGAGCTGACCGCTCTGTGCGAAAAGATAAAAAAAGCCGAATTTTTGACCATTGACACCGAAACTACCTCCCTTGATACCCTGAGCGCCGAGTTGGTAGGCATCTCTTTAAGCATCGGCGAGGAGGCGGCCTATTACATCCCCATCGCCCACCGCGATGATCAGGGCCGGTTAGAGCCCGGCCAACTGCCTCTAACCACGGTACAGGACTGCTTATCACCCTTTTTATCCAATCCGAGATTTCCCAAGCTGGGGCATAACCTGAAATTTGATTATGCCATCCTGACCCGGCACGGGCTCACCATGCGGGGCCCTCTCTGGGATACCATGCTGGCCTCTTATATCATTGATCCTACCCGCCGTTCCCATAAATTAGATACCCTGAGCGCCGAACTGTTAGAGATTAAAATGATCTCTTTTCAGGATATTATTAAAAAGAACGGGGTAGAAAATTTTTCCCAGGTACCCATTAAACAGGCGGTGGATTACGCGGCCGAGGATGCGGCCTGCACCCTGCGTCTCTGGCATTATTTCGAGCCCCTGTTAGACAGCCGCAACCTCTGGCCCCTCTTCAGCCAGGTAGAGATTCGGCTCATCCCCGTTCTGGCGGATATGGAGGCCAATGGTATCCTGATTGACCGCCGCCTTTTAGAGTCGCTGGCCGTGGAATTCGGTCGTCATCTTCAGGAATTGACCGAGGAAATACATCAACAGGCCGGGCAGGAATTTAATATTAATTCCCCTCAGCAGCTGGCAGAAATTTTATTTGAGAAACTAAGCCTGCCTCACGGCCGCAAAACCAAGAACGGCTATTCCACCGACATCAAAGTTTTGGAGAAACTGGCTGCCACCCACCCCCTGCCCCGTCTGATTATTGAATACCGTAATCTCGCCAAACTCAAATCTTCCTATGTCGATAAACTGCCGGGCATGATTCACCCCAAAACCGGCCGCCTGCATACCAGCTTTAATCAGGCCGTCACCGCCACCGGCCGCTTGAGCAGCAGTGACCCTAATCTGCAGAATATCCCCATTCGCAGCGCTGCCGGCCAGCGGATCAGGGCCGCCTTTATTCCTGCCCCCGGCTGCCAATTCCTCTCGGCCGATTATTCCCAGATCGACCTGCGGGTGCTGGCTCATTACGCTGAGGATCCCGCCTTAATCCAGGCTTTCTGCAACGGTGAGGACATTCACACCAAGACCGCCGCCGAAATATTCCGGGTAAATCAAGAGGTTGTTAACCGCGAGATGCGACGGGTGGCGAAAAGTATTAATTTTGGAATTGTCTATGGCATGAGCGCCTTCGGCCTGGCAGGCCAACTGCATATCAGCCGTAAAGAAGCGGCCACTTTCATCGACCGTTATTTTGAGCTCTACAAAGGAGTACAGCAATTCATGACTGACATCGTCCAGCAGGCCGAGGCCCAGGGCTTTGTCACTACCCTCCTGGGGCGCCGCCGCCCCCTGCCGGACATAAACAGCAAAAACAGAAACCGGCGTGAAGCCGCCCAGCGCACGGCCATGAATACCCCCATTCAGGGTACCGCTGCCGACATTATTAAACTGGCAACCATTAATGTCGCTCAGCGCCTGAAAGAATATGACTTAAAGAGTAAACTGCTCCTCCAGATCCATGATGAATTAATCTTCGAGGTACCGGAAGGGGAGATGGATCAAATAGAACAAATAGTGAAGGTTGAAATGGAGACTGTACTCGACCTGCGGGTGCCGCTTGTGGTCAACACGGCATGGAGTCATAACCTGGCCAAAGAATGAGGAATGATTTTTAGCGAAAATCATTCTGCCTCCGAGTGGCCTTATTACCCGTAGTTTGTCGATATTAATGCAAGTTCTTGATCAGAGGTCGCGACTATTCTCCGCAGGTATGGAAAACAGTCGCGACTTTTTTGCAATCCATGACATAATAGTCGGATGAGCCGCTATCTTAAAAAGCTGATTGGCAATGATCTGACCCGAAAAATGGTCATCCTTACCGGCCCGCGGCAAGTCGGGAAAACCACTCTGAGCCGCCAATCCCGAACCTTGCCTTGCCGCCGATATAGGCTACGCCAATCGTTGGCGCAATCAATATTTTACCGACCTGATTGAGAGTAAATCAAGCGACCATAAACCCCATCGCGGTTTAATGAAGTTTAAAGGCATATTCCCAAAGGCGGAAGCATATACAGATTGGTAACTATTCAGCGTGGTGCATAGAAGTAACAATAGCCCCAGAGCGTAACTGTT
>CAZZJP010000191.1:0-3545 GCA_964654555.1 uncultured Desulfobulbia bacterium
CCACCGGGGTCGGTAAGTATATGCCGGTCTTTGTCACCTTTTTCGCCATCTTTTCTCTGTCATCCTTCGCCTTTCCGGGTACCAACTCCTTTGTCGGAGAGTTTCTGGTGCTGGCCGGTGGCTTTGCTAATCATAAGCTGGTTACCGCCGTCGCCATTCCAGGTGTTATTCTGGCCGCCGCTTATATGCTGAGGATGCTGCAAAGGGTTATCTGGGGCGGAGTAAACAATCCCTCCCATGAGGGTCTCATGGATTTAAATACCCGGGAGATTGTGACTCTCGCCCCGTTCTTGGTATTTGTCTTCTGGATTGGTCTGGCCCCCGGGCCGTTCCTGTCGGTAATGCACAGTACCGTGCATCATTTATTGGCACAGGTCAACGCCGGAGTAGTCCATCCCGCCCTGGCCTGTCTGCCTTGATAGTAGGAAATATTTATGAATATAATGCTCTTTGCCCCAGAACTTTTTCTCCTTCTTGGAGCCCTCATTGTCTTCCTGCTCTCTTTAAGTGATGACCATAACAGCGCTCGGAATGTCGCCATAGCCGCTGGACTTGGTGCCTTGATTCTGAGCGCCAGCGGAGTGAACCGCAGCGGCTTGCTGTTCAGTGGTGCCTACAGTGTTGATCTCTTTTCACAGCTCTTTAAAATAATGATTACTGGCGGTATGACTGCCGTACTCATCTTTGGCGGCAGGCACGAAGGGATTGAAAAGAGAGTGAGGCCTGAATATTATCTCTGCCTGATTTTAAGCACCCTGGGCCTCATGATGCTGGTATCCAGCGTTGACCTCGTGGCAATCTTTGTCGCCCTGGAGCTTTCCTCCTTCTCCCTCTATCTGATGCTGCCCATGCGCAGCAGTGAACACGGCCTGAGGATTCAGATGGAGGCCGGGATTAAATACATGCTCTTCGGAGTTATGGCCACTGGAATCATGCTCTTTGGAATGAGCTATGTCTTTGGGCTCACCGGCAGCACCAACCTGGCCGCGATTACCGCCAAACTTCCCGCCCTTACCCACGAACCCGCGGCAGTGGTGGGTATAGTCATGATTCTGTGTGTCTTCATGTTCAAGCTTGCCATCTTCCCCTTCCACTTCTGGGTCTCCGATGCCTACGAAGGTGGCGCTAACGAAACCACCGCCTTCCTCGCCACGGTTCCCAAACTGGCCGGAGTGGCTATGCTGATCAGGATTGTTAATTTAATCAATCCCTCTGAGGCCGTTATCAACTTCATGGCCATATTGGCTGTTTGCTCGATGTTCTATGGTAATCTCTGCGCCCTGCGCCAGACAGATTTTAAACGAATGATGGGTTTTTCCGCCGTGGCTCATGCCGGTTTTGTTCTCCTCGGTATTCTGACCTTTAAAGAGGCCGGATACGCCACCTCCATATATTATATCCTGGGCTATCTTGTCATGAACCTGGCCTGTTTCATGGTGATCTGCAAGGTCTCCAAATCCGGCGAGAATGTACCCATTGCCGGTCTGGCCGGACTTTACAAACGCTCACCCCTGCTGGCCTTTACCATGGGGCTCAGTATGTTTGCCTTAGCCGGTATTCCGCCCTTTGCCGGGTTTATGGGTGAATTTCTCCTCCTCGCCGGGGCCATGCAGGCCGGCCATCTCACCGTGGTCATTCTCGGGGCCTTAAACGCCGCCATCGCCATCTATTATTATCTCTCCGTGGTCAAGGTAACCTACTGCAATGAGCCAGAAGTTGATACCGAGCCCATCAGAGTCGATATAGGCACCAGGGCGGTGAGTTTTATCCTCATAACCGCCATTATTTTTATCGGTGTTTATCCCGCCTCGTTATTGAATATGGCCAGCACCGCACTGCGACTTGCCTTCTAATAACTTATTCAGTCCATATTTGCCATGTCATGGTAAGACGAGCTGGAGGTGTCCGCTTGTTCCCTTCCGACAGCCTGCCTTTTAAGGCATTTGGCCGCTAAGGCGGTATTGGCTGCCGGGCAGGGATTCCACCAGCCCCTTTAATTCCAGCATCAAGAGGGTTTCCTGCACCTTGGCCGCTTTGACCCCAGATTTATCGATGATATTGTCAATATGGCTGGCATATGGTTCCAAAATCTTTATTAACGACCTCTCTTCCCCTGTCAGCTCCACTCCCCCGCCAACCGTATCTTCTTCGTCTTGTTCTGCCTGGGCTGCGGGCTTGAAATCCGTCAGATGAGCGCTTAATTCCACCAAAATGTCATCAAGCTTATAAACCAGTTTGGCGCCCTGCTGAAGAAGACTGTGGGCTCCGGCACTAGCAGCAGAATCCACCCGGCCCGGAATGGCAAAAACCTCCCGGCCCTCATCCATGGCAAGACGGGCAGTAATCAAAGAGCCAGAGCGTTTGGCCGCCTCTACAACCACTACCCCGAGGGAAAGACCGCTTATTATGCGGTTACGGGCCGGGAAACGAAAGGCCTCGGGCTTGGTGCCCAGGGGGTATTCACTGATAATAACCCCCTGGCTGGCAATGCGCCGGGCCAGGCCAAGATTACGGCGGGGGTAAGGGACATCCAAGCCGCAACCCAGAACGGCAATGGTAATACCGCCAGCTTCAAGAGCCGCGGCATGGGCGGCGGCATCAACCCCCAGGGCCAGACCGCTGACCACATTAAGGCCGCGGGCGCCAAGCTCGGCCCCGAGACGGCGGCCAATCTTCAGGCCATAGCTGGTGGCAGCCCTGGAACCGACCACGGCAATAGAGGGCCGATTCAAGAGCTCAACATCACCATTGACATAGAGCAGCATGGGGGGAGTATATATCTCCCGCAGAAGAGCGGGATAAGCGGGGTCATTCCAGGTCAGGAGACTGAAATTATTTTGTCGCAAACGCTGAAGTTCAATCTCGGCTTCACGTCGTGGAGGATTACGGGTAATGGCCTTCACAACGGGTTGACGAATACCCCGCACCTGTAAAAGCCGCTCTCTGCCGGCAGCCAATATCTGCTCAGGATCACCCAGCTCCCGGATCAAGCGCCCCATACCAACCGCTCCCAGGCCGGGAATGAGGGCCAGAGTCAACCAGTCAATCAAATGATCTTGCGTAGTCATTTATACAGTTATATTAATAGGCAGTATCGAGAAAAACAGGAATAAGGTCTACTTCTACTTACGTCAGGGGTTATTTTCACCCCCTCATCAATCTCTTGGGCTGTTTCTTCTCACCTAAAGAACTCTTACACTATCGGGCAGTATCAACTTTGGTACCCTTAGTGAACTGATATTACGAAGTCTTTAAGTGTCTCTGGTTTAGCTCAATTGTCATTTAATAAACTGCCTGATTTTATTTTGGTTTGTTTACACCACTATATACCGCAAATCTATAGTTTTTGTACCAGCAATTGACCTCTGAAAATCCATTTTCCTGTAACCAGTTAAGTTGTTTTGATAATAGTGCCATTCTGTCCTCTTGCATCCTGTCAATTGCCTCAGATAAAGCTTTTAGCGAAATACCATTATTTTTTACTTCCCGTAGCCAATTTGTTTGATATATTTTTTCAATTTCTTCACTCTCTCCGAGCACCTGGT
>CAZZJP010000192.1:0-3527 GCA_964654555.1 uncultured Desulfobulbia bacterium
GTATTCGAGAAGGCCTAAATGGGCGAAGATGGGGTGCTGCTGAATAGTTACAAATAATTGGAGAAAAATAATGAAAAGCATAAAGATAGCAGTCGCCTCTACGGACGGCGTGAACGTTAATCAGCATTTTGGCCGGGCTGAAAAATTTTTAATTTATGAAGCGGCTCCGGACGCCTTTCATCTCTTGGAGGAACTGGAGGTCGCTCCCTACTCTTCAGGTAAGGAGGATAAGAAGCATCAATTTGATCAGGCTCGTTTTGCCGGGGTGGCGGAAAAGATTAGCGGCTGCCAGAAGATGTTTACCGTCAAAATTGGTGATATCCCCGCGGCGGAGTTAAGGAAAATGGGGGTTGAACCGGTTGTCTATGAAGGCCTGATTGCTGACATTAATCTTTAGAGCGGTACGACCACGCGATCGTACGCGAAGGAAATTTGAACATGAAGAAACCAAAATATCATATATTAATTTGTTCCAGTTCCCGCCTGCAGGGTGAACCTAAAGGGGCCTGCAAAAGCCGGGGCAGCAGCGGCTTTTTACCCTATATCGAGGAGGAACTCAGCGATCGGGGCATTGAAGGTGTACTACTGAGCAATACCGGCTGCCTTAAACTCTGTGACGAGGGCCCGGCTATGGTGATTTATCCTCAAGGCTGGTGGTACACCGGTCTGACGGAGGACAAGATTGATCAGATTCTTGATGCCCTGGAAGATGGTGATGCCGCCGCGGATTTATTGGCCTGATTGCTAACTACTCAGCAGCACCTCATCTTTGCCCAAAAACGTCAAAAAAAATCAGTCCCCTGGCTTAACGAAAAAGCCTAATCGGACAACACTATTGGGTGGAAGAAATGAAGAGGTTTTTTAAAAACATATTGGCCGCCTGTCTTGCAGGGCTGATTTGCAGCGCCGCTCCTGTAAGGGCCGAGAAGCTGATTGTGGCCGTGGCGGCTAATTTTACCGCCCCCATGAAAGTTATAGCCCCACTCTTCACAGCCAAAAGCGGGATTGAGGTTCTGTCCAGCTATGGCGGCACGGGAATGCTCTACGCCCTCATTCATAACGGTGCGCCATTTGACCTTTTTCTGGCTGCCGACCAAAGACGGCCCGAACTGTTATACAAGGGCGGGCTGGCTGAAAAACCAAGGATATATGCCAGGGGGCAGGCGGTATTGTGGACGGCGAGAAATGATACCGGCAGCGCCTCTCGCTGGCAGGAAGTCTTAAATCTGCCGGGCATGAATCGTGTCGCCATTGCCACCCCTGAACTTGCCCCCTACGGCGCGGCGGTCATGGGGATACTCAGCCAGTCCCTTAAAAAGAGGCTTCTTCCGCGCCTGGTTTACGCTCAAAATGTCGCGCAGGCCTTTCAGTACGCTCAAAAAGCCGCCGACTGCGGATTTACGGCCCTGTCCTTTGCGCTCTCCAAACCTGGCCTCAAGGGCCGTTTCTGGCCGGTTAGCAAAGCGCCGTTAGTCAAACAGAGTGCCTGTATTATAAAAAGCTCCCGCCATCGGCAGGCGGCGGCAAGATTTTTTGCCTTTCTGTTTTCGAAAGAGAGCAGGGCGGTCTTAAAAAAATTCGGTTATCAATAACTTAAAATAATAACATGGATTTCACGCCCCTCATACTTTCCGCCAAACTGGCTCTGGTAAGCACCGTTCTCCTGCTGCTTATCGCCTTGCCGGCGGCCTATCTTCTGGTTTACAAAAAATTCAGGGGCAAGTTTTTTTTGGAGTCCCTGGTCGGTCTGCCATTGGTGGTGCCGCCCACCGTGCTGGGCTTTTATCTTCTGATAATTATGGGCCCTAAGGGGTTTCTGGGCCAGGGCTGGACAGCCTTGACCGGCTGGCCCCTGGCCTTTACCTTCGCTGGTCTGGTGGGGGCTTCACTGGTACAGGGATTGCCCTTCGCGGTGCAGCCCATAAAGGCCGCCTTTGAAAAACTTGATCACCGCCTCCTTGAGATGGCCTATGTCCTTGGGCTTACGCCTCTCCAGGCCTTTTTTAAGATTGTTATTCCCAATACGCTTAATGGTATTGTGGCCGCGGCTGTTCTAACCTTTGCTCATACCATGGGTGAATTTGGCATAATTTTGATGGTGGGCGGCAGTATTCCCGGTAAAACCAAGGTCGCTTCCATCGCGGTCTATGAATACGTTGAGAATCTGCAATATCACGAGGCGGCGGTTATGTCGCTGATTATGGTTGGCGTGAGTTACGCCATTCTGCTGGTGGTGAATTATTTAAATGGCGGTCAGGCAAAGGCTCTGTCGCCCGTCTGATTTTGTCAGTGAGATTATTATGCTTGAGGTGAAGATTAAAAAAAGAATGCCGGGTTTTGATCTCCAGGTTTCTTTTGGCTGTCTGGACGGTGGTATAACCGTTCTCACCGGGCCTTCCGGAGCCGGAAAGACGACGCTTATCAGGATAATAGCTGGTCTGACTAAGGCCGATGAAGGCCGTATTGTTCATAATGGTACAGTGTGGTTTGACAGCGCCAGCCGGGTGAATCTGCTGTCCCGGCAAAGAAAAATTGGCTATGTGTTTCAGGAACATACCCTCTTCCCTCATCTCACCATCGCCGGTAATATTAATCTGATTAGTAATGATAGAGCCGAGACTAACCGCTTGCTGGGATTGTTCAAGATCCGGCATATTGCTGGCAGCCGCCCCTGTCAGGTATCCGGCGGCGAGAGACAGCGGGCCGCCTTTGCCCAGGCCCTGGCCCGGAAGCCGGAGGCCCTGTTGCTTGATGAGCCGTTTTCCGCTCTCGATATAACCACGAGGGGGCGTCTGCAGGAGGAACTGCTCAAGCTGAAAAAGAACCTGTCTATCCCCATCATCCATGTCACTCATGATCCGGATGAGGCCCGGCTGCTTGCCGATTGCACAGTTGAGATCAATCGGGAGTTCGCAGCTACCCCTGTGCCTTCGGCGGGTACAAATTTCACCCCTGGCCGCTGCTGTTGGCCTCGAACAAACCAGTTCTTGAATAAAGCCGGGGCCTGTTAATCTTCTGGAACGTAAGCGATCACAGGGCACCGAATCTGCTTCGTTATCGGGATGTTCACGTGCCTTAACTGAACAACTCAAAAATTATGAAAGGACTAATAGACACTACATTACGGGAAGGCGCTCAAACCACAGGTATATCTTTTTCCCTGAGGCAAAAACGGGATATTGTCCAGGCCCTGGTTAGAACCGGGATTGAGGAGATAGAGCTTGGTATTGCCACCCCCCTTGACCCAGACCTGTCAAGATTCATGGCCTCTTGCCGTGCTGAATATTGTCAAACCTCATTTTCGCTCTGGAGTATGTGCCGCCGCAGTGACATCGAGTATGCCGCCGCCCTGAAGCCGGATATTTTGTCACTCTCTATCCCGGTATCAGATCTGCATATCTTTAAAAAATTGCGTAAATCACGGGGCTGGGTCTTGCGCACCCTGCGGGAGGCCATTGCCTGGGCAAAAGATTGCGGAATTAAGCGTCTCTCGTTGGGGCTTGAGGATGCCACCAGGGCTGAGGCCG
>CAZZJP010000193.1:0-3511 GCA_964654555.1 uncultured Desulfobulbia bacterium
TCCGCCTCCTGGTGACAGCCGGTTTCATCCATCGTCAGGCCTAAATTATTATAGGCTTTGGCGTTATCGGGCTGCAAGGCCACAACCTTCTCGAAATAGTCCTTGGCCTCGGCAAATCTTTTCTGCTCCTGCAAAAGCACCCCCATATTATACAAACAGAGAGGACGCACCTTCAAACTCAGGGCCATACCGTAGGCTGATTCCGCCTCTTTAAGCCGACCGGCAACATGCAGTGTCACCCCTAACTGGAAAACATGCTCACCCCCGCCACCAACCTCGACACCCTGCCGAAGAGCCCTAATAGCTTCATCCAGCAGACCGTTTCTACGGTAGCAGACGCCCAAAGAATACCATGCTTCAACATAGTCGGCCCTTAAGCTAACCGCCAGTTTAAAACAGCCAATAGCCCGCTGAATATCTCCCTCGGCCATAAACAAACTACCATGGTTATAATGCCCTTCGGGAAGAGTGGGAGCAAGGGCTTCAAGACGGTTGAAAACCTCATGAGCCTTGGTGTTATGACCAACTTGTTTTAAAACTAAGCCATAATTATTCAAAGAGACAATATCTGAGGAATCAATAGACAAAGCCCGCTCATAAAGCCGGGCCGCTGATTGTGTATCACCTTGACTCGCTCTTTCTGAGGCCTGCTGGCAAATTTGTTGAATAGATTCAAGCGGGGAATCTGGGCTAAAATGTATTTCAGACATCTATATATTTTTTAATTAACAATATGTTAGAAAATTAATATTTCACTTCTTATCGGTTTAAACATAATAAAACTTTACATTATAGTTAAACTTCTAATTGACCGATATGATTTAGCATGAGCAGGAAGCTGTCAAAAATAACTCAACCTAAATATAATTATGACCTCTACCGATATTGACGACTCTATATTTCAGGCCAATATGCAATGTTTGGCCGATCACCGGCCGGAACTCTTTAAACTGCCTCAATCCGTCTCGCCGCCCGGGGAGATGTTTGCCACCAATCAGGGGCTAATAAATATGCGTTACACCGCCGCGGGATACAAACAATTGGGGGCATGCGCCCAAAATGAAGACCCCTGGCAAGATGCAAGCGAACATCTAAACATAATACCTGATGACAGCAATGATCTGACCGTATTTATCGGCATAGGCCTGGGATACGCCCCTCTTCTCATAATGCGGGAACGGCCGCAAGTCGCCATGCTGGTAATTGTAGAGCCTGATGTCTCAATGTTTGCCGCCGCCTTGCGAGCTCTTGACTTACGGCCCCTCATCATCTCAGCTCAGGTAGAGTTCTTTATCGGCACCATCAACTACGCCTCCTTCGAGAACAAGGTTCAACGTCTCGCCGCCCTCGAAGATACCCATGTTCTGCGTCATCCGGCAAGTTTCATCCAGCGCCCTCAATTGTATAAACAATGTAACGACGAGACCTATGGACTGCTTAATAAAATTAATGTTGCCGGCAGCACCATAAAAAAATACGGCTCTGTTTTCTTGAAAAATCGCCTGACTAATCTCGCCCTTCTTCCTCATAGTTACAGCCTTGACTGCCTGCGGGATTTATTCAAGGGAGTACCGGCAGTATTGGTGGCCGCCGGCCCCTCCTTAAGCCATAGCTTAAACGATCTAACTAAAATGAAAGATCACTGCCTCATCATTGCCGTGGACTCGGCCTTGGCCCCCTTGCTCACGGCCGGAATAACCCCAGACTTCGTCACCAGCATTGATTATCAAGATTTAAACTTTGAAAAGCTGGCCCCCTTTATGGATAGAGACTGGCCTTTTTCACTGGTCTCCCTGGCCAATATTACCCCTTTGATTACCAAAAGATTCCCCTGCCGTAACCTCTTTATCGGTCTGCAGGAATCGCAGTCAGACCTTTGGTTATTAAAAGCCCTGGGCATAAAAACCCTGGCCCCGGATGCCTTTTCCGTAGCCCATTTTTCGCACGGTCTGGCAAAAATTATGGGTGCGGGACCAATTATTTTTATTGGCCAGGATCTGGCCTTTACCAGCAGCGAATCCGACCACGCCCAGGGGGTTATTCTCCATAGTGCCGGTCTGCCCTCTGACCGGGAATTCTTCCAAATAGAGGGTCTGGATAACACCACGGTACAAACGGACCGCCAATTGTTAAGTCTTCTTCGGCTGTTAGAGGAAAATATTGCCGCCGACAACCAGTCCACCTATTTTAACGCCTCGGCCTTTGGGGCGGTCATCAAGGGCACCAGTAGAGCTCATCTGGATGAATTGGCGAAAGAATATTACTGCCAGGAGATAAGAGCGGAAGAAAAAATTGATAAAGCCATCAGCAAAGGTAAATTGAAACTTGATAATTTTATCAAAGAAGCCAAAAGGATCGAGGGACAGTGCCAAAATATAGGCACTAAGATTACCCGGCTTATCGGAAACGGCCGCAAACTCATAAAGGACTGCGCCGCAATAAACACAAGACCTTATAAATCTCTGGCTGATTTACCGCAAGCGCTGATAAACCGTCTATCAAAATTTGACGGCCTTAATAACGAGGTGGACAATCAGGAAAGTTTCTGGCAACAGATTGCGGAATTGACCTTTAATTTATTGGCAATAAACGATCGCCAACGGCTAAAAAATGACCGCATAAAACATGAGCAAGGCTACATGACCTGGTTGACAGCGGAATTAAAGAGAATAAATACCGTTAATACCAGACGTCTCGAGGCCGTGAAGGATTACCAGAACCATTTACGCGGACTTCTTACCGACCTGAGGCAGGGTGAGATGCTGCGTAAAAAGCTCTCTCAGCGGCCAGGCCCCGAAACGGCATTTCCCCTCCTGCATCATTACCTTAACAATGGCCAGGTTAGTGCGGCCGCAAATTTAATAAACCTTTTTCCGGAGGATTTAAGTAAACAATTTTTCCCGGCGAAATGGCTGATAAAAATTTTACGCTTAGACTACAAAGGGGCCTTAAACATGACGGAGTCCGGTCAAAATGCAGGTGAACCAGATGAATGGGCTCTACGTCTGCGCCGGTTAGAACTTTCCAGATGGATAAACCATATTCTTAAATTATGCGCTCCAGACGCTGAAGCTTTTGTCCTGTCCATGCTGCCCATTTGGCTGGGCAGGATAGTTTCACTATGTGACAAATCCATCCCCGAAGAGATTTTACGACTCTGGCATAAACGGCTTCCCGCTTTGAGGCAATTATTAAATCAACAAGATAATCAAAGCGCCTTATCAGAACTGCAGGCCTGGGAGCCCCTGACGTCCTACATTCCGGAACTTACTATTATGAAAGCAGAGAGCTGCGCACGCCGAAATATACCAGGCATGTCGCCTGTTGAGGTTGAAGATTTTTTGCGTAGAAACCTTAATAATATCGCTGTCCAAGCCGCCGCGGCTCTCTATTTTATTCACAGCGGTTTCCCTGAGCGTGGCGTCACCCTGCTGTCAGAGGTCGTCTCCCAAGATCCAACCTACGGTTATCTCTGGGCGGAACTGGGAGATGAATTGCTTAATGATGATGA
>CAZZJP010000194.1:0-3438 GCA_964654555.1 uncultured Desulfobulbia bacterium
ATGCCCTGCTTTTTCAAATTGGTCTCATGAATTCGGGCAAAGCCCCGGACAACAACAGCCTTTGCCCCGAGATAACGCGGCTCCATGGCGGCATGCTCCCGGCTTGAGCCCTCACCATAATTTTCGTCACCAATGGCCGCCCAGGAGACACCCTGCTCTTTATAAGCACGAGCCAGGGAACTTAAGCGTACCTCCCGTTCACCGCTGATAACATTCACCCCGCATCCCGCCTTTTCGGCAAAGTCATTGGCCGCGCCGCTGAACATATTATCAGATATATTATCAAGGTGACCGCGGAACTTCAGCCAGGGGCCGGCCGGAGATATATGATCGGTCGTACATTTTCCCACGGCCTTCAGCAGAACCACCAAGCCCTTAAGATCATCACCGTCCCAGGCCGGGAATGGCTCTAAGAGCTGTAAACGCTCACTCTCCGGAGATACAGTTACCTGAATCTTATCTGGCTCAGAAGCTGGCTCCTCGTAGCTCACCAGACCGGTATCAAAGCCATTTGGCGGCAGAGCGTCGGCACTGGGCGGCCGCAGGCGGATACCATCAACATCATCACGAGCCGGATCAAAAGTTACCTTACCGGCCAGAACCATGGCGGTAACCGTCTCCGGGCTACCGATAAAGGCCAGGGTAGCGGGATTACCATCGGCCCGGCTTCTGAAATTACGATTAAAAGAGGTGATTATAGAATTTTTTTCCTGGGCGGTAAAGTCCTGACGCTGCCACTGACCGATACATGGGCCACAGGCATTGGCCAGCACCACACCACCGATCTGCCGCAGGGGGTCAAGAAGGCCGTCCCGCTCCACGGTAGCCCGTACCTGAGCCGAGCCAGGACTGATGAAGAAATGACTCCTGGCCTTTATACCATGGGCCAGGGCCTGCCTGGCCACATCAGCGGCGCGACCAATATCCTCATAGGAGGAGTTGGTACAGCTGCCGATGAGCCCGACCTTCAACTCTTCAGGATAATCTTTTTCCGCCGTCTCCTCCTTCATCTTAGCCAGCGGCCGTCCCAAATCGGGGGTAAAGGGGCCGGCCACATAGGGGGTGAGGGTATCAAGATCAAGCTCAATTATCTTATCATAATATTTTTCCGGCTGCTCATAGACCTCCGCGTCAGCCCGCAATTCATCAGCGTGAGCCTCAGCCTCGGCCGCCAGCTCCTCCCTGCCCGTGGCCCGCAGATAAGCGGCCATCTCCGCGTCAAAGGGGAAGATGGAGTTGGTGGCCCCAAGCTCAGCCCCCATATTAGTAATAGTGGCCTTACCGGTGCAGCTCAAAGCAGCGGCGCCGGAGCCAAAATATTCCATCACGCAGCCGGTGCCGCCCTTAACGGTCAGCATTTCCAGAAGACGAAGAATTACATCCTTGGGCGCAGCCCAGCCCCGCAGCCGGCCGCTAAGCCTGACCCCGATCACCCCCGGCCATGATAACTCCCAGGGCATCCCGGCCAGAACATCAACGGCATCGGCCCCGCCTACCCCAATCGAGAGCATCCCCAGACCGCCGGCATTGGGGGTATGGGAGTCAGTGCCGATCAATAAACCACCGGGGAAGGCGTAATTCTCCAGGATAATCTGATGAATAATACCGCTGCCCGGCCCCCAAAAACCAATCCCATATTTATTGGACACCGAGCGCAGAAAATCATACACCTCCCGGTTCTTCTCAACGGCCTCAGGCAGATCTTCATCGGCCCCATCCCTGGCACTGATCAAATGATCGCAATGCACGGTGGAAGGTACTGCCACCCGCGCCCGGCCGGAACGTATAAATTGCAGCAAGGCCATTTGGGCGGTGGCATCCTGCATGGCTACCCGGTCAGGATTCAGATAGACATAGGTTTCACGGCGTGCCGGAGCCTGTTGCGGCAGCTCATGGAGGTGGGCCGCCAATATCTTTTCCGTTAGAGTCAAAGGACGGTCAAAGAGCTCACGAGCCTGGGCCTGACGTTTAGCCATACCATTATAAAAACCTGCTATCATCTTAAAATCACGAACCATTATTCCCCTCGACAATATAAGCTTAAAAGGGCCGGACTAAACCCCTCATGATATTTTGAATCAAAATTCAAATTATAAATAACTATCAATTTAAAGACATAAGCACAAGCAAAAACTACAATTCCGTTTTTTGAGCTCCAAAAGTTATTTTAAAAAAGTGTTGACTCTAACTGCTTTTTTTTCATAGAATTTTTTTTATCCTGATTTGTTTTTTTTAACAGCTCTCGTCGAGGCCATAATAATATGAATTTTTCCCTTAAACAACGCATAATCATTCCCCAGTTAATCATTATTTTTTTCCTGCTCGCTGTCTCACTTTTTTCTTACCGTAATCTTAATCTCCTGGGCCGCATTGTCGATAATCTCGCCGCCTCCTCCAGTACCACTCTCAGCTCGGCAACCGATCTGGCCAATAATATTTCAAATGTTCAATTTACGGTAAGCAATTTTTTTAATGAAGCTGGCAGCGATAATTTCCAAAAAGCCATTCAGAGCCTCAAAACGATCAAAACCATGGCTCAAGTTCAAAATAATCCCAATATCATCAAGACCCTCAATGGCTTGGGGAAAATGACCAAGGCCGCCAGAATTCGTTTTGCAAGCCTGACCAAACAGAACCAGGAATTCATTGATACCCAGCGAAAAGTACAGAAGTTATCCACCCAGGACGAGCAGAGCGCCGGCACCATTCTGGATATGATGACCAAGGCCGGCAGCGACATGCGCTCACCAAAGGCCGCTAATCAAAAAACAATAGAGGCCGATTTCGCTAAACTGGTTAATCCCCTGCCCAAGGGCAAGCTGAAATTCGCTTTAGAGGATTACTGGGATGCCTGGTCCGGATATACCGCGGTCTATTTAAAGCTCCGCCAGGATACCAACAAAGTTTTGAACCATACATTGAGCACCCTCTATAAGTTTCAAGATCAGGAGGTCAACAAGGCCAAAAGCGGTATGGTACAAGTTAGAAACAAAGCCATCCTGAAAATAAAGCACTCCAACCTGTTACTCATAATCATCAGCGTCAGCGCCCTTATTTTAGGCCTTATCATCTCCTTCCTGTTGGGACACAGTCTTTTTAAAACGGTAAAGAAGATTGCCGGCGGCCTGTCGGATAGTTATCTTGAAGTTGATAATGCCGCCGGCAGCCTCACCGCCGCCAGTCAGGAAATAGCCGATGCCGCCTCTTCCCAGGCGGCCTCCCTTGAAGAGATTAACGGCTCCTTAGAGGAAGTAACCTCCATGGCGAGACGCAGCGCCGATAACGCCCAGCAGGCTGAGAGCCTGATGAATAATACCCAAAACGCCATTGGTGAAGGCTCCGAATCCATGCAGAACCTGATAACCGCCATGAGCAGCATATCATCTTCCAACGAGGAAACTCAAAAAATTATTAAGGAGATTGAGCAGATCGCCTTCC
>CAZZJP010000195.1:0-3437 GCA_964654555.1 uncultured Desulfobulbia bacterium
GCCGGTAAATATATGGCTCTTGGGATCACCGAACATAATATTAATTTACTTACCCATTTAAAAAGCGGGGATCTGGATGGGGATAAGAGTCCGGTTGAGGGCGGCGGGCCCGGCGCTTCCTTCAGCGCCGCCTTGAGACGGGCTATTCCGAAGTTTTCCAGAAATTCAAACGGAGAAGGAATCAACCATGAGCGGTCGAAGGCATAGGGGGCTGGCAATCTTGGGGACGAGCTGCGGTTTTTTGTTTTTTACCGCCGCCATTGTTCTCCTGCTGCCTGCCAGGGGGCTGGCCTTACAGCTGCCCACCATGCGGATTGGCCTGGGCGAGACTAACAATCCCCAACAGGTCTCCACCCTTATTGAGATTCTCCTTATCTTTACCATTCTCTCCGTCGCTCCGGCTATTCTGCTGATGATGACCTGCTTTACCCGTCTGATTGTCGCCTTTTCATTTTTGAAAAAGGCCCTGGGCACCCAGACCACGCCGCCCAATCAAGTGCTGGTGGGGCTCTCCCTGTTTTTGACTCTGTTTATAATGACCCCGGTTTTCAGTCAGATGAACAGTCAGGCGGTGCAGCCCTATCTCAATAAGAAGATTACGGCGGAGCAGGCCTTTACTACCGGGCTTAAACCTCTCAGAGCCTTTATGTTCAAACAGACGAGGCAGAAGGATCTGGCCCTCTTTATGTCCATCGCCAAACTCAAAAAGCCGGAAAACAAGGCTGAGGTACCCACCTCGGTGCTGGTGCCGGCCTTTATGATCAGTGAGCTGAAGACCGCTTTTGAGATCGGCTTTGTGCTTTTTCTCCCCTTTCTCGTTATTGATATGGTGGTCTCCAGCGTCCTGCTCTCCATGGGGATGATGATGCTGCCGCCAGTTATGATATCTCTGCCCTTTAAACTACTGCTTTTCGTCTTGGTTGACGGCTGGCATTTAATGGTGGGCTCGTTAATTAAAAGCTTCGGGGTTTAAGAGATGACCGCACTGCAGGCCATAAATCTGGGGCAGGATGCTGTTTTTATAGCTCTTTTACTCTCGGCCCCTCTGCTGCTGGTAGGTCTGGTCGTCGGCCTCATTATCGCTGTTTTTCAGGCAGTGACCCAAATTCAGGAAATGACCCTGACCTTTGTTCCCAAGATTGTGGCGGTGATGTTCGCCCTTCTTTTTTTCTCGTCCTGGATGATGATTAAACTGACCGACTATACCCATGCCCTGTTCACCAGGCTGCCGGGGCTGATTCATTGAGGACAGGTAAAGGCTATGACTGATACCGCTCTGCTCCATTGGACATTAAGCCAGGTTTTCAGCATGCTGATTATCATGACCAGGGTTGGCCCCTTAGTCTTTATGATGCCTATTATCGGCTCTCCCAGTGTGCCGACTCAGGTCAAGGCCCTGGCCACCCTGGCTATCTCCTTAGTTTTGCTGCCGGTGCTGCATATTTCCCCGGCCCTTCTGCCTCGCACTGTTGTCGGACTCACCATCTTTGTTGTTACTGAAATTTCCATTGGCGCCATTCTGGCCCTCCTGGCCCACCTCATGCTGGCCGCTCTGGATATTGCCGGTCAGGAGGTAAGTATCGCCATGGGTATGGGGATGGCCGGGGCCATGGATCCGCAATTCGGCACCCAGGTTTCTCTCGTCGGTTATCTGTGGAATATTGTCGCTATCCTGATTTTCCTGAGCATCAACGGCCACTATATTTTTATCAGAACCATGGTGGAGAGTTTTACCTGGCTGCCGCCCGGCACCCTGCATATCTCCGGTGCTACCCTGCGCGGAGTGATGCAGGGGGCCTCTCATATGTTTATGTTCAGTATTCAGATTATGGCTCCGGCCGGGGTGGCGCTCTTTCTGACCAACGTTGCCATGGGTATCATCGCCAAGACTGTACCCCAGGTGCCCATTATGATTGTCGCCATGCCGCTCAGCATTGGCGTTGGTTTTATCTTTATTGGCCTGTCATTGAGCTATTTAATGCCTCTGCTGATTAAAAATTTTAATCAACTGGGCTTGAATATGCGCTATCTGACCATGGGGCTCGGAGGATAAGAGATGGCGGATGAATCCAGCGGGCAGGAAAAAACCGAGGTCCCTACCCCCAGGCGTCTGCAGGAATCCAGGGATAAGGGCGATATTGCCAAGAGTGTTGAGATCCCCTCGGCCGCCGTCCTGCTGGCCAGCCTGTTTACTATCTACCTGCTGAGCGGCTTTCTGATTCATACTTTGGAGGAGTTGATCCGCCATTATCTCTCCAACGCCGCTCAGATTAAAGTCATTCCTGATAATATGGTTCATCTGGTCAGGGAGAGTATGATTTACAGTATAATGATTCTCGGGCCGGTGATGCTGGCTGTGTTTATTGCCGCCCTGGCTTCTAATTACGCTCAGGTGGGCTTTCTCTTTACCACTGAAAAGATAAAGCCGGATATAGCCAAAATTGATCCCATCAAGGGGCTGGGCCAGAAATTCTCCATGCAGGCCTTGGCGGAGTTGATTAAATCATTATTAAAGATCGGGCTCATCGGTTATGTTGCCTACAGGGTGGTCGAAGAGGCGTTGCCCGCCTTTATCCCGCTCATGGATCAGACGCCGTATCAGATAATGATCTTTGCCGGGCGGACGGCCTTTTGGATATTTTTAAAATGCGCCCTGACCATCGCTCTGCTGGCGGCGGCGGATTACGCCTTTCAGCGCTGGCAGTTTCTGAAAAAAATGAAGATGACCAAGCAGGAGGTCAAGGAGGAGGCCAAAACCACTGAGGGCGACCCGCAGGTCAAGGGGCGTATTCGTTCCCTGCAGATGGAGATGGCAAGAAGGCGGATGATGGATGAGGTGCCCACGGCCGATGTCATTATCACCAACCCTACCCGCCTGGCCGTGGCTCTGCGTTATGATGCCGCCCAGATGGCCGCGCCCCTTGTGGTGGCCATGGGGGCGGGGGCCATTGCCCATCGGATCAAGGAGGTGGCGGCTGAGCATAGTGTGCCGATATTGGAGGATAAACCCCTGGCTCAGGCCCTCTACAAGACGGCCCGGATCAACGAACCAATCCCGGATAATCTCTTTCAGCCGGTGGCTGAGATTCTGGCCTATGTTTACGGGGCTCGGAATAAAAGGCGGCGGGCCTGACGGGTCGTCAGGGCGGCAGGGTTTTAAACTGCCCCGCGATATGAATATTTTGATATCAACGTAAAAAGCAAATTATGGCAGAAAATGCACAAACAGCAACTGGTGGTTTAAAGGCCATAAATATAGAGGCCTCCAGTCTTGTCGTGGCTCTCGGAGTGGTAGCGCTGCTCTTTATCATGATTATACCGCTGCCCACCATGGTGCTGGATATTCTGCTTTCTTTAAGCATTACCATGGGTCTCATTATCCTCCTGATGTCCATGTATAATACCAACCCCTTAAATTTTTCATCCTTCCCGTCTCT
>CAZZJP010000196.1:0-3435 GCA_964654555.1 uncultured Desulfobulbia bacterium
CGGCCCGCAGCCGTAAATTATGGGGGGGCTCTTCATCAACCAGGAAAAGGACGCCCCGGTTGATGAGGTTCAGTTTGGGCAGGGAGGTCAGGATTTTCAGAAAATGCCGCAGAATATCGCTAAAGGAGTCCTGGCTCACGGCCAGCCGCATAACACTGCTCAAAACAGTTTGGATATCTTTACTGGAGCTTTCCATTTTTCATGCCCGCTGCTGTTGTTTGCTTGTTGTTAACTGTTGGACTTTTCTAATAAAAAACTCCAAAAAAATCAGCGCCCCTTGATAGAAGAAGAGAAATTTAATTTGTCTCCAGACCTGAAAATACCCGTTAGGCTTAACTCAAATTTTTAACCGAATACCTTTGGCCGGAATATAAACCAGAATCTGACTATGGCGTATAATATTATATAATGGGGATAGAATGGCTTATATGTCAAGCCTGTCTGCCCAGATTAAAGCGTGATGGCATAAAAAATTATAGGCTCTTGACATTAAAGGCCAATTGCTTTAAGTTAAAAAAATTTTCTATAGAGGCTTAATATGCTCAAAGGGCATTATTGAATTTATCTTAAAAGTTGGGAGAAGAAGTTTTGGCAAATCATAAATCAGCATTAAAGAGAAGCAAACAGAGCCAGGTGCGCAGGTTACGGAATCGGGCTCGCAATTCCCGGATGAAAACCGCTATTAAGGCGGTTGACGCGGCGATTGAGGCTAAGTCCGTTGAGTCGGCCCAGGAGGCTCTGCGGGCGGCTGTTCCCATTATTGACCGGGTGGCGGTTAAGGGCAATCTGCACAAGAAGAACGCTTCACGTAAGGTATCACGTCTGACCAAGAGGGTAAACGTTTTTGTTGCCTCTATGCAGCAGTCCTGACCGCCATTGCCTAAGGAGATTTTCCGGAGGAGATTAAATTTTCAGACTCCGGGGAAGAAGATGTCTGTAACGAACAAAATATTTTTAATGGCAGTACGGCGCTTATTATTTACTATGCGGTCGTTATTTTATGCCTGTTAATAGAAAAAGCCATGTGGTCACTCGTGTCCTCATGGCTTTTTGTTTTTGGCCTCTGGCTTATCTCGCGGTAACATTATGATCACACCTGATTTATCCACATTTAAGGAATTGGCGGCTCAATCCGGTATGGTTCCTGTCTGCCGTGAGATTGTGGCGGATATGGACACGCCTCTTACCGCCTTTGCCAAGGTTGCTGCCGGCCGCAATCATGTGTTTTTGCTGGAGAGTCTTCAGGGAGGCGAGAAGTGGGGCCGCTATTCTTTCATTGGTCTGGAACCCCTCGCCACCTTTCGCAGCTCTGGCTCAAAAATAGATATCAGGGGCCGGGGAGGCAGCCGGGAACTGACCGGTGATCCCATTGCGGCCTTAAAGGGTCTGTTGGCCTCTTTTCGCACCTGCGATACCAGTTATCTGCCCCGTTTTTTTGGCGGGGCGGTGGGCTATATGGGCTACGATATGGTACGTTTCATGGAGCGGCTGCCGGAGATGAATCCGCCCCTTGATATTCCTGATTCATCATTTATGATCCCCCGTATCGTTCTGGTCTGTGACAACCTGCGCCAGACCATTGCCGTGGTTAATTGCGTGGCTATTGAAGATGATCTTGATCCTGCGGAGCAGTATCAACAGGCCCTGGATGAAATAGCCGGGATTACCGCCCGGCTTGCCGGGCCGCTGCCCCCTCATCTCACCGCTGAACCGGAGGAGGCGCTGCAACACGATTTTACCGCCAATATGTCTAAGGAAGAGTTTACGGCCATGGTGGCCCGGGCTCAGGAATATATCATGGCCGGTGATGTTATCCAGGTGGTACTCTCCCAGAGATTTCATAGTAAGACTAAGCTCTCACCCTTCGCTCTCTACCGGGCCTTGCGCCATATTAATCCCAGTCCCTATCTTTTTTATGTCCAGCTTGACGATATTATTCAGATTGGTTCTTCGCCGGAGATTCTGGTGCGGCTCGATAACAATAATGTCGAGGTGCGCCCCATTGCCGGCACCCGTAAGCGCGGGCGGGATGAGGCCGAGGACAAGGCCCTGGAGGAGGAGTTGCTGGCCGATCCTAAGGAGCGGGCCGAGCATTTAATGCTGGTAGATCTGGGTCGTAATGATTTGGGGAGGGTGGCACGTTACGGTACCGTGGAGACCCGCGACTTGATGGTGGTTGAACGCTACAGTCATGTGATGCATATTGTCTCCGGTGTGCATGGTGAACTTCAGCCGGGGCTGGATCAATTTGATGTACTGCGGGCCTGCTTTCCGGCCGGGACGGTGAGCGGTGCTCCCAAAATCAGGGCCATGGAGATTATCGAGGAGCTGGAGCCGGAGCGCCGGGGGCCCTATGCCGGGGCGGTGGGTTATTTCGGTTTCTCCGGCAATATGGATATCTGTATTACGATTCGTACCTTTCTGATGCGCGGCGATGATCTCTGGGTTCAGGCCGGGGCTGGTATTGTGGCGGATTCTGATCCGGAGGTTGAATTTGAAGAGACCATTAATAAGGCTATGGGATTGCGGAAGGCGGTTGAATTAGCCGAGAAGGGGTTATAGGGCTGTGCTGGTAATAATTGATAATTATGATTCGTTTACCTATAATATCGTCCAGACGATTGGCGGTCTTGGGGTGGAAATAAAGGTCTTCCGTAACGACGAGATTACCATTGCCGGGCTGGAGGCCTTAGGCCCCGATCATCTCCTCATTTCGCCCGGCCCCTGCACGCCTGATAAGGCCGGCATTTCCATTCCGGTTATTAAACATTTCGCCGGCCGTCTGCCCATCCTTGGTGTCTGTCTTGGTCATCAGGCCATTGGAGAGGCCTTTGGCGGCAGGGTGGTACGGGCCGGGCGGGTGATGCACGGCAAGACCAGCATGATTGAGCATGACGGGCAGGGGGTGTTTGAGGGGCTGCCCAATCCCTTCGCCGCCATGCGCTATCACTCCCTGATTGTTGAAGATCTACCCGAATGCCTTATGGCAACGGCCCATACCCCGGAGGGTGAACTCATGGGGCTGCGGCATAAAACCATGAAGGTGGAGGGGGTGCAGTTTCACCCCGAGTCCATTATGACCCCGGACGGCGTGCGGCTCTTAAAAAATTTTGTCGCGGTCTTGTAGAGGCCTGACCTGGATCTCTGCCTTTGCTGATAAAACTTATTGTGTCCCAAAAAAATGATTAAAGAAGCCTTATCTACGCTTGTTGACGGTCGTGATCTGAATGAGAAGAGGATGATCACGGTCATGAATGAAATTATGTCCGGCGATTGTACCGACGCCCAGATTGGCGCCTTTATCACCGCTCTGCGGATGAAGGGGGAGACGGTGGCTGAGATTACCGGGGCAGCCAGGCTGATGCGCCAAAAAGCGGTAACGGTTGAGGCCATGGGCTCGGATGAACTGCTCCTTGATATCGTTGGTACCGGCGG
>CAZZJP010000197.1:0-3426 GCA_964654555.1 uncultured Desulfobulbia bacterium
CCTTAGTAATAAACCCGGCTCTGGAACTGACCGCCAGATTAAGGAGCCGGACAATATCCGCCGCCGCAGCAGAAGCCATGCGCCCCATGTAGCCCTCCGGGCCGCCCTTATTAACCGGGGCCTCCTGATCCAGCAGCCATATTTTGACCCCCTCCACCACCTCGTCTTCCACCAACAGAGACTCGTCACGTCCCTGCGCCTCAAGATGCGGGCCGGGAATTTCATCTCCAAAGAGAAAAGAGCCGCCGCTGTGCCTCATCCCGGCCGCGAAAATACGATTCACCGCCGCCACCGCCGCAGCGGTGGAACGATAATTAGTGGTCAAAGTATAGAGGCGGCCGGCGGCGTCACGACGGGCCTGAAGATAGGTATAAATATCAGCCCCCCGAAAACTGTAGATGGCCTGTTTGGGATCACCAATCATCAACAAAGCTGATTCAGCGGAGCTGAATATCCGGCTAAATATCCCATACTGAACAGGATCGGTGTCCTGAAACTCATCAATCATCACCACCGGGAATTGCCGGCCAATAATCCGGGCCAAACGACTGCCGCCCGCCGCTGCCCGCAGGGCCCGGTGCAGATTATGGAGCAGATCGTCAAATCCAATCCTGGAGCGCCGCTCTTTATCCACCTCAAGACGCTGACGAAGATATCGGGCAGCATGGGGGAAAAAGGCGGCCCTGACCTCAAGACGCGTCAGCTCATCCCGCAGCGCGTCCAGACCTGCATAGGCTGGATGCTCCGGGGTAAGGCCGTTCTTCACGGTACCAGCGTTTAAAGCGCTCTGGGATAATTTTTCCATGGTCTGGGCCGCGGGCAGAGTACCGTCCATGACCCAGGCCTCTATGGCAGCGATATATTTTTTTAGGCTGTCCGCCCTGTACTTATTGCCGTTTAGGTCCCTGGCCGCCCGTGCCGCCCGCAGTTTATCAAGGGCCGCCGTTAAATCCCCGGCCCAGAGAGAACGGGCCGCGGCGATGGCCCGCTGCCGCTCTTTAAGCACAAAGAAAGGATCCGGCCCCTGGGGCAGAGCGGCAAGGGCAAGCCAGGGCCTTAGTTTTTGTAATAATTCATCGGGAGTAAAACAGCCGCAGGTCTCCGTCAGATCGGTTAGTTCTCCGACGGGCAGGGCGTAGAGATGTGAACGCCAGTAATCGCGGGCCGCCTCAATCATCATCTCATCTTCATCACAATCCAGATCAAGGTCAAAGAGGGAACCGCTGTCAAAGGCGTGCTGACGGAGCATCCGCTGACACCAGGCATGAATGGTATGAATGGCAGCATCATCCATCCATTGGGCGGCCCGCTCTAAAAACCGGGCCTGCCGAAGCCAGTCTTCCTCCGTGTATGCCGCCCGCAGACCACGCAGAAAGTCATCACCCTTCCCCTCATTCCGGAAAAACGCCGCTCCCTCAACGAGACGGCGGCGTATCCTCTCCCGCAGCTCCTCGGTAGCGGCATTGGTGAAGGTAACCACCAGAATTTCAGGCGGCATTAACGGCCGGGCGGCGGCATTATCACCCCCATGCCCCAGGATCAGCCGCAGGTAGAGGGCAGCAATGGTGTAAGTTTTACCGGTGCCGGCCCCAGCCTCAATAAGACGAATACCCTTCAGGGGCAGAGTAAGATTATTAAGTATTTCAGTGGTCATATTTTTTTAAATAACACTTACACCCCGGTGGGTTATCACCTGCTGTAGTAACTTTCCCACAAGTGAAGTGTGGGTAAATTCTCTTCGTAGGTTGGGTTGAATGTTTTTAGAAACCCAACGTTAGATGATAAGCCTGTTTACTGTTGGGTTTTGCAAAAAAAACGACTCAACGCCAACCTACATTTCTAATATATTCACCAACGGCCCGTAAATCGCGGCTGCCAGCACCATAAATCCCGGCTCCGGGCCGACGGTAAGCGCCTTGAAATCGGCATAGCTCCGGCTGATATAGAGATCATAATCCCGTTCCCCCTTATGAAAGGAATCACCTTCATAGACCTTCCGGGCAGCGGCAAGGTTTTTTTCGGCCCCACCCTGGCCCGTGAGCCAGGTCAAGGCGGTTTTAAGACTTAGAGGCAGGGGCAGGCGCAGGGCGAGAAACCAATATTCTATTAAATTGGTAAGCTCCTGCCGGGCCTTCACCGCCGGCAGGGGTGTCAATTCAACAATTCCGTCCGGGGCCGCGAGATAGCTGTACAGTTCAATACCAGCGGCACAGGCAGTTAGATGCCTTATCCACAGGGAAAGCAGCCGCCGGTAACGCCCGGCTTTATCCTTGTAGTCATACGCCTTGTAAGAAACCTCCCAACGTGCCAGCGGCCCGCTGCCTTTATTATCCCGCCGCCGTAACCCGCCAACCCAGTCTTCAAGCCGCTCATTCCGCCCGTGAAGCGGCAGGGAGAGGCAAATCTCCCGTTCTCCGGCGGCCAACGGCCATTGGCTCATTAATTTTTGTTCATTTTCAAGCACCAGACGTGCCGTGTCCAGCATCCTGGCTGCCGTTAGCTCGCCAAAACCCGCCAGCGGCAGCTCACCGGCCCGCCGCAGGGACGCGGCCCTCTCCGTCAGTACCCTGTCCCTGTCTTCGGGCTGTACGGCCAGGGCCGAGGATAACAGTTCATTACTTAAAGAATAAACAGCCAAGGCATCTAAACGAAAGGGCTCGCTGTAATCAGCCGGGGCCGTGAGTTCATCAAAATAAACCCCCAGCCGATAATTATAAAAGACCCGCATGGGACTCTTAAGCAGGGTAATAAGCTGGCGGCAGCCGATGGCGACAGTGGAACTGACGCCGGGCAGGGCTTTATCTCCCCCCTTCGGCTGTTCTGCAACTGTATGCATGTCAGACCACTCCCCGGCATAGGTAAAAAAATCATTACCAGCGGCAAAGTACAACCGGCTGAAGGGCTGGAGGGGATGCTGTGTGGTCAGCTTAGATAATAGATCCGCCTCCCGGTCAGAATCAGCCGTCCGCCAGCCGGCGGCAAGATAATCGCGTAGCTGCCCCACCAGCACTGATGATGCCCTGCTGCTGTTATCTCTGGCATTGCGCCCTATATAGCTGATATAGAGGCGCTCCCGGGCGGACAGCAGGGCCTCAAGAAAGAGATAACGGTCATCCTCACGCCGGGAACGGTCGCCGGGCCGATAATTAGAGGCCGCCGCCATGAGATCAAAATCAGGAGCCGGATAATGGCGTGGATAATCGCCGTCATTCATGCCCAGCAGACAAACAACCTTGAAGGGGACAGCCCGCATGGGCATCAGGGTACAAAAATTCACCATTCCGGCCAGAAAACGCTGGGAAACGGATGACTGTTCCAGGGCCGTGAGCAGCATATCAGCCACCACAGCCAAGGGGAGTTCATGACTAAACCCGGCCGCCTGGCAGTCATCTAACCATTGCTCAAGCAGATCTTCCAGATGTTGGC
>CAZZJP010000198.1:0-3416 GCA_964654555.1 uncultured Desulfobulbia bacterium
TGCAGGGGATAATGGCCATTATCCGCCGCCACAGCCCTGATCTTTTAGAAAAATTTATCCTTGAATTCCCCTTGGATAATTCCCGCCAGCGCTGGTATGATAGTGACCCTTATCTCTGGTTGACCATCAACGGCCTCCAGCATGGCAGACCAGATCTCTTAGAGACCGTCGCCCTCTATATGGCTGAAGAGGAAGAGGCCGCAAGTCAGGCGGACGAGACAGGCAGCACCATCGCTGCTGATACCGCCAGTCCCGTCACCTGGTGAGACGGCGGTATTTAATGCGGTGCGGCTGGCTGGCATCCCCCCCGTAACGCCGTTTATAATCGGCCTCATATTCCGAATAATTACCATCAAACCACACCACCTCACTATCGCCCTCAAAGGCGAGAATGTGAGTCGCAATACGATCAAGAAACCAACGGTCATGACTGATAACCACGGCACATCCGGCAAAATTTTCCAGGGCCTCTTCCAAGGCCCGCAGGGTATTAATATCTAAATCATTGGTGGGTTCATCGAGGAGCAGAACATTACCACCCTCCTTCAGCATACAGGCGAGATGCACCCGGTTACGCTGACCGCCGGACATCAGCCCCACCTTCTGTTGCTGCGCCCGGCCGGAGAAATTAAACCGTCCCACATAAGCCCTGGAATTAACCTCCCGATCACCAAGAATTATAGTATCCCGGCCGCCGGAAATAACCTCCCAGATGGACTTTTCCGGATCAAGATTATCCCGGCTTTGATCCACATAGGACAATTTAACCGTCTCCCCCAGCCTGATTGTTCCAGAATCCGGTTTTTCCACGCCGCAGATCATCTTGAACAGAGTACTCTTACCCGCCCCGTTGGGCCCGATAACCCCGATAATACCGCCGGCGGGCAGGGAAAAATTTAAATCAGCCAGCAACAGTTTATCACCAAAGGCCTTACTGACATGCTCGGCCTCTATAACCAGCTTGCCAAGCCGGGGACCGGGCGGAATAAAGATTTCCACATCCTCAAGGCGTTCCTGCCGCCCCTGATTCAATAAATCTTCATAGGATTTAATTCTGGCTTTGGCCTTGGCATGCCGCCCCTTGGGGCTCATCTTAATCCACTCCAGCTCCCGGGCCAGGGTCTTCTGACGGCTTGACTCGTGCTTCTCCTCCTGACTCAGACGCTTTTGCTTCTGGGCCAGCCAGGATGAATAGTTCCCCTTCCAGGGAATACCGCGGCCCCGATCCAGTTCCAGAATCCAGCCCGCAACATTATCCAGAAAATAGCGGTCATGGGTAACGGCGATTACCGTCCCTTTATATTGCTGGAGATGATGCTCCAGCCAAGCAACAGTCTCGGCATCGAGGTGATTGGTTGGTTCATCTAAGAGCAAAATGTCAGGTTCCCGCAAAAGCAGACGGCAGAGAGCCACCCGCCGTTTCTCGCCGCCGGACAAGACCTTAATAATGGCATCCGGCGGCGGACAGCGCAGGGCGTCCATGGCCATTTCCAAGCGTGAATCAAGCTCCCAGGCATTCAGATGATCGAGCTTTTCCTGCACCTGGCCCTGGCGCTCAATAAGCTCGTTCATCTCATCATCGTTCATAGGTTCAGCGAACTTATCATTGATCCGATTAAACTCGGCGAGCAGATCAACAGTCTCCCGTACCCCTTCTTCCACGGCCTGACGCACCGTGTTATCCAGCTCTAATTCCGGTTCCTGAGCCAGATAACCGATACTATAGCCAGAGGACAGGCTTATCTCACCATTAAAATCCTTATCCACCCCGGCCAAAATTCTGAGTAGCGAACTTTTGCCCGACCCGTTCAGCCCCAAAACCCCGATTTTGGCCCCATAAAAATAGGACAGGGATATATCCTTCAAAACAGGTTTCTGATCATAATACTTACTGACCCGCATCATGGAATAGATAATTTTATTCGCCTCTTCCGCCATCTTATATTCCTTTCATTTTTTGTCTTATAAAATCGTAACTATTCAGCAGCACGCCATCTCGGAGTCTACGCTTACCTAGTCCATTCGGGACTTCTCGAATACAAAAGTATGCTTCGAAGTCCCAAATGAATGAACCTGGAGCACTGCTGAGCAGTTACACTCCTGTGGTTATTGTTACTTTTAAAATAGGGGCCGGGTTCTCCCCGGTTGCTGAATAGTTACATAAAATCAAACCACACCTTTTTTAATTTAACAAAGTCCAACCGGCAAGACAAGGGCATTACGTGAATAACCAGCTACAGATGGTGTTCCGCTATTTTAGTGAACATCCGCACCAGGCCGGCGCAGAGGGTGAATATGGATTTAATCTGGAGATTCACCGCGCAGCATTCATCAAAAAATATGGTCAATAACGATTCCAGGTCATCTTCCGGGGACTGGTAGCAGATAAGGATAGGAACCTTGGGAAGAGGATGAAGAATTAGAGCAATATCAGCCTGATACCAATCAACTTCCCGGCCGGCAAAAAGTTCTATTATATCTTCTAAGAGATGGGGATTATTGTCCGCCAATTTACGCAGCGGCGTCTCACAGCGGCTCGTAAACAGGCCCTGCCAGTCAATACCGCCCTTTATCTCCCGCAGGGATATCCATCTCCCGGTTATCTCAGCATGGCTTTTGTTGGTGATATAAGAGAGGAGCGGAGCCTGCACCCAGGAGTTGATATGACATTCAGAGACTAATGCGCCCTGACGGCTCACCCTGAAGTCCTTGCCCAGGGAGTTAACAATCAGGCAGTCATCTTTTGCGACAGCCCCGATCAGCGGTGCCAGGGCCGGGAAATCGGCCGAATAAATCTTATCCTGCAACTTATCCATGAATTCCGCCTGCTCAAACTCCGTGGCCGCGAAACTGGGGATATTGGCAGACAATTCCTCGCTCAAGGCAGACTCAAGCTCAGGGCAATCCCGCAACTTTTTGCGGCCCTCAATCACCGCCGCGGCAAAAGCCAGGCAAGAGGGCAGTAAGCACTTGCCGCAATTAGTTTTAGGGAGAATTTTATATATTTCCAGGGGGTTACGCGTATTCTTTTTCATATCGTATAGATGGTGTCTTGGTTTATTGCCCTGAATACAATTAGCTTTAACCTTAGACGGTTGATGGGCTGAAGAATCTGGTTAAGTTTTTACCCCCAGAGAGTAATACAGAAGTGTGTTCTTTGCCAATAAAGAACCACAAAGAGATAAATGGCTCATTAATTAGGGACGTCTATGATTTCATGCGTTTTAAAAGAAAGAAGGGACTGATTTTAAGAATACAGTAACCATCTCTATTTATGAGATTCTAAATACTGGCGAATAAATGTAGCTTTTCACAAAGAAAAAAAAAGGCCGTAACTCATAAGAGTTACGGCCTTAACATATAAATGGTGCCGAAGAGAGGAATCGAACCTCCACAGGAATACTCCCACTAGACCC
>CAZZJP010000199.1:0-3413 GCA_964654555.1 uncultured Desulfobulbia bacterium
GTCCGCGTGCTTTGTCGGATCCAATACCATCTTGATTTCTCCTTTTTGTTGAGTACTAATTAATATTTAATAATTAAGGTTTTGTAATATATTTAGATAGTTAGTTAAGGCAGACAGGCTTCCATGAGTTGCAGGATGTAACTTCAGGGGAACACAGCCGCTCCGGGGAAAGCAAAGACTCCGGATGTGCCTCATCTACTCTCAAAAAAACTTTCGACAAGCAAAATAATGGATTGCCTCAAGGTTTACAATAGGTATAAGAACCTATTCGGATACTGATCTATACATCCTAACCGGGGAATACGGCTGGGAATATTACCTTAAATTCTTCTGCCAGAGGGATCATCAATTCCCGCATGGAGGGCTCAGCCGCCGTTGAAGTGCGAAGCTTAAAGATATGCCGCCATTGTAAAAGGCTGGCAAAGACAATGATTTCTGTCTTGCAGGAATTGGGCAGCACCGTACGGGCGGCCTGGGGAGAGGCAGTCTTCAATAATGCAAAATACAGGGTCTCGGTCTCAACCATGGCTCGTTCCCAGAGCTTGTATTCTTCAGAGCCTTCGTCAAAAAACATCGGTTTGATAAAGGTAACCTCACTGCCAAACTGATCCTTATCATAACGACAATAACGCTGGCTCTCCTGCAGATACGAACAGGGGCGGTGACGGACAATCTCATGAGTAACCGCCCGGTTGGTTATAAATTTCACCGTCAGGAAACGATGCCTGGCCATCAGGCTGGCGTCTAACGTCTCCACCTCAGTTAAAGGAATCTTTTCCAGCGCGATACCGGCCTGGGGCAGCCAGCCGCTCCTGGGGCGCAGATCATCAAAAAAAAGGGGATAACGCCCGGCCAGAACGGCGGTTATCCCCTTCACCATCTTCACGGCCGGGTAATCCATAAACAATTCCCGGAACCCCCGCACACTGCCGGTAATAAGCAGAGTGGCTTTATCTAAGCGGTCGATCACGAGATAACGGGGTACCAGCTCATAAAAATGATTAATATAACTCTGCGTATCGGCCGTCACCTTAATGGTCAGAACCGCCATTTCAGCCACGGAATTATGCCCACGCTTTAAGATATTTGTTATAAAGGGCCCGGCCGAATCATCGGTAATTTTCCCTTCGCTCTTATAGCATACCCGGCCGCAGAACTCTATCCGCCGGGCCATACTGTCGTGATCAAGCTCCCGCAGAATCTCAAATGATGGTGGAATTACCCGCATACAGACCTCATAATAGTTACATGGTGTTTTTAGCTTAGTATTTTACGAAGGCATAGTTGAGCCAAAGCCGCACTTTTAATCATTCAGCCTTTATCCCGATTCTGCCAGAATGGTGACATCTCCCGCAGCCCGGCAATAATGGCCGGCATTTTCTCTAAGACCAGATCAACCTCATCCTCAGTATTAAAGACACTCAGACTGAAACGGATTGAACCATGGGCGGCGGTAAATGGTACTCCCATGGCCCGCATGACATGCGACGGTTCTAAGGAGCCGGAGGTACATGCCGAACCGGAGGAGGCGCAGATATTATATTGATCCATATGGAGAAGAATGGCCTCGCCCTCAATATATTCAAAGCTGATATTGCAGGTATTGGGCAGACGGCTGGTCTTATGACCATTCAGAATAGAATTGGGAATGCTGGTCAGCAACCCCTCCTCTAATTTATCACGCAATTTCCGTACATTACTGTTCTCAATGCTCATCCAGGTCCCGGCCAGTTCGCAGGCCTTCCCCAGGCCGACGATGGAAGCGGTATTTTCCGTCCCCCCCCGCCGGCCCCTCTCCTGATGACCACCAATCAAAAAAGGCGCGTACGGCGTACCTTTTTTGACATAAAGCACACCAACCCCCTTGGGGGCATGCAGTTTATGACCGGAGAGGGAGAGAAAATTCACCTCTAATTCCCGCAGATTAATAGGTATTTTACCCACTGCCTGCACGGCATCGGTGTGGAAGAGAATCCCTTCTTCCTTGGCCATGGCCGCCATTTCAGCAATTGGGAAGATAACCCCGGTCTCATTATTGGCCCACATAACGCTGACCAAGGCGGTATCATCACTCAAGGCCTTGCGGTATTCATCAAGATTAAGCATCCCTTCACTGTCCACTCTAAGGCTGGTAATCCGGTATTTATGACCGGTGAGATTTCGGAGACTGGCGGCAAGATTCTTCACCGCCGGATGCTCCACCCTGGTGGTAACTATATGATGTTTATCAGGATTGGCCCGTACCGCCGAGAGAATAGCCGTGGAATCGCTCTCTGTCCCGCAGCTGGTGAAGATTATCTCCTCAGTATCCGCACCTAACAGTTCGGCCACCTGTTCACGGGCCTTGACTAAGGCTCTTCCCACCTCGCCGCCAAATCGGTGCATACTGGAGGGATTACCGTATAATTCACCAAAATAAGGCAGCATGGTCTCAAGAACATCCGGGGCCACCTTTGTCGTCGCATTATTATCCATATAAATTACATCGTTCACCGGTCTTCCTCCACCACTAAGGTATCAAGTACCTGCTCACGCAGGGTCTTCTCAACATATTCCTTCAGTGTTGTCGTTGATCGCGAACAACCACCGCAGGCCCCCCGCAGGGCGACAATCACCATGTCACCATCCACATCAATCAATTCAATATCGCCGCCATCATTGCGGAGAGTCGGCCGGATCTCCCGCTCCAGGATATTTTCAATCTTTTTTATTTTTTGAATGGTAGTCATACGGGCCGGGCCCTTCATGGGAATAATCCGTGACTTGGCGCCGCCCGTTACCTCATCTAGAATTTCCTGCAGACGATCCAGACATTTACTACAACCGCCCCCGGCCTTGGTAAAGTTGGTAATATCCTCCACACTGCGCAGGTGACTCTCTTCAATGGCTCGTTTAATCTCTAAATCGGTAACTCCAAAGCATTCACAGACTACCTCACCTTCAGCCACTGGTACGGGTACGCCCCGATAATTGGCAATAGCCGCCTCCAGAGCCTCACGGCCCATTACCGAGCAATGCATCTTTTCCTTGGGCAAACCGCCAAGAAAATCGGCAATCTCTTCATTGGTAATTTTTTCTGCTTCAGTTAAAGGCAGTCCCTTGACCATCTCGGTAAGGGCTGATGATGAAGCAATGGCGCTGGCGCAGCCAAAGGTCTGAAATTTGGCGTCGATAATTATCTCTTTTTCGTCCACCTCCAACATTAGTTTGAGGGCATCACCGCAAGACAGCGACCCCACCTCGCCCACGGCGTTGGCGTCCTTTATCTCACCAACATTACGCGGGTTCATAAAATGATCTTTGACCTTATCCGTGTATTCCCACATTATAGCAGCAGCCTCCAAGAATAGTTGTATGCCAGTCGCCGTATCAATTTCCGGCACCTGGCTTTAATTTTTTAACAAGGCCTAAAA
>CAZZJP010000200.1:0-3413 GCA_964654555.1 uncultured Desulfobulbia bacterium
CGGGGAAATGCCCGGCAAACCATGGAGAACTGCTGTCGGTACTCACCTGCGCCGTCAGCTCAGTGGCGGATTGCTTGATTTGAATGAGCCTGTACCACATAAAATTTTGATAGGCGGGAAGCCTTATTTGCTAAATCAGGGGCAAGAAATCAGGATGAGAAGCCACCCCAAATCTACCAGGAAAATATAAAATTTTCAACAAAACTATATTTGTAACTATTCAGCGTGGTGCATAGAAGTAACAATAACCCCAGAGCGTAACTGTTCAGCAGTGCTCCAGCTCGGAGTCTACGCTTACCTCGTTCATTTAGGACTTTGAAGCATACTTTGGTATTCGAGAAGGCCTATGTAAGCGAAGACTTCGAATGGGTGAAGATGGGGTGCTGCTGGATAGTTACCTATGTGCTTAGCTGGATAAATACTCCCATAAAGGCCCAATATAACCCTTGGCGTGCATTCTGGAGACCACGTTTAATGTTGTGGGATCGCCGGAGCCGATTATCCAGTTTGTCCGGTCAGCCGCTCTTTGTTTGACAAGGTTGTTGATTTCAGCGTTATTGATCGACTCCGCTTCGTAAAAAAAAGGCTCCAGCAGATCCATGCCGCGGTAAATTTTGCCCTCTGCCAAGGCTATATCGTATAGCTTTGTGTGGGGATAAACCCTGATGCCGAGAAAGAAAAATATGACTGTTTTAGTGAGCCTTTCAATATTATCAAGACAATTATTAATGGTCTGGCGCGATTCTCCCGGGCCGCCCAGTAAAAGATAATGGGCGACATGTAAATCCGCGGCCACCGCCTCCTGGTGGGCCAGGAAGACATCGGCGCTCCGAAAGGGCTTGCGATAGGATCTGAGCATGGAATCGGTTAGAGATTCAGTGCCGAATTCAACGTGGGTCAAACCGGCCTCTTTCATGATCCGGAAATAATTCGCCGGGGGTTTGGTGGGCGCGAAAAAACCTCCCCAGGGGATTGTCAGGCCCGCCTCGCGAAAGGCTTCCGCCACCGCGAGACTGTGTTCAACATCTGAATTAAAGGCGGAATCGGTAATAAATAAATATTTAGCCCCCGCCTCTTGAAGTGAAATTGCCGTTTCAGCCACGGCAGCGGGAGCGTTCAGGCGGTGCCGGTGCCCTTCAATATGGGGATAGGGGCAGTAAATGCACTTAAACGTACAGCCTCGTTTGGTCTGCAGGTTAAACATCCCGCCCCTGTCCCGATAAAAAGCGGTATGGGGATTTTTTTTATTGAAATCCCGCTGGATAAGGCCCTCCCAGGGCTGCGGGGTCATACTTTTGGCAGTTCCCAGGTCTGAAATTACCCCCGGTATGGCCGCCGGGTTTTCTCCCCGCCTTAGGGCCTCAACGAGGAGTCCAAAGCGCTCGCCTTCGCCGATTATGCCATAATCCGCTCCCAGTTTTTTAAACACAGGGCCGGGCAGAATGGTAAAGCCGCTTCCCCCGCAGACAATAACTGCCTTGGAACATTCCCGGAGCCACTGAATGATATCACGGTACTCATTAACACAGAACAGCGGCTTACCGGCTTCAGTATTATCAATATTACGGCAGGAAACCCCAATAATATCGGGTTGGAATGCCTTGATGATTCGGCCAAGAGATTCGTAAGTCTCGACATTCATATCGACAATCCTGACCTTGTGGGCGGCTGAGACGGAACCTGCCACATAATCCAGGCCGATGGGATATACTGGATATGGCGCCTGCAGGGTATTGGGTGAAATCAACAGAATATTCATAGCGCCTTAATTCGCACGGCAGTAATGAAGCGCCCCAGGCCGAGGAGCAAGGCGCCTCTTTTCTTCAGTGAGTTCTGGCTTTGGCCGGCAAGAGAGGGCGGGATGGAGCCTCTTTTTAAAAAATCCACTGCCATAACCGCCGCCACCGCCGAGGCTGTGGCAAATTCACCGGTCAGACGCCGATAATCAATTATGGGAGCATTAAAGCCGGTAAGCGAAGTGAATCGGGCCAGTTGTGCTTTGCCCTGTTCGCGGCAGGCCGCTGGTATTCCCGCCAGCAGCAGGCCGTAATCAGTTCGTAATGTTTCAGGGCCGCCCAAAGACCTCAGCAGAGCGTCAATGACATTGGTATTGTCGGCACTTTGATAAAACACCGGGCTGATGGTTATTCCTCGCGCTTCGCTGCTTTTTGTCAGACATAATCCACCTCCGCCGTCAGCAAGGGTGTTGGGATGATTTTGACTGCAGCTGATGGATTGATCAAAAAGAGGGGATAATTCGGGATGCCCCTCATCGGCACCAATAATCAGGATTGGCTGCTCAGACTCAGCCGCGCTGAGATCGGCGCTCAGCAAGGCCTGCTCAAAGGAGTAATCGCCGCCGCTGGCGGTGATATTGGCTCCGGTGGAGTTATACATGATAGCAATCTGACTGGCCGGCCCATTGTGTACGGAGCCGACAAAATCCGTGGGGCTGGGGAATTGTTCTTCGGTCTCCCGGAGACGTTTAAGAAAATCGTAAGTTTCTGAAAGAGCCCCCCAGCCTGTTCCCATGAAAACAGCTTTGGGGCTGGCTGCTGAATCGTTATGGGCCGCAGCCGCGAGAGCCAGGGCAATTCTAGGCAGCCGCTTTAAGCGCCGTACTGCGCGGGCAGGAAGATTTGCTGAAATTTCAGTCAGAGAAAGCGCTCCGGCTATGGACTGGTCAAGCCAGAGGGCCGCCATTGTCTTATCCTTATCCCCGGCTCCGGTTAAACAACTGCTGCCAATTATTGTCCAGGCCCTGGCGGCGGCAGGCCTCTCGGGGCAGGTAAATCTGCCCGGCCGCGTAATTATCAGAGAGGCATTGTTGCCGCCAAAACCAAATGAATTGGATAATACTGCGGCAGCCGACTGGCTGAGCGGGGTGGTCAGAGGTGTGAGGCAAAGTGCTGGGTCAGGTTCTTTACAGCGGGTATTGGCGGGCAGTATGTTACGGGAGACAATGAGGGCGGCAATAACGGCCGCCATGGCTCCGGCCGCCCCCAGGCTGTGCCCCATTGCCCCTTTAAGTGAAGAAAGGTGGGGCGGGGCGAAATCAAATAATTTATTAATGGCGCGGGCTTCGGCCAAGTCGTTATCCAAGGTACCGGTGCCATGCAGGTTGATATAGCCGATATCGGCCGGGCTGATTCCGGCGTTATTAAGCGCCGCCTTCATGGCTCGGTAAGCGCCTTCGCCCTGCGGATGCGGGGCGGCGGCATGATAGGCGTCACAGGATAATCCCGCTCCAAGGACTTCAGCAATTATCGTATCGGTTTTTTCAACCGTGAGGAGCAGCATGGCCGCCCCTTCCGCCACGGACATTCCCTGTCGATCTTTATCAAGCGGCCTGCTGCCCTCAGGATCGACAAGCTGGAGGGAATTAAAACCGAAATAGGTTAAGCGGCACAGGG
>CAZZJP010000201.1:0-3410 GCA_964654555.1 uncultured Desulfobulbia bacterium
GGCACTATGCTGAATAGTTACGTTTTATTTTTTATAAAGCACAGTCAGCAAGGGAAAAATTATGAAAAAACGAAAACGGGTTGCGGAGCGTTATGAATGCCTGATGCCGGCCAGCCTGCGGCTTAAATCAGCTATTAATGGGCGGAGCCTGGCCGGGCCGGAGGAAGGGCTGCTTTGTAATATTTCCCCCGGCGGGGCCGCCTTGCTGGTGGATCGTCTTGAATTTGGCCAGTATCATCTAATGGAATCGCCCCAGGAAGACGAGAACCAGGTGTTGGAACTTACAACCAATGATGTCGAGATTATTTGCCGGCCCATATGGTTTCACGCGGCAGATGGGCCGGAGGGCCGACGTTTTCGTCTCGGGGTGGCTTTTTTACAGTCCGCGGGCAGTGATGAGATGCGGGAGATTATGCAAGGCGCTGAACAGGAGGAGGCCGGGGGGTGGAAGGATATATGGCATCGCTGGTTTGCCAGATGAATAGCCCCCCTATTTCGTAATTGATCCCAGGGTGAAACCAGCAGGCAACTCGCAAACCCGCCCCTGTGATCGCTTACCCTATTCCTTGTGGCTGGTTATCTGTTTAAAACGGGCTAGAGCCCGCATGTCGCGGGTCTTGTCTGATTCGTCCATTATTTCCTCTCCCATGATCTCTTCAATAACGTCTTCCAGGCTGATTATCCCGGTGGCGCCGCCATATTCATCGACCACGATGAAGAGATGCTGGCGTTGTTCAAAAAAATCCAGCAGGATATTGGGCAGGGGGACGGATTCCGGCACGAAATGGGGCTCATCCATGAGCTCCGCCAGCCGCAGGCTGATATTACCTTCTGCCGCCTGGAGCAGAACATCCTTACGCAGAACAATTCCCACTATATCGTCCGGATTCTGGTCATAGACCGGCACCCGGCTGTGCAGGTTCCATTTATCCTTTAATTCATTGGCCTTCTCAATCGTCATTTGAGCCGGCAGGGTGAAGGCCACCGGCATCGGGGTCATGGCCTTGCGGGCGTTTTTATATTTCAGATCAAGGATATTGACGATTATTTTTTCCTCCTGCCGGCTGATGTCACCCGATTTCTGGCTCATCATGGCAATGGCCCTGATTTCCTTGGCAGAGACTAAAGACTGCGGGTTGGAACGGGAAATAATATTGGTGAGTCGTTGGCAGAACCAGACAAAGGGCTTGAGGATATTGACCAGCCACATGAGGGGATAGGCCATGAAAGGCCCCACCTCCTTACAATAGACCACCCCGGCGGTTTTTGGAATTATCTCGGAAAGAATAAGAATACTTAAAGTGAAGAGAGCCGAGAATATCCCGAGATATCTACTGCCGAAGAATTCCGTTGCCGCTGCCCCGGCAATGGCCGCCCCCATGGTATTGGCGATGGTGTTTAAGGTCAGAATAGCGATAATGGGTTTATGGATATCCCGCTTTAATTTTTTCAGGATTCTACCGGATGACTTGCCGGCCTTATCTAATACCTCAATATGGCTTATGGGGATGGAATACAGGGCGGCCTCGGCGATACTGCACAGGGCTGAGATAATTATGGCCAGGCCGGTGGACAGGCATAGTTGAATTAACAAATATTTTCTCCTGAAAAAATTAAGTGTATTAGCTGATTCTAAATTATCAGCCGGGCATACTTCAAGGTTTTTATTGATAATTACCAATTATAAGAGCAAATGATAATGCCTGTTAAGTCTTCTCAGTTAATCGTGCGGTATTTAAACGAGGTAATTTTTGTGGGTGCTGGTTTTCACTTTACAGTATCGGCTTTCCGGTTTACAAAAAGGCCGTGATTGATAAAAAAATTGACAGGGATGGAGGGCGTGAGGATTCCTTTGGACTGCTCTATGTGGTGGCAACGCCCATTGGTAATCTCGAGGATATCACACTGCGGGCTCTGCGGATTCTCGCCGAGGTCTCTCTGATAGCCTGTGAGGATACTCGGCAGACCCGTAAACTTCTGACCCATTTCAAGATTAATACGCCGCTTATCAGCTATTACCGAGGCCGGGAGGTCAGCCGGGCGGCGCGAATTATCACTGCTCTCAAGGCCGGTAAAGACGTGGCCTTAGTCTCTGATGCCGGGGTTCCCTGCATATCTGATCCTGGTTATATATTGGTGCGCGAGGCCCGGCAGGCGGGCATAATGGTGACGCCCATACCTGGGCCGTCGGCCTTGACCACGGCTGTCAGCATGGCGGGAATGGCGGCGGAAAGGTTCTTGTTCTGCGGTTTTCTGCCCTCCAGGGGCAATGAGCGGCGTAAAGCTCTGCGTCTGCTTAGTTCCGACCCCGCCCTGCTGGTGTTTTATGAGTCTCCCCACCGGCTTTTGAAGACCCTCGCCGATTGTCTTGATATTCTCGGAGACCGCCCTGCCGCCCTCTGTAAGGAATTGACCAAGATTTACGAACAGTGCCTGCGCGGCAGTCTGAGTGAAGTCATCATTGGTTTACGCGATCTGCCCCGTGTGCGGGGGGAATATGTTCTGCTGATAGAGGGCCGCACTGATATCCCGCCCCGGCCGGAGAGTGACGATATTGTTGAACTCCTGACCTGGCAGCGGCAGGCCGGGGTGTCTCTGAAAGACGCGGTACGGCGTCTTGCCGCCGACCTTGGACTGTCCCGTTCCAAGGTCTATACTGAGGCTCTGGGAATCTGGAAAAATCATGATTCTAACTAAGAGTCAAAATATAGAGTTTAAGTTTTCTGTCAGCCTGATTCAATTTCTAAAACCGACAGTAGCTGCTTACTGTCCCGTCTTATATGATGATTATTTGTTTTTAGTTGTCAATATCGCTAAAATACACTAATTTCAGCCTGTGAAAAAAGTTCAGGATTATTATTTCAAAAAGGCCAAACGTGAAAAATATCCAGCTCGTTCAGTCTATAAGCTGGAGGAGGCCCAGGAGAAGTATCATTTTCTCAAACGTGGGCATAAGGCCCTGGATATCGGCAGTTATCCAGGGAGCTGGTCAATTTACGCCTCTAAAGTCTTGGGCCCTCAGGGACTGGTGGTGGGGGTTGATCTGCAGGATGGAAAGCCCATGCGGCAGTCCGGGCGCTCCCGGATAGAATTTATCAGGGGTGACATTACCGGGGATGAAACTATGGAGGCCATCCGGGCTCGTTGCTCTTCTTTTGATGCCCTGCTGAGTGATATGGCGCCGAATACCACCGGCAGTAAATGGGCAGATCAGCAGAAGTCTCTGGAGCTGTCCCGGCGGGCCTTTGCCCTCTGTAACGAATTTTTGCGTTCTGGAGGGTGCTTTTACTGCAAGGTCTTTGAGGGCGAGGATTTTAAGGAGTTTTACGATACGGTGCGGCTGCGTTTCACAAATAGCAGGATTGTTAAGCCCAAAAGCTCCCGCCGGGAGAGCCGGGAGGTTTTTATTC
>CAZZJP010000202.1:0-3378 GCA_964654555.1 uncultured Desulfobulbia bacterium
ACTGCTGAATAGTTACGGTGTATTTAAGGCAGAAACTGCAAATCCCAGTCCAACAGTCCGCTGAGTTGATAGAGCTCAAGAAGGTCTCTCTAACAGATAACCGTTATCAATTAAACGGGTTTTGCCGATACGCACCGCCATCATCAACAACGCCGAGTCAGTCAGTTTTTCCAGCTCCCGCAAATCTGAGTAATTGACGATTTTCAGATACTCCACCTGGGTTCCGGGTTCGACAGCAACAGCGGCTGACAGACGGGCAATAATTCTGCCGCAGTCTCGCTCCCCCTCTACCGCCTGCCGCCGGGCCGACTCCAGGGCTCGATATAGACATAGAGCCGTCTGCCGTTCAGCGGGACTCAAATAGCGGTTACGAGAACTCATGGCCAGACCGTCTTCCTCCCGGACAATGGGATGACCGACAATCTCCACCGCGAAATTAAGATCTCTGACCATGGCCCGTACCACGGTTAGTTGTTGAAAGTCCTTCTCCCCGAAAACAGCCAGTTGGGGCTGGACAATATTAAATAATTTTGCCACTACCGTGGCAACCCCGTCAAAATGACCGGGCCGCGACGCCCCGCACAGGCCCTGACTTAACTCTTTGACCCGAACCATGGTCTGAAAACCCGGTGGATAGACGGCCGCCGTTTCAGGGGCGAAGATGACATCCACCCCGGCCTCTTCGGCGGCCTGGCAGTCGGCCTCAAAGATTCGGGGATAACTGGCAAGATCCTCATCAGGGCCAAATTGGGCCGGGTTGACAAAAATACTTACCACCAGCAGATCGGCCCGCCGTCTGGCGGTGGCCATCAGGCTGAGATGCCCGGCATGCAGACAGCCCATGGTAGGCACCAGGGCCAGGCTCCGGCCTCCGGCCCGTTCTGCCCTTGACCAGGCAGTCATGGCGGCTGGAGTATGAATAATTTCCATTTTTATTGGTAACTGCGTGATGTCTAAAATCAGCAATAAGCGCAGGAAGGTAACTGCCGGGCTGTTATCTCTATTTTTGTAATTGGGCGATTCTGGTCATAACCCAGTCCTTAATCGCCCCCGGCTGGGTTTCCGGCAATTTTATATATTCCTGATAATAGGTCAGGGCCTGAGCCGGATCGCCGTGTTTTTCATAGATGCGGGCCAGGCCCAGATCACCTTCGCCGATAAAACCGTTAATATCCGTGAGCTTCAAAAAGGCGTCCTTGGCCTTATCCACATTATCCATGTTCTCATAGGCCTGGGCCAGGCTGTAAAGTACCAGGGGATAAATGGGATGAGTGTTAGATATTTTGGCCAGCGCTTTGCTGTAGAAATCGGCCGCCTTGCTAAAATCGCCCTTCTTAAAGGCCACATGCCCCAGCTCAATATCAGCCCACAGGGCACTGCCGGTATGGGAATATTCCGTACTCAACTGCCCCAGGATCTTAGCTTCCTTGGTCACATCGGCACTCTGGAGGGCGGAATAAAGCATGGCAGAAGATTTTTCAGCCTGACTAACGGTGTATTTTTTATAGCCTTCGCCGCCCAGTACCAAAACCACCAGGATGACAAGACTCACCTTTATCATCTTTTCATTCTTACGAAAAAACTCGATGATTGCCGGGGGCAGATTCAGATCCTCGAGAATCGCCTTTTCATCCTTGGCAACCACGTCCTCATGCTTCTTATGAAATACATCTTCAGCGGCCATAATTCTCCCCAAATAAGCACTTGATTATTAAAAATAATTAAAGTTTAATCCTAAAAAATTTAATTTTACAAGATACCCTTTAACCGCCTATTAGCTCAACAAAAAAATCCATTATGGCAATAAATTTTACCAATACCGTACAGAGTGTGACCGAGATCACCCGTTCAATCAAGGGTATTCTGGAACACGGCTTTGCCTTTGTGGCGGTGAACGGTGAGATTTCAAATCTGCGGCGGCCCTATTCGGGCCATCTATATTTTACCCTGAAGGACGATAACGCCCAACTCAAGGCCGTACTCTTTAAATCACAGAGCCGCTATTTAGAGAAGAAGCTCTGCGACGGAGCCCAAGTTATCTGCCGGGGCCGGGTCTCGGTCTACGAGGCCAGGGGTGATTACCAGATTATCGTCGATTCCGTTGATTTTGCCGGAGCCGGGATTAGACACCTGACCTTTGAAAAATTAAAGAGACGCTTAGAGGCCGAAGGGCTCTTTGCCGCCAGCCATAAACTGCCACTCCCCTTCCTGCCCCATAAAATCGCCCTTATTACCTCCCCCCAAGGAGCAGCGGTGCATGATTTCTTAAAAATCGCCGCCCGCCGTTTTCCAGCTGTGCCCATTGAGATATATCCAGCCCCCATGCAGGGTGAACAGGCGGCGGCCGCCATTATCCAAGCCCTGCGCCTGGTTCAAAGGCGGGACTGTGAGATAATTGTTATTTGCCGGGGCGGCGGTTCCTTAGAGGATCTCTGGCCCTTTAACAATGAAGAACTGGCGCGGGAGATCTATAACTGCCCCCTGCCGGTGGTGAGCGCCATAGGCCATGAGATAGATTTCACCATCCTTGATCTGGTAGCCGATGAACGATCACCCACCCCCACTGCGGCCGCCGAGGCGGTGCTGCCTGACCGCCAGATTCTGAGCCAGGCAGTGGGCCAAAACCAGAACCGCCTCATAGAGGCCATGAACCGCCGGCTCACCACCCTCCGCCAGCGGACAGACTCTCAATGCCGTCTCCTCGCAGTTCCGGCCCACGCCCTGCGGGGCATTCGGCAGCGCTTAGAGCAAACCGAGAAGAATCTCCAACGGGCGCTGGACAACACACTCCTGGCCGCGAGCCGGGCTGTGGACAATCAGGTCAACGCCCTGCTCTTCCACAGCCCCAAGACCTTAATCAAACACCACCGCGAGCGGCTAAAGGCCCTTAAAGAAGAGCTGCATCGTCAGATACGGGCCAGCCTGGAGCATGAAACCGGCAGATTTCGCCAGGCGGTAGCCCTGCTCAACGCCGTAAGTCCGCTGAATATCTTAGGCCGGGGTTATGCCGTGGTCACTCTTCTGCCAGAGAATAAAATCCTCCGCAGCCGCAGCGAGGCGGCCCCTGGCGACCGCCTGCGCCTGACTCTCCATGATGGAAAAGTAGATTGCCAGGTTGTGGAATAGAACTTATAAAGATAAAAAGTAATTCCTCGCTGGCTCAAACGGGTAAGCTGTCAGCTGCCAACAGAGATCATCTCCCCCCTTAACATTTTATAGAGCTTATATTATTCTGCGCCTGTAATTGCCCCTTCTCTCATGTCTCCGGAACTCCACTTTATTATTCGGCCAATTTCTTTAACACCAGAAGAATTTAATGATAGTTTGTAACTATTCAGCAGCACCCCATCTTCGCCCATTTAGGCCTTCTCGAATACC
>CAZZJP010000203.1:0-3343 GCA_964654555.1 uncultured Desulfobulbia bacterium
TTCTGCTACGAAAGTCGTTTATCCAAGGGCAAAAAGCTAACCGCCTGTGCCGCAGTCTGCCCCACGGGAGCCCGGATCTTTGGTGACATATCTGATCCAAACAATGTAGTTTATAAGATGGTTCATCAGATAGAAAGAGAGGTCTGGGTTCTGCGTCCGGCGGTAGGCACCAAACCAAATGTCTTTTACATGAAGGCAACTAATCCCTCGCCGTGGGCCTTAAGACGGCAGCCAGATGTCAGGTAAAATTAATTAGAATTGGCTTTTATTTTAAATAGAAGATGGGCTCGTAAAAATTCATGGACAACAAGTCCAGTGCAAATATTTTTTACGGGCCTGTCCAAAAAAAATTGGTGGATATAATGAAAAAATTGTTATTTCTCTTATTTGCTTGTTCGATATTAATTGTGATAACCGGCGTTTCGGTTTACGCCGAGGATCTGGCAGATATAAAAGCCGATCTGGCAGATATGACCAATGGCGGTGATATCGTTTATACCAAACCGGTTAAGGCGGTTATCTTCAGCCATAAAGCCCATGTCCTGCGTCTGGGCCTCCAATGTGGATGGTGCCATGATAAAACATTCCAGATGGAGGCAGGAGCTATGGAAAGGGATCACACTGTGGGTATGGCCAGTCTCTGTAATGATAAGTATTGCGGAACCTGCCATAATGGCGACATATCTTTTTCAACTACCACTCAGTGCGCGCGCTGCCATATCGGGGTTAAAGGATACAACAGACTGGTCAAGGCCGGCACGATTGAGCCAGTCGAAAAAGCTCAGGAAAATCCTCTGGAAACTAAGATAAAAAAATCCAAATAACCCGGCAGGAAGATAAGGTATTTTAATTAAGTTATACTATGTTAGGAGAAAAATTATGAACAAAGAGGACGGGGCAAAAAAAATAGCCCAGACTGCCGTAATGGTGTTTGTTGTCGCCTTAGCACTTTGCCTGCCGGGAGGAAGTGGCATGACGGCCCAGGCAGCTTCCGGCGCCAAGCACATGAGTAGTAACGAAGCCACCGCTGCAAAGGTCAGGGCTGAAGCGGCAAAGGCGTTAATTGAGGCTCAGAACGCCATGGACAAGGCTGATGAGATGATGCGAACGGCTCAACAGCAAAGAGAAAAGTCCATGTCAAAGGAAAAAGATGCCTTTCAAAAGATGGTAGCCGCCGGCTACTATCCCTCGGATATAACCTTAACAGCCCAGAATGGCCGGGTTCACGCCGTTTTCAGTCATAGAAAGCATCTCCTGCGAGAACATCTTAAATGTACTGAATGTCATCCCAAAATTTTCATAATGAATACCTCAAGAGAAAAAAAGAAGAAGGGATTTACAATGGCTAATATGAGGAAGGGGCTATACTGCGGGTACTGCCATAATGGCAGAAGAGCCTTCAGCGTCGCTGATCTTGCCATGTGTAAGCGCTGCCACCCAAAACAATTATAGCAACTGCCGAGAATCAGTAAAACTCAGCGGCCTTATAAAAAAAAGGTAACCGGACTCTTGATACTAAAAGTTCGGTTACCTTTTTGCTTTCAACCTCAAACACAGCCTTTTAAAAAAGGGGGCCTGTAGCAGCAGAATATTTAAATCCGGCAGCTCCGCGGGACACATATAGTAGGCTGCGTTAACACTCATCCCCTCCCTGATGGCAAAACCAAATTTTTGATAGCATCCCAACCCCTGGCTGGTAATATCAGAGGCCACAATCATAAACCTTTTAGATTTTTTACCGGCCAGCCTGTCCTTCTCTATCAAACGGACAGCGAGGTTGATCAGTACCCCACCTACCCCTCGTTTGCGATACTTACTCTTGACCTCAATGCCATGGCCTGGAGTGTTGACAAAAGACGGATGGGAGTTGACTGCCGTATCATTAACAATTGAGTATTTCCCCCTGCTTTCATCCTTCAGGGTAATAAACCCCATGGCCTCTCTTTTATTGACAATAATAAGATCAATAAACCCATGCGGCCTGGAAAATACGACCTGAAATCTCTCGCCGTAATTAGTTAAGAAAGAGACCTTGCCCCTCTTCCAAAGCTGATCAATTATCAAGCCCTTATACTCCACTGTTAATTCAGCGGAGCAATCCGGCCGACCGCCATCTTTTTTCTGCCTCATAATACTGCGCATATCTTTTTAGGTAATATCATCGTAACTTATTGAGCTGAATTGCGGGTTGGTGGTAGTTTACAGACCTACTTGAATAGTTAAGTGCCGTCAACTACAAAAAAAAAGTATTTAATAAAAAAATAACCAAAAAAAATAACTGTATTGTCGGATACTTACCTAAAATTTTACATTTTTTTTTTTTTGCGGATTGTACTTTAAGGAAAAATGTTTTATACCTTCCATCGTTTTTGCGTTGTGAAAAGGTATCTGGGTATTAAGTTTTTGGTAATTAAGCATTTCGACGAAATGTGAAAAATCAGAGGAGTAATGATGTCTAAAGAAGAAACAAGCGAGCGGGGCCCCTGGGCACATATAATAAGAGGCATGTGGCGCTCACCACTTGGTCTGATCGGCGTTATGCTGACCACCGTCTCTGCAACCTTAATGGTCTTAGGTCTTATTGTTGAGATATTCGGGTTGACCAATAATGTATATATTTCGATATTTGCCTTCATGATACTTCCTGGCGGTATGATAACGGGATTAATACTTATTCCCCTTGCCGCCTATCTTCGCCGCCGCCAATGGTTTAAATACGGTATTGCGAGAGAGCATCTACAGATTAACCTGAGTGACCACAAGCACCGCAAGCTGTTAATCTGGTTAATCATACTCACCGTCTTATTTTTCACCCTGCTCACCGTTATCGGCTTTGAAGGCTATGAGTTCTCCGACTCCCCGATCTTCTGCGGCACGGTGTGTCACACGGTTATGGCTCCTGAATATTCAGCCTACAAACGTTCTCCCCACGCCAAGGTAGCCTGTGTTGAGTGTCACATTGGCCCAGGGGTAAGCTGGTTTGTAAAAGCCAAAATCTCCGGTCTGCGCCAGGTTTGGGGCGTACTCACCAACAGCTACGACCGGCCGATTCCAGATCCAGTTCAGAATTTACGGCCAGCGCGTGACACCTGCGAACAGTGTCATTGGCCGGAAAAATTCAGCGGCAAACGGGTCAAGACCTTTATTCACTTTACGGATGACGATCAAAAGACTCCCATCATTAATAATATCGCCCTTCACATTGGCGGCATGAACAGGATAACTGGTAAATACGTGGGTATTCACTGGCACGTCAGTAATGGTGTCAAGATTCAATACCTGGCCGATAAAAAACGTCATCACATCTCCAAGGTCAAGGTCACCAGGGCCGACGGCTCTAAAG
>CAZZJP010000204.1:0-3309 GCA_964654555.1 uncultured Desulfobulbia bacterium
TGATCTGGCCCCAGGTCTTGACCGCTCACCCATTGGTCTTATTGAGACCGGGGAGTTGCGGCGGCGGATACCCTATTGGGCCAATAAGGAATCGGCGGCACCCTGCGCTTATTACTGCCCGGTTCATATCCCCACCATTGACCGTCTGCGTCTCCTGCGGGAGGGCAAGGGGGAAGAGGCCTATAAATTAATCATGGAGTATACCCCCTTTCCGGCTTCGGTCTGCGGGGCCATCTGCCCCAATCTCTGCATGGAAAACTGTTCCCGGCAGACGGTAGATAAACCCATTGATGTGGCCCTTCTCGGCCGGGCTTTGCTTGGTGCTCCAGCCCCGGCAGAGAAACCGGCCAGCGGTAAGCGGGTGGCCGTTATCGGCGGCGGCCCGGCTGGAATCAACGCCGCCTACCAGTTGGCCAGAGCCGGAGTGGAGGCCCATATATTTGAGAAGGATGAACAATTAGGCGGTAAGCTGGCTCAGGTTATCCCCTGGGAACGGCTGCCCATGGCCACCTGGCAAAAAGAAATCGACCGTTTCCTGCGCATGAAGAATGTCAAGGTGCATTTTGGCACGGATATGGATAAGGCAAAGTTTGCCGCCCTGTATGAGGAATATGATTATGTGGTGGTGGCGGTGGGTACCCACGAGCCGCGCCGCATTCCCTTCCCCGGTCATGAGCGGGTGATTCCAGCCCTGGATTTTCTGAAGGCCGGTAAGAGCGCCAACCCTGTTAAGCCGGGCCGTCAGGTCGTCATTATCGGAGCCGGTAATGTCGGTTGTGATGTGGCCTGTGAGGCCTATCGGCTCGGGGCGGAGCAGGTGATTCTGGTGGATATTCAGCAGCCCCTGGCCTTTGGCAAGGAAAAGGAGGCGGCTGAGGCCCTGGGTGCTACATTCAAATGGCCGGTGATGACCAGCGAGGTTACCGAGAAGGGCCTGATTGATAAGGAAGGCAATTTGATTCCGGCCCAGACGGTTATTATCTCCATCGGCGATGTACCGCGTCTTGGCTTTCTGCCGGATAGTATCGAGTGTCTTAAGGTTGGCGGCGCCAGCTGGGTGAAGTGCGATAAGGCGGGCCGAACCTCTGACCCCAAGGTCTTTGCCGTGGGTGATGTGGAACGGCCGGGGCTGGCTACCAGCGCCCTGGGGGCCGGTAAAACGGCTGCCGAGGCCATTGTTGCTGAGCTGGAGGGCCGGGAATGGCAGCCATTTTCCAGGGAGGTGGTTGCCATCAGCAATCTCACCATGGAGCATTATGCCCCGGAGACATCCTGCGGTACTGACCAGGAGGGTGAGGCCGAGCGCTGTCTGAGCTGTGGTTCATGCCGGGATTGTCATCTCTGCGAGACCATATGCCCCACCGGCGCTATTAGCCGCCATGAACTGCCTGAGGCCGATAGTTATGAATATATTTCGGATGCCGCCAAGTGTATTGCCTGTGGTTTCTGTGCTGACACCTGCCCCTGCGGGGTCTGGCAGATGCGGACTAACTAAGGAATAACTCATACCCTTACTGTATACTCCAAGAAGTTGCATCGTTTTTCACAGCGATGTCTCATATTTGTATTAGTTAAATCACTCCCTGTAGGTTGGTGTTGAGCGTAGCGAAACCAAATGTACCGATATTGTTGGGTTTCGCTACGCTCAACGCCAACCTACTATAGCATTTTATTAAAAAATAAAAAAACATCAGGAGAAAAAATGGCGGAAGAAAATGATTTACAGGTAACCATCAAGACCAATAAGGGAGATATAAATATACATATCTTTGCTGGCAAAACGCCTTTGACGGCAGCCAATTTTATTAACCTGATTCAGCGTAATTATTATGATGGTCTGGCATTTCACCGGGTAATTGCCGATTTTATGGTGCAGGGCGGCTGCCCGCACGGTACTGGTACCGGCGGCCCAGGCTATAATTTTGAGGATGAATTTGATGCCTCTCTGCGTCATGCCAAAGGGGGGATTCTCTCCATGGCTAATGCCGGGCCCGGCACCAATGGCAGTCAGTTCTTCATTACCCATGTTGCCACTCCCTGGCTCGACGATCATCATACCGTCTTTGGTGAGGTGCTGAATGAGGATGATATGGCGGTGGTAAATAGTATTGTCCAGGGCGACACCATTGAAAATATAACCATTAGCGGCGATGTTGAGTCTCTGCTGCTGGATCAGGAAGAGAGAGTGGCGGAATGGAATAAGGAGATTGATCGAGCTTTCCCTGATCTGGGCTGAACAGAGTGCTCAGTCCGGCCGCCTGCTGGGAAATTATTACCGCGTACAAAAAATTGTACCCATTGGCCCTTTGTCTGACCGGGTTTAAAAAAAGATACTGCCAGTGATTCGGCTATGAATGGGGGCGGCTGGCGTTTCTAAAAAGGCCGGTATTATTTTTTGTACCGGTAACCTGTTGATTTTAATTGAATAATACCTGACAGCCAATTAAAGTCATCTCTGGCGCCCCGGTGGAATTACTCGAAGTGGGTAACTAAGCGGGGGTGATATGGTTAACGTGCTGTTATTGTTGAATAAAGAAATAAGTTCAAAGATAAATCATCGTTTGGCATGGAGATTGCTTTAAGTATTAGTCAAGAACGAACTCTTAATCTTCTTTCCAAGCTAAAAGACCCGCCTTCTCCCCAAGGCGGGTCTTTTGGCTTCCGGGTCGTTAACATTCCCTTTGGGCTGTGTCCGTCCGTATCCGCAGTCAAGCATGCTTTCCTCTAAATGCGTTTTTCCGTGTTTTCCGTGGTGAAATAAAAAAAGTCTTTATTTGATGGTAACATTAACGGAGGACGGGATAACATCCTCAACGATAATTCCCGGTTGAGTGGTGGTAATTTTAACCGCCGCGCTATGCTGGCTGTCTGATATTTTACTTACATCTACCCGGGCCGTGAATAACTGCCGCGCTTTCAGGGTACTCTTGTCCACCAGCATGGGAATGCGGGCCTTGAGCTGTACCACCCTGGGTTTCAGCACCGCTTTTTTGCCCTTGGTCAGGCCGATGATGGTGATGGTTAATTTGTTGATATTTCTTTCCACCATCTTCTCTTTAATTATAATATGGGCCGTAATGCTGGGCGAGCCAATGAGATTAACCACCTCTGGCGGGATGTTCAGGTATATCTGCCTGGTGACCTCCTCGTTAAGACCATTAATGTTAATGGGTTTGGTCGGGAGATTCTTATGTTTGTCGATGATATTTTGCGGGCCGGATATATTAATGTGATCCGGGGTCAGAATAATTCTTTTTAATTCATACTCTCTAAGCGGCTTGCCCTTGGTGACGGCCTTGATGGGCAGAT
>CAZZJP010000205.1:0-3283 GCA_964654555.1 uncultured Desulfobulbia bacterium
TAAAGAGGCCGTCTTTAAAGGTTCCCCGGTAGCTTGTCCCGTCTGCCTGCATAATGGTTCCCCGACCGGACAACTTATTGTTGAGAAATGTACCCCTTAACTCGTCGCCAGCCGCTGTTTTCAGGACGCCGGAGCCATTTAATCGTCCGTTGCGGAATGTGCCAGTCAGCCGTCGGCCATCATCCATGGTTAACACCCCAATTCTACCATCAAGACAATTGGAATTGATTTCACATTTGCCGCCGCCTTCACCCTTTACCAGTACCCGGCCGCCGCCATTATAGTGATTATCGACAAAATTTCCCTGGAAATGACTGCCATCGGTCAGGGTCAAGACCCCTGTGCCATTGAAACGGCCGTTAATAAACACGCCATTATAACGACCGCCATTATTAAGGGCAAATACGCCCCTGCCATTCTGGCAGTCAGCCTTGACACAATGACCGGCCATATTGGTTACAGGCGGCAGTTCAGGCCTGATTTGCACACTATGACTGCAACCATAAAACATCAGGGGCAGACTACAGGTGATTATCATGGCTGGCATTTTTAACGCTTTTGCTGAGAACATGGCCTTAATGATTAATGATTGACAAAAAACAAGCAACGCATAAAATAGGGGGGGGTAAGGCCGGTTGGCTCACCCCTCACTTGAATAGTTACGAAAAAAATAACTTTAAAACAATTTATGCCTCCTGACAATTTATTATTTAACCGTAATTCGTGGCGATTGCTGCTTGGCCTCATATTTATTATTGCCGCCTTTCCCCATTGTGCCCGGGGTAGTGGTAAAATTACCCCGGGTCTCACCCTTGCCGACTGCCCAAAATGCCATGCCGCCATCGTGGCCGCCAATAAACGCGATGGCCGGGCTCATCTCCATAAGGTTACCTGTTTAAACTGTCATGTGGGACATCCACCGCTTAAGTGGGGGATAATTCCCCATTGCAGCCGTTGTCATAAAAAGGGGGCGCAAGAGCATTTTGGCCTTAAAAACTGCCTAAGCTGCCACACCAATCCCCACACCCCATTGCGGATTACCCTGCCTGAACATGCCACAAAACCTTGTCTCACCTGCCACAAGACGCAGATTAAACAGTTAAAAAAATATCCCAGTATGCATTCGACCTTCTATTGCACCTCCTGCCACCCCCGGCACGGCTATAAACCCACCTGCTTTGCCTGTCACGCCGGCCATCTGCCTTACATGACCATGGCTGACTGCCGTGGCTGTCACAAGGCTCATATGCCGCTGCATGTAACCTATGGAGACAACGTTCCCTCGGAGTATTGCGGGGCCTGCCATAAGAAAGAATATCGGCTTCTTGCCGCGAGTCATGCCAAACATCGCCGCCTAACCTGCGTCACATGTCACAGCCGGGTGCATAAGACCATACCGAAATGTTCCAAATGCCATAATCCTCCGCCTCATGATCCGGGGCTTTTGAAGCATTTTAAGTCCTGTCTCACCTGTCATGTCAACCCTCATGATTTGCAGTTGAACCAAATAGATATTGATATTCAGCGGGAAAAGGCCAATGGCCAAAAAAATAAAACGCGCCCGTAAATCGTTATTTAAACCTCAACCGCGCGCCTTTGACCTCCTGTCTCAGGCCCTGGCCTTGCACCAGGCTGGAGATCTAAATTCGGCCGCCGGTTTTTATAAACAGGTTTTAAAACAGGAACCCAAGAATGGTGATGCCTTAAACCTAAGCGGGGCGCTGGCTCTTCAGCAGGGAAATCCTGCTCAGGCCCTGAAATATTTACGGCAGGCGGTAAAATTATACCCTGAGCGCCATGACTATCAAGTCAATATGGCCGCAGCTCTCCGCACCCTGGGGGAATTAGCCCCCGCCTCTCTAATTCTAAAAAAGGTAACGCGCCAAGCTCCCCAGCATCATGAGGCCCTCCACAATCTGGCTGCTATCTTTGCCGATTTGGGAGATTATCAGCAGTCGGCTGAATATTACCGTCGGCTTATTGCCTTACGTCCACGAAATATTGAAGCCTTAAGCGGACTCATTGATGTTCTACGCCGTAATAATCAATTAGTAGAGGCCCTTGATTTATGTGAGCGGCTGCTTGCTCTATCCCCTGCTTCCACCTCAGCCCATGTTCTTAAAGCTGATATTCTTATCAGCATGGGACATCACGAAGAGGCGCTGGCGGTTTTTAAGGGGGTCATTGAACAGAAGCCTGATGATGGTATTCTGTATAATAATATGGCCAATATTCTGCTCAACATGGGCCGTTTACATGAAGCTCTGAGCTTATATGAACAGGCCACGGTCAAGACTCCGGAGATTAATGAAACCTGGGTAAATCTGGCCTGGACATATCGTGAGCATGGTCAGCTTTCAGATTCCTGGCGCTGTTTCAAACATCTGCTGACCGCCCAAAAATTATCAGCGGCAGATTACAGCGATCTGCTGTTTTCCCTTAACTATGACCCGGAGATACCACCGCAGAAAAAATTTGAGCTGGCCCTGGGATGGTGGAATAATTGCTCTCTGCCGTTACCGCCCCGGCCACTGCCGGCCGCCCCGCCCACTGTTGGTAGCCCTCTGCGTCTTGGTTTTATATCCCCTGATTTTTATAAACACCCGGTGGGGCAGTTTATTTTACCCCTCCTTAAAATCCTGAGCCCTGACAAAATAGAAACCTTTTGCTATTCCAGCCTCAATAAACCGCCAGACGAACAGACGGCAAAGCTGCATAAAGCAGCCCGGCATTGGCATGATATTTATAATTTGCCCGATGAGCAGGCCGCCTCTCTTATCCGCCGTGACCGCCTCAATCTCCTCATTGAATTAACCGGTCATTCCAGCGGAAACCGGTTGTTGGTCATGGCCCGGCGGCCGGCCCCGGTACAGGCTTCATGGCTGGGCTATGTGGCCACCAGCGGGCTGCCCATGATTGATTACCGCCTTACTGATACCATCTGCGATCCGCCGGAGGCGGGTAAATTTTATAGTGAATGCCTCTATCATCTGCCCCATACCTTTTTCTGCTACAGCCCACCCGTCGAGGCCCCGCCTCTGGCCCCGCCGCCGATTATGAAGAATAAGGGGCCAACCTTCGCCTCCTTTAATAATCTTCCCAAAATTACCCCGGCAGTGGTGGCCCTTTGGTCTCAAATCCTGAACCGGCTGCCGGAAGCACGTTTACTAATGGTAAGCCGCCAATTTGTGGACCTAACCATCATTAAACGTTATCAGGAACTGTTTCTATCGCATCATATTGCGAATGAACGCCTGGTATTTCAGGCAGGACTGCCTTTCAG
>CAZZJP010000206.1:0-3269 GCA_964654555.1 uncultured Desulfobulbia bacterium
TGATTTTGAATAATATTGAGGAGCCCGGCCGTCTTGCTGATCTGGTTATCTCCAATCTGCGCCTGAGAACCAATGAATCTCAGGAGGTCTTGGAGACCACTGATCCAGTCGAGCGTTTACGCAAAGTAGCGGATTTCCTGCGTAAGGAACTGGCGGTCTCCATCATGCAGGACAAGATTGAGTCCCAGGCCAAGGACGAGATGAGCAAGAGCCAGCGGGAGTATTATCTCCGGGAGCAGATGCACGCACTGAAGAAGGAGTTGGGTGACGTTGACGACCGCTCGGAAGAACTCGATGAGCTGCGTAAAAAAATCACCAAGACGCGGATGCCCAAAGAGATCAAAAAGGAGGCCTTGAAGCAGTTAAAACGCTTTGAGATGATGCATCCGGATGCATCTGAGGCCACCATTGTCCGTACCTATCTTGACTGGATTATTGATGTTCCCTGGCAGTGCAGCACCAAGGATAAACTTGACCTGAAAGAGGCACGTAAGGTGTTGGACAGCGATCATTATGGTCTTGATAAGGTCAAGGAACGGATTTTGGAATATCTCGCCGTCCGTAAACTGAATAAGAGTACCAAAGGGCCAATCCTGTGTTTTGTGGGGCCGCCAGGGGTGGGCAAAACCTCTCTCGGCCGCTCCATTGCCCGGGCCATGGGCCGTAAATTTTATCGGCTCTCCCTCGGCGGTATGCATGATGAGGCCGAGATTCGCGGTCATCGCCGTACCTATATCGGTGCCATGCCCGGCCGCATTATTCAGGGACTGAAGACCGCAGGCTCCAATAATCCGGTATTTATGATGGATGAAATAGACAAGGTGGGGCAGGATTATCGAGGTGATCCCTCCTCCGCCCTCCTTGAGGTGCTGGATCCGGAGCAGAATTTTTCCTTTTCCGATCATTACTTGAATCTGCCCTTTGATCTCTCCAAGGTCATGTTCATTGTCACCGCCAATATGGCCGATACCATCCCCGCCCCCCTCTACGACCGCATGGAGATTATTCGGCTCTCCGGTTATACCCAGGAGGAAAAGCTGATTATCGCCAAGCGCTATCTTGTGCCTCGTCAATTAAAGGATAACGGCCTCAAAAAGAAGCATATTATCATTGACGATCAGGTTTTGGGATTGATTATCAGCGGCTACACCATGGAGGCTGGTCTCCGGAATCTAGAGCGTGAGATTGGCAAGGTCTGCCGCAAGGTAGCTCGTAAGATAGCCGAGGGCGGCCGTGGCCCCTATAAGATCTCTAAACGGACTCTGAGTAAATATCTTGGGCCACAAAAGTTTCTGCCCGAGGCGGAGCAGGACAAAATTGACCAGCCGGGCCTGGCCACCGGCCTGGCCTGGACTGAAACCGGCGGGGTTCTCCTCTATATCGAGGTCTCGGTTCTCAAGGGCAAGGGCGGTCTTACCCTCACTGGGCAGTTGGGCGATGTTATGAAGGAATCGGCCCAGGCGGCTTTGAGCTTTTGCCGGGCCCATGTCGGTAAACTGAAATTACCGGATAATTATTTTGAGGATATTGATATTCATATTCATGTTCCGGCCGGGGCTATCCCCAAGGATGGGCCGTCGGCCGGGGTAACCATGGCCACCGCCCTTTATTCCGCCATTTCCGGTCGTCAGGTACGTTCAGATATCGCCATGACCGGCGAGATTACCCTGCGGGGCCGAGTCTTGCCCATTGGCGGCCTCAAAGAAAAGGCTCTGGCCGCCCTGCGGGCCGGAATCAAGACCGTCATCATTCCGGATGAAAATAAAAAAGATCTAGTAGAAATCCCCAAGGATATTCGAGAGAAGATGGAGTTTATCCCAGTCAGGAATATGAGTCGTATTTTAAATATTGCCTTTAAAAAATAACCAGTTATTACCGGATATTCCGAAGATGCCGGAGAAATGGGGGCGGTGGATTATTGTTGCCGTCCTGCTGTTTTTGCTTGCCGCCCTTTTAAGCCTCAACCTCTGGCATTATTCTAAAACTCCCCTGACTACCGGAGTCTCTGATGCTCCGGTTACTATCTATATCCCTCCTGGCGCCTCATTTAAACAGATTCAGCATATTTTGAGTACCGCCGGTTTAATAGAACCTGATCGCCGCTTTCTTGTTTTGGCTAGTTTAACCGGGGCTGTCGGCCGCCTGCGGGCTGGCGAATACCGCTTGCCGGGCCGGATTTCACCGTTGGAGTTATTGCGTTGTTTGCGCCAGGGCAAGACTCTGCGCCATTTTTTGACCATTCCCGAGGGAGCCAATATTTTCCAGGCCGCCAGGATAATTGCCGATAGCGGCCTGACTAATGAGCGGCAGGCCCTGGCTCTATTCCATGATCCTGATTTTATTCACTCCCTAGGCTTGCGTGAGACCAGTCTTGAGGGCTATCTCTTTCCGGATACCTACTCCTTTAAACGGGGGATGACGGCCCGCTCGGTGATTGGCCGTATGGTAAAGAGGATGGTAATTAAATTTAGCGAGGAGTGCCGTCAGCAAAGCCCGAATGATAAGGTAATTATAGACTGTGATCTGTTAAAGGCGGCAAGTCCGGCGGATTTTTTGGCCGCCGGGGGCTATCTTCACCTCAAGGCTCGTGAGGCCCTCATCCTGGCCTCTATTGTTGAGAAAGAGACCGCCGCGCCGGAAGAGCGGCCGATAATCGCCCAGGTCTTTATAAATCGTTTACGAAAACGAATGCGCCTGCAGACTGATCCTACGGTTATCTATGGCCTTAAAAAATTTCATTCCCCCCTCACTAAGCTTGATCTGAGAACCCCAACCCCCTATAACACCTATATCCTGCCCGCCCTGCCTCAAGGCCCCATCTGTAATCCCGGTTCTGCCGCCCTGCGGGCGGTTATGCGCCCCACTCCGGGCCATTATTATTATTTTGTCTCCCGTCACAACGGCCGCCATTTTTTTTCCACCACCCTCAAAGAGCATAATCGGGCGGTAAGTAAATATAGAGCTTATCGAGGTCTTCGATAAAATGATTGATTGAGAGTTTAAGTGCTTTGTTTTACCGATAAAATAATGTATTTTGTATTCAGTCTGATGTACTAAAAGTACCAGCCATCGGGGTGTAACTATAATTTACCAATGTTGCTTGCAATCCAAACAGTTATAGACGTAAAAATTATCAAGAGGTGCAGCATGAGATCAAGAATCCGTCTCCAGGCTCTGCGGGAATCGGCTGGCGGCCGCCAAAGTGGTTTTTCCTTAATTGAATTATTGATTGTTATGGTCATTCTTGGCCTGCTCGCCTCTCTTGTCGG
>CAZZJP010000207.1:0-3243 GCA_964654555.1 uncultured Desulfobulbia bacterium
TGGCCAGTCCCCGTTATACGGCTCTTTTTGAGGAGTTGGTTACTAAATATAATTTTACTCATACCCAATTACTGCGTCTCTTTTACGGGGTCACGATCAGCCGTCGGGTGTTGGAGTTAATGGATAAGCAGTATGAGGCCCTGCCCTATTACAAATATTACCCAATTTTTGTTAATCAGCGGATGATTGATGAAGGGCGCCGGATGTTAATTTTGCATCGGGCACTGCTGGAGCGGATAGAGAAGAAAATCGGGGTTGACCGGCAGATTGTGGTGGCCGTTTGGGGAATGGAATCCCGGTATGGTCGTCATCAGGGCAGGTTCAAGATTTTTCAGACCTTAAATACCATGTTTGATGCCTACCCCCGCCGCCGGGCCTTCTATCGTAAGCAGTTGATAAGTTATCTCCTGCTCTGCCGGGAAAACAAGGTGAATCCTCTGTCTATCAACGGTTCCTACGGAGCGGCCTTTGGTCAGACCCAGTTCATCCCCTCAAGCTTCCGGGAATACGCCGTCGATTTTGATCATGATGGCCGTCGTGATGTCTGGAATTCAGTACCCGATGTTTTGGCCAGTATCGCCAATTATCTGCACCATTTTAAATGGACTTTCAAGGCCCCGGTCTACGCCGATATAGGGCCTGAATTAAAGGCACCGGTTCTCACCGCGGCTTATAAAAAGGGCCGTAAGGGCCTGGTCTCCTGGCAGCAGGTACGAAAACTCCAGCAGGTGGATATTCCGCCTTCACCCCATAACGGCCTGCTGACCATTGTCGGCCTTGAACTACCGGACAACGGCATGCGTTATGTGGCCGGCTATCCCAATTTTCAAGCCATTACCAAGTGGAATAATTCCAACCGTTACGCTATGGCAGTAAGTGAATTGGCCCAGCGCCTGATCGCCCCCAAATAAAGCTGACAAAGAAGGCGAAATTCCCGAAGAATGACTAACTGGTTCGGTCGCAGCGGCGTATTGCCATACGCCGCCCAATCCAGATTTGATTAAAGCATTTTACGTTTCGCTACCGCCACCTGTACAGGTGAACGGTCAGTCTTCTGCCAGCGTTTAATAAATTTTTTCACCTGGGGATCAGCTGCGTCTTTTTCCAAATCCATGACAAAGGCCGGTGAAACCGGACTATAGAGTAATTCCGCCTGGATAAGGCCTGAGGATGATTTGTCGAGCTTCACCTTATAGGTGATTATATCACCCTGGCCGGTGAAATTTTTATCAGCCGCCGCCCGGCCATAGACCTTGATATCAGCCGCCGCCTTTTCCTTATTAAACCCCTGCGGCAACAGACGGTTATCCTTTAAAAAACTCGCGGCCCGTAACAGGGTATAGGTTACCTTGCCATCAGTGTTGGCCATGATGGCTTCGTATATTTGTACCTGCTTTGGACTGGTTATTACCTCGTAGTGCGGCTCGTAGGTATTTATATTCACATCGTTAACATTGCCGGCGATCAAGTCCCCTTTGAGTGGCCGGCCGGATTCAAAGAGTATATTACCGGCCTTGTCACGCACAGAGAAATGAATCCAGGCCCGGCGGCCGGGAATGCCGGTGGGGAATTTATGGCCGGCCATGTTCTTGACCTCGACTTTGGCGGTTAATCTGGTTCCTTCGCGCCTGACTTTAATGATTTTAATCCGGGCGGTTTTATCCTGGAGTTGTTTGATTGTCCGTTTGATAGTGGCGCTGAAATCGGCGCTGGAGGCGGTGAGTTTAAGAGCCGGGATGTTTTGGCGCATAAGGCGGAGCATAGTAATATTGCCGCCCACAAAATGATGCTGAGCAAAGTTTTCTCTGGCCGGGGCTCCAGATGGGGCTGCTACCTGTACCCGGCCATGGGCCATGGGCATGTGGCAGCCCTGGCATGTGGCTTTATCACCCTGCCGGCTGAAGACACTGGCCTGCCACTCAAGGTAAGGTGTCTGTTCCGGAAAAGTTCCAGCCACTTTGCCCCTGGTATCCACAAAGGGGGTATAGAGGGTGTGGCAGGTGGCGCAAAGGCCGGAATCCGTCATCTGCTTACCCTGCACAACGGTATAACCAACGCTGGAACGCATTATTTGCTGGGACGGATCCTGGTGGGGGCCGTAAATTTTACGTTCGGGCTTGGCCCTCTTCCTGTCAATGACGTATTGGCCGCTGAAACTCGCTGGCCGTCCTAAATTGTCGGCCTTGATCTGGTGACAAAGACTGCAGGAGACCCCGTCCATGGCCGCCTTATGCAGTTTGTTATCTGGGTCGGCAAAGCCAGGTTTTATGGCTATAGGCTTGTCGGTTCTTTCGGCCTCTAACTCGGCCATGGGCATATGGCAGGCGGCGCATTTCTTCTCAATAAGTTTTTTGAGGGCCGGATTACGGCGGATCTCGGAGATTACCTTGGTTATCCAGAGCGGGTCGTTGGCGGCATTGGCCATCATGGTACTGCGCCAATGCGATTTAATGGAAACATTGCTGCCCTTCTCGTCCACTAACAGGTCATGACATATGGCGCAGTCAGCGGAACCGGTAAACCAGGGGCTGGAAAATCGGATTAGGGGCTGGCCGTTGTACTCACGAGCCCCTCCGGCCCGCGGTGAGAGGCATAATATGGCGGTCACGAGTAAAAAAAACAATTCAATTTTTGATAATAACCCAGTCTGTCTGTTTTTCACCTTTCGCCTCTTTAATTTTTATCTTTTAAAAGGGGAGCCAATGTTGATTTTAACGCTATGGGATTACAAGAACTATTTGTTTTTAGGAGGTTTTACCATAAAAAAATGGCGGCACCAATAAATTTTTGCTGCTGCCATTTAGATACTTGGTCATAGTAGTTGATGGCACTGAGACTTGAGGAAATGATAGGTTATCCGTGGGTTATTGGATTACCAGAGTGCCAGCCAATACTTAATATTTAAGATGCGGCCCTTGGGATTTTCTTCTGCGGTATCCTGCTTTTTGCCGTTTGATTCCTTGGCACATTTGACTAAGCGGCTGTAGGAAACGAAATCCTGGACGCGAGGTAGAAACGAGTGATCTTAAAAAATACAGTAACTATTCAGCAGCCCCCCATCTTCGCCCATTTAGGTCTTCTCGAATACCAAAGTATGCTTCGAAGTCCTAAATGAACGAACCTGGAGTACTGCTAAACAGTTACAGTTCATAGTTTAGGGCAGGTTATCCGCCTTAGCTAAATAGTTACAAAATACATTGCTAAATGAAAAGACAAGAACCAGTAATTCGCAGAAAATTATGA
>CAZZJP010000208.1:0-3220 GCA_964654555.1 uncultured Desulfobulbia bacterium
GGCTCTAGCCAACTGAGCTATAGGCCCGCTTGCCACAATAAAGTTTAACAATATGGCTCGTAAACAGGAAAATGTCAAGAGTTTTTATACCATTGAACTCATTATCTCCTGCTTAAGCAGACAGCAGGAAATACGGTACCTTGGCCGACCGTCACTGTCATAGCTGAGATTAGAGGGCTGCAGCATCTTATTCATCACGCAGCCCTCTGGAATACGCAGACTGAAAAATTGTTCCTCACGCAGTCCGGGGTTCGGGCGCAGACGCCTGTCCGCCGTTATCTCAAAGGAATGAACCGGAAAGTCTTCACAAAGTGGACAGCGGTACACCCGGCCGTTGGGAAAGATAAAGAAGTTCTCCGCCGCCTCCCCGGCACAGACAAATGGTTCACTGTCATCTAAAAAAACTTTGGGATAGATGACATGCAGACCAAGAGCAGCCGCCTCCTCCGCCACCGGCGGCACCTGAGTCAACCACTCCTCCGGGCTGAGCTGGAGACCGGAAGAATCCTCACCGGCTGAATTACCCCGCAGCCCGATGATCTGAATAAAAAAATTACGGATTCCAAGGGATTTAACTAAAGCCGGCATGCGCCGCAGGGCGGCTATATTCAGAGAACTTACCGTATAGATAAGACTGGTTTCAAACCCCAGGGCCACCGCCCGCCTGATATTGGCGGTGCAGACCTCAAAGACCCCGCTGCCGCGCAGGGAATCGTTAACCTCAGCCTCCGGGCCGTCCAGACTGAAGCTCAACACCGCCTCCTCCGGCCCTATTTTATTGAGCAGATCATGATGGAGATAGCCGTTGGTATCAACGGTTATAGTGCGATAGCCCAGCCGCCGGGCAGTTTTGACGGCAAAGGGCAGACCGGGATGAAGGGTAGGTTCTCCGCCCAGAAAAATTACATTGGAGTCCTTATCCTGATCGGCAAAAAGCGCCAGCCAGTCGGCAATGCTCTCTTTCGTCAGGGTAGCGCTGCCATGCTGGGCGGGATTTATATAACAATGACGGCAGGACAGATTACAGGCCGTAAGAATATGAAAAAAAATATTTCGTTCATTGGGCTGAAAGGCCAGAGTTCTAACTATTGGAGAAGTCATTTTGTTCAGGCATAGTAATAGTTCATCAGTGCCTTAGATCGGAGTCTCACGACGTTCGCTTACCTTGTTTTTCTGCCCTCGAGTCTGTACTTCCTGTACGTGAGAGGGCTGAAACAGACGGAGATGAGGTGCTGGTGGACTTACCAGGTATCTAAGGTATATTGGGCCAGCATGGTGCCGCGCAGATAGGCCTGCGGGCCGCCAAAAAAATTCTTAAACAGGGCCAGACTTTCAGAGCGCAAAACTCCGGGAGTAATCGTCGTCCGCATATTTTTATATAGGATAGATAAACGCTCCAGGGGTAAATTGGTGCCACCACCCATAATATCTTCGTAGGCATAAACAAAACGGCGGACGCCGTTAACCAGCAGTGTGGAATAACACATAAGACAGGGTTCCATGGTGGAATAAATGGTGACCCCCTCCATGGACAATAATGGCTGCTGCCGCCGAAGGGCGCGCAGAGCGTTAATTTCGGCATGCTCCAGCTCGCTGACCAGCCATTCGCTGCTCTGCCTGCTATGTTGCCGGCCGCCCCTGGCGACAATCTCACCAGCAGAGACGATGACGCAACCCACCGGAAATTCACCCTTAGCGAGCGCCGCTTCCGCCTCCTTAAGGGCGGCAAGCATAAATTGTTCATGATTATCCGGCATAAGGCGGTAACCGCGAACAGCCCTTAAACGGTCTGTACCGAATTATCCGGGTTCAACACCACGATTCGCGGTTCATAACCCTGTACCTCAATCTCATCCAGGAGAGCGAAGGTGACCACGATAATCAGGTCACCCACCACACCCTTGCGGGCCGCGGCGCCATTCAGGCAGATAACTCCGGAATCTGGCGGGCCGGGAATAACGTAGGTATTAAAACGTTCACCGTTATTAATATTATAGATATTAATCTTTTCAAAGGGCAGCAGGCCCGCCCTGTCCATCAAGGCGCTGTCCACCGTCAGACTGCCCTCGTAATTCAAATTGGCCTCGGTAACAGTGGCCCGATGGATTTTGCACTTTAACATTTGGCGCAGCATTATATTTCCTCTCATGGGCAGCGAACCTGGTTGGCCGCGCCACAGATAAAAATTAATTGTAACTTCAGGAAAACTTATCTGGTTTGGCTAAAGTTACACCAATAGTATATTTCAGCCCTTCTTCCGCAGAAGGTAGCTTGCGAGATTTTGCGGTAATTTATCCGCCTTTTGCAGCCTTTCTATGCGTGATTGTATATATTGTCTATATTGAATCTGTTGATTTTTTATTATTTCCGGTAATTTTTTAATAAAATTCTTATACGCCGTTGAACTAAAAAAGTCTATTGCTGCATCCAATTCCTTATTCGTATAAACCTCTTTAGTCGAAATGGCCATGCTGCTTAGATAATAATGTTCGGTGAACACCTTTTTGAATCTTGCCAGTATAAAAGGCGGAAGAACTCGAGATATCACCCGTAACATTTGTCCGTAAATTTTCTTATAGTCAAGCGCTTTAAAAAGCCTGAGGCTTTTGGCGTATTTGGGATCATTTAAATTTACAGAGGGCAATTTTACGGCAGTGCCCTTTTTAATAGACTCCATCAAATTTTTTATGATTTTATTCTGCCTTTCCTTTATATCTTTCTGTTTAGCAATTATCGATTTACCGACATCTGAAGAATAAAAGCTGATCCACTTGCTCAGATCAGCCTCTGTTACCTGCTTTGAAAAAAAAGGCACAAAAAGTTCACTCATGATCTTTTGTTTGTCAAAAATAATTGCTGAATATTTTTGAAATTCCTTTTTAAGATCAGCCGGAAGACTAGCCAAAACCCGCTCCCTATTTTTATCAATTTCCCGTTCAACGCCTTTATCTATGCGTAATAGCTCAAGCCACTTTTTTGTTTTATTTGTTTTATTCGTGTGTTGGAGGCTGCCGGCATTTGAGAGTCCGGCTTGCCCCAATAATATCATTAAGATTATTAAGGCGGAAACGCCTAATTTCCCACTTCTCATTATGTTACTCCCTGAATATGACAATTTTGACTCTGGGGTATTGGTAACTATTCAGCAGCACCCCATCTCGGAGTACTGCTGAATAGTTACGGTGTATTTAAGGCAGAAACTGCAAATCCCAGTCCAACA
>CAZZJP010000209.1:0-3215 GCA_964654555.1 uncultured Desulfobulbia bacterium
TTCCTCAGCATGGCGGTCTGGAGGTTTATGTCCTGAGCGCATTGCAGTAAGAGATCCATACCTTGTTTCTTTGATCCACCCGCTGTGGCGGGAGAATTTTCGATTTTATTGTGAATGTAAAAATTAATCAGCCTGGCCGGGGAGCCCTTCAGTGAAATAGTCTTAAAGGTTGTGCCCTCGTCTCCAGGCTGAAATAAAAGTTCGGCATTCCCCAGAGACTCTGATTTTTCTATAATGCTTCCATCAAGACGGCGGATCTGGAAAAATGTTCTGGCCTTTGGCGAGTTGTATTCCCACATAATATCATCGGAAAAGTTGAATTCAGTTTCGTCTTTATCCTCATAAATCAAGGTTGCCAGGGCCTTGGCCTTGGAGAGGAGACCTGAATCAATGGCGTTGTAGACGATTTTGTCAAGGGCGGCGTAGAGCAAGACACCAAGGGCGGGAAGGGTCGCAAAAAGTACCGCCATGTAGAATACTATTATTCTTGTTTTGATGGAAGACAGCATTTTATTCCTTTATATGTCCAGCCCTGGCCCGGTATAGATTTTTCTGAGATAGTTAATAGAGGCATCTAATGATATTGCTGTCAAGGTCAAATTTTTGTAACTGCTGAGCAGTTACACCCCGGTGGTTATTGCCACTTTTAGATATTACGCTGGATAGTTACAAATTTCGTAATTCCTCAATAACCGGGCGATGGGTGATATTCTTTATCAGCCAGACAGCAAGGATGGTCGAGGCAACAGCGGCTGTCGCCAATATCGTCATATAGCTCCATGGTATGTAAAGGTGTTCCGGCGGCGGATCAAAGACTCCGGTTAAAACCTTGACCAGAATCTGGGCGATACCAAGACCGAGGATAGTGCCGATTATGCCGCCGCCAGTCAAAATCAATAAACTTTCACTCCAGATAAAGGCTCCCAACTGCCTGCTGCTGGCACCCAGGGCCTCAAGAATCGCGAAGTTGCGACGCCGTTCAGTTAAACCGAGCGCCATAATCAAACCCGTTGCTCCCATGATCAGTAATACCGCAAAAATCAGTTCCAGACGGGTGAGACCGCGCAGATCAACGGAGGTCAGACTGGAGCTGATGAGACGTTGTGTAGAGCTTATATCCATCACCTTGGCGCCGGGCAGGGAAGAAACTATTTTGCGGACCCTGGCCGTTAGTTTTGCGGTGTCGCCGTTAGCCCGCATCAAGACTATTTCCCGGGACTTGATCCCTGTTTGCCGGGCTATGTAATCAGCATTGGCGATTAAAAAAGAATCCTTGGGCGCGGTGGGGAATTCCCGGACTACGCCCAGAAAATGAAAGGGAATTATATGATAATGATGATCAGCGGCCAGTTGCAGGCGAAGATTTAATTGATCTCCCGGCTGGAGGCGGAAATCTCTTCTGGTCTCTTCCGAGACCAATACGCCATCGGGATTTTTGGCCAGCAGCGCCAGGGTGGCTTTGGCATTTCCCCCGGCAAAAAAGGCATCTGGCAGATGGGTCACTTCAGTTAGTTGGCCAGGTGCAATACCGTATATGTCCTGGAGATCCTTGCCCACATAGGCAAATCTGTGCATCATGGGTTGAATAGCGGCGACCTCGGGCAGGGCTTTAAGTTCAGCCATTTTGCTGCCGGGGGGATAGGCGGTAGAACCGCTCACCGTAACATCGGAGCCGTTGGTCAGTTCCGCGTCCACCCGTGACTGAGCATTATAGGTTGTGTTGAAGATGGCGGTGGAAACGGCAAAGGAAATTGCCAGGGCCGCCATTACAACTCCTCGGCTGATAAGCAGACGCTGGCGGAATAGTGAGGCCACAACGGGCCCGGTAATATTTTTGGTCAGGGGCCTTAACAGGCTTGCCAGAATTTGTCTGCCATGTTGAAGACCATTTTCTCCAAAACGGACGGCTGACAGAATGCCGCCAATCCAAAGGAAGAGTGGAGCGATAAAGGCTTCATAATGAATAGAAATTTGCGCAGTGCCTTCGGGGGCCAATACCACTTGATAGCCGGTACTAACTGTTCGCCAGTATTCAAAAAAGGCAAGCGCCAGGATGATAAAATCCAGGTAAATCTTCTGCCATAGTGGTTTCCCGGCGGCTCTCAATAGAGTCCGCGAGGCAGCGACAGTGAAATGGCGGGCCTGCTGCCAGGCCGGGAACATGGTGCTGGCCAGGGCCAGTATAAAACCTGCCGCTCCTGCCCAGGCTATCCAGATAAAGGACTCCCTGCTGCTTATGTCGGCAGGGGCAATAGTATTGGCGATTAAGGTCAAAATAATTCCTGAGATTACCCCGGCGATCCCGATAATCAATGATTCCATGAGCTCAAATTTCAGGATTTGCCCCATGGCGGCACCCCGGACACGCAGCAATGTCTGGTGATGGAGGCGGTGCCTGTTACCGGAAGCCGCGACTGCCACAGTAAGCAGAATTGCTAATATTGCTCCAGGCAGACCAAGAAACAGAAAAAGCACTCGGGCATACATGGCATCAGCACGCGTCCCCGCCAGTCGGGCGGCAAGGTTATCCGCTACTGTTATGCTGCCTGGAATTTTAGATTCCAGATTATTGGTTAGGCGTTTGACTTTAATATAGGCCTCATTTGGGTCAGCCGGCAGGTTATGGCTTATCTTTACATGATACTGGGTGCTCACCGTATCCGGGCGGACAGCGGCCTGGGGGGCAAAGATTCTCTGCCACTCGCTGTTTGGCACCAGCAGAACATTGTCAGGTGGCGCCTGGGGGGCAGCTCCGGGTGCCGCACCCACTGCCTGGAAGAGTGCGTCGGCGTCAGGGAGATCAACAACACCCGCGATTTTTACCCGCGCGGGGGGCAGACCAATTCTCTTGATTGTCACCATGTCTCCCTCTTTGATATGCAGATTTGCCGCGGTTTGCTGGGCGGCCAGTACCCCTTGCCGGGTGCCGGTAAGCTGCCTTATTTCGGCGGGAAAAGATTGGCGGTAGCCGGTACTTATGCCCAGCACCTTACCCGGCCCGGTGGTTTGAACCGTACCCCCTGTGTCGGCCTCAAAACCGGCCGTATCCGCATAGCTCACCCGTTGTAAGGCAGTATAGGGGGTGGTTTTTGCAAGATCGTTCGTGAATGTATGTGCCGAGGTGCCACCGGAAACCAGAACCTGCCAATCTATCGGGACGCCGGAGATTGCCCGCCGCGTCATGGTGACAGAGCTTGAGGTAATAAAGGTTCCAA
>CAZZJP010000210.1:0-3207 GCA_964654555.1 uncultured Desulfobulbia bacterium
CACTGCGGGCAATTTCCCGGATCAGGCTGCGCGGCCCGCTCACCGTAACCTCTAATATATTTTTAAATTGATTGGAGATGATCAGGTCGCGGGGCATGTTGACGATTTCCACCGGGATCTTGACATTCATGTCCACCCGATCCTCACCGGCGACGAAATACCAGAGAAAGACGGCGAAGAACAGGGAAATCAGTTTGATTAGCCAATCCTTGCGCCAGGACAATTTCGGCGGCCGGTAGTTGCTTTTTATTTGTTTATCAGCCAATTTTTCCATACCGTGGTTGGAGGTTCTTTGGGCTTGAATATGGCTTCGAGGCGGGCGCTCAGGGTATGTTTGTCGAGGTTAGAGGTGATGGCACCATGCTGCACCAGAGAAATTTTGCCCGTTTCTTCGGAAACCACAATAACCACCGCGTCTGTTTCTTCGGAAATACCGAGGGCCGCCCGATGTCTCGTGCCGAGGCTCTTGGAAATATAGGGATTCTTGGTCAGAGGCAGTACACAGCGGGCTGAGTGAATACGCCCATCCCTGATAATAACCCCGCCATCGTGGAGAGGCGAGACATTTCTGAAAATACTTATTAACAGCTCATGGGTCAGGATGGCGTCAATGGGGTGGCTCGATTCTAAATAGTCCTTGAGTCCGGTTTCTTTTTCGATGACTATGATGGCCCCTATTTTTTTACGGGACATATAGAGCGCGGCGGTGACTAATTGCCGGAGGTTTAAGTCCGTATCTTCCTGGTGGCGGGTAAATGACGGTGTGGCCTGGCCCATCTGGGTCAAGGCCCGGCGGATATCGCGCTGGAAGACGATGATGACAATCAGAAAAATTGAGCTGAGCAGGGTTCCAAGCAGCCAGTAGAGGGTCATGAATTCTAACTCTCTTGCCCCGAAATAGACAATAATCAGCACTCCGATACCTGCCAGCATCTGCACCGCTCTGGTACCGCGGATAAGCAGAATTGTCCGGTAGATGATAAAGGAGACAATGAGGATGTCAGCTATATCCTGCCAGCGTAATAAATGTAAAAAGTTCAGCATGATAGTATTATGCCTGAAAACCTTGGGAAAGACAAGATGGAGCTTGAATTTTGGGGATTTAGTATGGGACTATGTCTGAGAAACGGAACTTCCGGCCGTGTTGCATTTGGAACCAGGCCCGTAATTGTTTTTAAGGGGGATTTGATGGGTTTAATGTCCGCAGACGGGCGGTAAAGTAAAAGGTTGAACCTTGATTGGGTTTGCTTTTTAGCCATATCCTGCCATCTATCATGGGGACTAAGCGGGAGCAGATGGCGAGTCCGAGGCCAGCCCCTTCATGTCGTCTGGTAAGATACTCATCGGCTTGGGAAAAAGGCGAGAAGATTTCTTCCTGCTTGGCGGCTGGTATCCCGCAACCGGTGTCGCGGACACTGAACCGCAGGATTATGTCATTGGGGGCCTTTTCCCGCTCAATCGCGGCGTGGATGCTTATCTGGCCGCGCTCGGTAAATTTTACGGCATTATCCAGCAGAGAGTTAAGTATTTGCTGGATAATGTTCAGATCCCCCAGCAGGGCGCCTGGAATGTCGTGATCTAAGGAGAATGATAGTTTAAGCCCTTTTTCGCTGGCCTTCAGGGTTATGCCCTTAATAGTTTGGTCAATGAGGGCGCGCGGTTGGAAATTGATATCCTTGCGGCGGCGGCGATCCTCGCTGTGTGAGAAGTCAAGGAGCTTGTTTATCAGTTCCAGCAGGCGGTCGGCGGAGAGCTGGATCAGACGGAGGAACTTCTGCTGTTTCCTAGAAAGAGTGGTCTCGGTCAGCAGTTCCAGAAAACCGAGAATTCCGTTCATCGGGGTCAAAAATTCATGGCTGATGGTATTAATAAAGCCGTTTTTAACCTCGTTGGCCTGTTGCACGGTGTTTTTGGCTGTTAACAGTTCAGCGCTGACATCTTTGTGGTACTGTAATTCCCGCCGCAGGTTGTTGAAAAGGGCCTTTTCCCGAAAAATTCGTCTTAATTTGGCAATTAATTCATCCTTGGGAAAGGGCTTGACGATGAAGTCGCTGGCCCCGGCCTTGATGACATCGGTGTAGGAATAGTCATTACTGTAACCAGTCATGGCTATGATGCTGGTCAAGGGGGAATGCTGCCGGATATGGCGGATCAACTGCATGCCGTCCGTCCCCGCCATAATCATGTCGGTAATGACCACGGTGAAGGCAAAGCTGTTGAGGTAATTTATGGCCTCGGTACCGGATTCCGCCAGTTGAAAGTTATGACCGGCAGAGGACGCGTATCTGCCCACCAAGGCCAGATGGTCAAGGTCATCATCAACTATCAGGATTTTGCCGCTTAAGTCAGCCATATTTCAGCCTTTGCCGCATAATTGCCGGATGGCGGCAGTTAGTTTGTCGAGTTCCATCGGCTTTAGTATTATCTTGCGAATTCCGATTTCTTTGGCGTATTGCATGGTGTCTTGATCTATAATACCGGTGAACATGATGATTGGGATATGCGCTTTGATTTTAAGCAGTTCGACTGCGAGATCAATTCCAGTCATGTTGGGCATGGTTTGATCGGTGAGAATTATGTCAAAGTCTTCGGGGCGGGCCTTGAATGTTTCTAAGGCCTCTATACTGTTGGTCTTATAAATCACGTTGTAACCTGTTTTGTTTAAGGCTCTGGCGGTTATTTCGGCTAATGGGGCCTCGTCATCAACTAACAGGATACGTTCGTGTCCTCCCATGGCGGGAGGTGTTGGAACTGCTGGTTCTGCTTCCGCCTGGCAGGGGGGGAGATAGATGGTGAAGGTGGTTTTCTGGTCTGGTGAGCTTTTGATCTGAATTGCCCCGTTTAATTTGGTTACGATGCCATGCACAATGGCCAGGCCCATGCCGGTACCTTCTGGTTTAGGCTTGGTGGTAAAAAATGGATTAAATATTTTTGGCAGTACCTCCGGCGGGATGCCGGTACCGGTATCTGAGATGGAAAGCTGGATATAATCGCCGGGGCTGAGTCCGATAATAGCGGCTGCCTCCGTCTCGCTAAGGGTTGTATCCCGCAGGCGGATATCAATGGTGCCGCCATGGCGGCGCATGGCGTAATAAGAGTTGGCGCAAATGTTCATCAATATCTGATGAATTTGTAAGGTGTCTGCCATGATACTCGCCTGGCAGCTTTTGGCTATATGGAGTTCTATATTGATGGCGGCAGGTATTG
>CAZZJP010000211.1:0-3195 GCA_964654555.1 uncultured Desulfobulbia bacterium
CCCCGGTACGGCGGCGCTGGTAATCCGAAAAATCAATCCCGGCATCAGCCACGGCTTCATTGGCGGCATAAACCCCGAGGCAGCCGGCCCTGGTGCCGCGTTTATTTTCCTTCTTCTTGCGGTATTTAGTCTCCGGAAAGGAGCAGACACCAGCCGGAACCCGGCCTATATAGCGATGTTCAATCTCACAAATACCGCTCTCCCCCTTTAGCAGCTTCGCCCGAAACTCCGGAAGATCAACGGCACCGGGCGCGGCCAGCCCCACCCCGGTAATTACAATACGCGGCAGAGAACAGGGCTGGCGGGCGGATACTGTGGGCTGATTATCCATTAATAAATAACAAATTAAGTTAAGTCAAATTAAGGCATAACAACAAATAACATTTCTTTATAATAAAAAAGGTATCTCTTGTCGATAATATTATTCAAACTCGCCCTTAAAACGGCTGAAGTCCTCCCTTAAATGCTGTAATTCAGCCCGCAGACGCTCCACCTCTGACATCAAAAAAGTGATTTTGTCATTCTCGGCCTTTATTTCCCGCATGGCCGGTTCAATGACCGCGGCCGGGGTCTCCTCCAGCCGCGGTTCACCAGCGAGAAGATGGGCGTAACGATGTTCCTTGCGGCCCGGTAGACGGGGCAGCTTCCGCACATAACCCGATTCAATCATCTCTGCCACCCTCTCCTCCACTTCAGAGAGATCAGAGAACTGAAAGGCCCGCTCGCTGCGGACGCGTAACTCCCCCAGAGTCTGGGGGCCGCGCAGCATTAAGACCATGAGAACAGCGGCCTCCTGAGCCAGCAGATTACGACTGCTTATTAGAATCTCGGCATACTTGGGTACCCGGCTGGAATCGCCCTGCACCACCAATCTCTTATCCTTGAGACTGTCAAGCCCGTGGGCCACCGTTGTTTCATCAAAGGATACCACCGGCAGACGATTTGATTTCTGGTTACAGGCCGTCAGCAGGGAATTTAAGGTAAGCGGGTAATAATCCGGGGTGGTCATGCTCTTTTCCAGCAGACAGCCCAGCACCCTGGTTTCCACATCATTAAGTTCAATATCCATAGTTTTCTCCACTTCCATACCACCCGGAATCAAGGCGGCTGAAATTACAGGGGTATAATCCAGGCGCAATCTACCAACTTCCCATTATACTTGCCAGACAAATGAACTGGTTGATGGTTATTTAAAGGCGATTGGCCTGACGGCCGCCAGTTCTCCCGGTTCGAAGAGCTTTATAACCCCAAATTCGCCATCATAACCGGCCTGACGGATCACCCGCTTATTACGAATACGACTAACAGCCTCGGCCAGAACCGGCGAGGTCAGCCGCAAATCGTCCAGAGGGGTACGCAGAAGAATATTAAATTCCGAACCGAAACGATTAATTACCAGGTTGTACAACTTCCGCACCCCCTTGGTGGCCGCGCCGCGGGACAACATCTCCCCCAAAACCTCGGGCAGGGGAATAATACTCCTGAATTCCGGCTGGTTAGAAGGGTAAAGGGGCTGCTCTCGATCGGCCAGCTCCCTTAGTCGATGGGCAACGCCAATGGTCATGGGCCGCCCGCATACCGGGCAGATACCGTCAACCTCATGGCTGCGCCGGGGATTCATGCAGACCCGGCATTTACGGTGGCCGTCAAAATAGTATTTACCCTCCTCCGGGTAAAACTCCATAGTACCCTTAAAACCGCCTTTCCCTGGATTTTCAAGGGCCTGGCGCAGAGCGAAAAAATCAAAATCGCAGTCAAAAACATTTAGCTCCCGCCCCAGCCTGGCCGGGGAATGGCAGTCAGAATTTGAGATCAGGGTATAACGGTCAAGAGCGGAAAGGCAACGGTTCATGTCCGGGTCGGAAGACAGACCGGTCTCCAGAGCGAAGATGTGTTCCGTCAGATCGCCGTAACATTCCTCAATACTGTCAAAACCGGATCTGGAACCGAAGAGCGAGAACCAGGGAGTCCAGATATGGGCCGGCACCAGAAAACCATCAGGGGCCTCTTTTAGAAGAATTTCCAGAAGGTCATGAGAATCAAGACCCAGAACAGGGCGGCCGTCGGACTCCAGATTACCGATGGCGGCGAGGCGGCGATTCAAACGCTCAACGCTGGCAAAATCAGGCACCATGATAATATTATGCACCTTGCGTACCCGGCCGCACCGCTTATATATACAGCTGATTTCGCTGGTAAGCATAAAACAGGGCTCAATATCTTCCGGTTTTACCCCAGGCCAGGCCTCCGGCCCCGGCTCCTTTAATTTAAACAGGCCAGGACCGGCCGGTTGCAGTTCGTTCTTTAGTTGAGACAGCCAGGCGGGGTGGGTAAAATCGCCCGTCCCCAGCAGATTAATCCCCTTGACCCTGGCCCAGGCGGCCAGACCATGAAGATTACTGGCCTTGCTTGTCGCTCTGGAATAACAGGAATGAATATGGAGATCAGCGAGATAACGCATCTCCTCTCAGGCGCATTCCGAATAACCGCAGGAATGGCACACACAGCATCCCCCCTCATACTCTATGGCCCCGCCGCATTCCGGGCAGGCGCCAAAGGGCTGGGTATCCGAGGCCACGCTATCATCTTTGGCCCCGTTCTGGGTTTCCATATGCTGGCGAATGGCCTGAGCAATGGCATCGGCGCACGACAGAACCTTATTGCCGCCAAAACCGGCTGGTTTATGACAGCTTATGCCGATCAGCTGCTTGATAATGGGCTCCGGTTTCATGCCGCTGCGCCAGGCCAGGGAGACCAGGCGGCCAATGGCCTCACATTGGCTGGCGGCGCAGCCTCCGGCTTTACCGACAAAATTAAACAGTTCAAATTGATGTTTATTATTATCCTCATTAATAGTGACGTACATCTGGCCGCAACCGGTGGTCATCTGATAGGTCTTACCCACCAGGCTGCGCGGCCGATCCCTTTTCACCAGCCCCCCCTGCTCCCTGACCGATGTCTCCGCGGAGCCGCTACTCTCTGTACTCAAGACCTGATTGGCCCGGCAGCCGTCACGATAGATGGTCAAGCCCTTGCAATCCATCTCATATGCCAGCATATAGGCATCCTGAACATCCTCCACCGTGGCATCGTGGCTGAAATTAATGGTCTTACTCACCGCGTTATTGGTATATTTCTGAAAGGCGGCCTGAATCTCAATATGATTACGGGGATTAATATCATGGGCGGTCTCAA
>CAZZJP010000212.1:0-3176 GCA_964654555.1 uncultured Desulfobulbia bacterium
GGCCCCATATGGACGCCCGAAGTTAATGATAAGGGAGTGACTAAGATTTCAGCTTCGGGGTAATGACGCTCGATTTTCGCTCTTATTAAGCCCTTAACCAGCTCTTCGTTATCTGAATATTGCAGTATAATAAGGCAATGAGAACCATGGGGCCGTTTCTTCTCAAGCCTGTCAAGGGCAAACTCCAATTGCGCCCTTTGATTCTTGACAACGGCAATTTTTTCAGCACCGGCACGGGTGGGGCTGATAACAGGTTTCATCCGCAGCAAGTCCCCGAAAAAGCCGCTTGACCTGGCCAGTCGGCCGCCGGCTGCCAGATATTTCAGCTTATCAATAAATATATACTCCTCACTGACTTCAACAGCCCCTTTGGCAAATTCAAGCACTGCCGCCGGGGAATCCGTTTCACGGGCGTAACGGGCAGTACTGACCACGGCCGCCGCCAACCGGCCGGAGGCCGCCCCTGAATCAAGCACCTGCAGGCGGTTATCAGGGTCAAACTCCTTTTTCCAGGCAGTAACCACGGCGTAATTATTAGTGTAAGCCGCTCCCACACAGAGATATAAAACATTGGCAAATTGTTTGACTAAGCTCTGGTAGTGCTGATAACGTTCAAAGGTGGAGGCTTGAGCGGTAGTTATCCTTTCCCCTTTTCTCAGCCGCTGATAGATTTGCCTATGCGGAAACAAAGTCTCGGGCCGGGACTCATCCTCAGTTACAATGTAACTGTCTAACAGGGTTATACCAAGGTTTTCCGCTGTTTCCCTGGAAACAGAACCTGCCGCGTCCGTGACGATATGGACGGCCTGCCGGCTCTGCCTGCGTGGTGAATTTTCCTTGCTGGCGGCATCAATATCACTGTCCTGCCATTCTACAATTGAGGCAAATAAGGCCAGATTTTGTCGAAGAGCCTCAGGATCAGAGGTGTGAATATGTATTTTCAAAGATGATTTATCGGAGACGATCACCACGCTTTCGCCAAGTTCAGCCAGCTTCTCTTTGGCGCTCTGCAGGCTGCTTAATTCCTGCCGACACTCTTGTGCAGATAAATGAGGATCAATAAGCGCGTCAACACAAAAACTTCCGGTTCGCGCGGCCTTAAAGGAATCAGAGACCGTCAGCCGGCCTTTGAACAGATGCGTTACGGGACAAAAAATAGATTGTTTACAGGCCATCTTCTGGAAAAAGCCATCAAGAAAGATAAATATCCCCAGGGCGCCGGAATCAACCACCCCGGCCCGCTCCAGATCGGGAAGCAGCCGGGAGGTAGATATAACCGCGCTCTGTAATTGCCTCCTGACTATAGCGGCAGCCGACTTTTGAGTAATTAACTTATCAGCAAGAATATCAGCAAGCCGGTCAAAAACCGTCAGCATTGTGCCCGGTTTGGGCCGCATTATAGACTGCCAGGCATTTTTCCGCCCGGCATCAGCCGCTCCCGCCAGCTCGGCAAAGGAATCGGCCCGCACAAACTTAACCAGAAAAGAAGCGGCGATATTACCGGAATTACCGGTGGCCGAGCAGGCCAGCTGGTGGCTCAGCCGGGCCTTATCCATGCTGATATCGCGAAAGTGAGCCAGGCTTATTCTGAGATTTGTCCCGGTATCAGCATCCGCAACCGGATAGACGTTAATCCGGTCAAGAAGATCAGCCCAGGAGACCAGACATTCATAGCCGCAGCAATATGCCTCCCGCAACAGACTCATCAGGCCAAAAGACGCTCTATAACCGCGAAATCATATTTACCGGCAGCCGTCAGAGGGAGGGTGGCGGTCTTTTTGATGAGCCGGGGCCGGGCATAAGGCTCAAGCCACTCCATAAGATTTTTTTTAAGTTCTTTGAGATCAACCGTTTCCCCGACAATCAGGGCGGCAATCATATTCTCCCGGCCGCCGGAATTGGCCAGGGTGATTACTAAACAGTCATCAACACCCCGCTGCGCCTTTATCTTGTCACGGACCTCCTCAAGATTGACCCGCTTGCCGCCCACCTTGGTAACGGCGTCGGAGCGGCCTTTGAGGAAGAAACTATTATCAGGCCCATCCTCAATACGATCATTAACCGCGAAAAATCCATTTTCATCCCTGCAGGCATCGGCGGCAATATAAGCTGAACGCACATAGAAATTATCATGACGCCTTTGCCAGTCAACCGTCTCAAAGGGGGAAAAGGACTCTTCGCCTTTTGATCTTACTCTGGCGGCAATACCGCCGGTCTCAGTTGAGCCGTAGACCTCGACTACAGGCACATTATTCTGGCGGCAAAACTCCTCATTGTCAGCCCGCGGCAGCATGCCTGCCGAGGAAAAGGCCATTCGGAGAGAGCCGTTGGAGGTCTTACGCCCTTTCAAAACACGATAATGCACCGGAACACTGGCCAGAATAGTGGCAGAATTATTCATTACCGCTGCAGAAATTTCACCTGGGAAAGAAGGGGTGTCCGAGAGAACAGCGGCCGAAGAGATTAAAGGGATAATAATGGAAAACAGCAGACCGTAAATATGATATGGTGATACCGTGGCAGCAATCAAATCTTTATCATTGATTCGGTATCTTCTCGACAGATAAAAGGCCTCCGCGAAAAGATTATCGGCTGTTTTTGACCAACTCCTTGGGGCTCCGGTTGACCCGCCGGTAAATAGTCTCAGCAACTCGGCACCGGGGTCGATTGGCGGAAGTTTGTCAAGCCGCCGGGCCAGCCCTGGTTCAGGACAAATTACCCTGATGCCTGGCGGGAAATCCCGCGGCGTATCAGCTATAGCGCTTGTGAATCCAGTCGCATCACGCATCTCGGTCAGAGCGCGGCCCGAAAAGGCAAAAGGTAGCAGCAGGGTCGGGCCGCCAGCAAGTGAAGCCAGAATGGCGGCGGCGATTATGGCCTTATTCTCTGCCGCGAGGCAGATAATCTCCTCCCGACAGTCAGCCGCCGGGAAAAGATCTCTCAGCCCCAGGGCCATTTCATAAACTTCAGCAAAGGTATTACCCGCCAGGACAAATTCTTTATCTGACCGGCATGAATCACCTTGCAAAAGCCGCTTGAGCCACAATTCAGTTCCATGCGTGTCAGTCAGGCAGCCGGACATACTATCGAACCCTTTTGCCAAAGGCCTGACCCGCGAGATTCCGGTCTCTGGGCTTAAAGGTGTTATCCGCCACCTCCTTCTGCACTACCTTCTG
>CAZZJP010000213.1:0-3174 GCA_964654555.1 uncultured Desulfobulbia bacterium
TTGATGAAATTTTAATCAACGCCACCTGGGGCCTTGGCACCTCGGTTGTGGACGGCACCATTGATGTTGATAACTATGTGGTGGAGCGCGGTAAGTCTCTGCAGATCAGGCAGTCCAAGGTGGGAAGTAAAGAGTATATGACCGTCCTCGATACCTCCCGGCCGGGAAGAACACGAGAGATCCCCACCCCGGATGATAAGAAAAATATACCGTGCCTTTCTCCCGCCCTTGTTCTTGAACTGGCAGGCAAGGCCTCTGAGATCGAAAAATATTTCCGGACACCGCAGGATATTGAATGGGCTCTGGATGCCGCTGGTTCCATCTTTTTGCTGCAGTCCAGACCGCTGAAAATCGTCAGCCCCCAGGTTAAAGCGGATCTGCCCCGCTATACCCAAGCTGCTGATTCCGCCCACCGCCCCCTCCTCTTCAAAAAGCCGGGAATCGTGGTGCAAAAAGGTATCGCGGCCGGCAATGTCTATGTCCTTCATCGCATTGATGAACTTAACGACTTTCCCAAAGGGGCGATTCTGGTAGCTCACAGCGATTCACCGCATTTTATTCGGATAATGCCCTTTGTCGCCGCGATTATTACTGATACCGGTTCAGTTACCAGCCATATGGCCTCGGTCTGCCGGGAATTCGGCATCCCCACCATCGTCAACACCGGAGACGCGACCAAGATTCTGCAGCATGGCGGCGAAATCACCCTGGAGGCTGATGAGTCTGGAGAAATCACCATTGTCAACGGCCTTGACAACAGCATCCTCAAAAGCAAGCAGCAGCATATCCGCAAAATGGAGGAGCTCTATGAGTACAGACGCCAAAAATATATTCTCCGGCATATTGCGCCGCTCAATCTGGTAAATCCCCTGGCCGATGAATTCACCCCGGCTAAATGCCGTACTTTGCATGATATATTACGTTTCATCCATGAAAAATCAGTCCAGGAACTTATTGCTATTTCGCAGCATGGCCTCTTTGGTAAACCATCCCTTCTCCGCTTAGATCTTGATGTTCCGGCCGGTATTCACGTGCTTGATATTGGCGGGGGGCTGCCCGCCAAGGTTAAGTCCCCGCTTACCGCCGATGATATTGCCTCCTTACCCTTCAAGGCCCTGCTTAAGGGGATGACCTGGAAGGGGGCCTGGAACACGCAGGCGGTGGCCTTGAATGTTAAAGATTTCATGGGCAGCGTCGGCCGTTTTTCAGTCCTGGCTTCCGGGGCCTCGGGTTTCGCGGAAAACAATATTGCCGTAATCTCCAGAGAATATATCAACCTGCATATGAGTCTGGGCTATCATTTTAACCTCGTTGACAGTTATTGCAGTGAGAAGGCGGCCAATAACCATATATATTTTCGTTTTGTGGGCGGGGCAACTGATATTGTCAAACGCTCCAGAAGAATTAAACTGATTGATAAAATTCTGGTTGAATTCGGCTTCAATATAAATATAAAAGGTGATCTGCTCATCGCCAGACTTTCCCATGTCGCCCAGGAGGAGATAATCGAGACCCTTACCATGGTCGGCAGACTCATCGCCTATGCCAGACAGATGGACGCGGTACTCCGTGATGAAAATGATGTTGACCTCTATGCCGGGAGATTTCTTGAGGGCAATTTCGATTTTTTGCAATAAAGGCACTCAACTACCCGTTAAAACGGTAACTGCTCCAGAAGTAGTGGCGAATATATTGGAAATGTAGGTTGGCGTTGAGCCGTCTTTGCGAAACCCAACGGCAAACAGAAGAAGTTACTTAAAACGGAGGCTCACCGGGCAATGATCAGAGCCCATGACCTCATCTAATATCGCGGCCCCCAACAGCCGTTTATCGCTTTTGGCATTGACACAGAAATAATCAATCCGCCAGCCGATATTCCTCGCTCTGGCATTGAAGCGGTAACTCCACCAACTGTAATTATCCGGTTCCTGGTTGAATTTACGAAAGGTATCAATATAGCCATCGCCTATAAAGCTGTCCATCCAGGCCCGTTCCTGAACCGAATAGCCAGGGTTCATTTCGTTTGATTGGGGGTTTTTAAGGTCAATGGCCTTGTGAGCCACATTAAAATCACCACAGATTACTACTGATTTTTTTCCGGCCAGGGAGTTGGCGAATTTATGGATGGCAGCATTAAAGGCCAATTTATAGTCTATTCTCTTTAATTCGTGTTGAGCGTTGGGGAAATAGGCGTTAATCAGAAAAAAATCTTCATACTCCAGGGTCATAACCCGGCCTTCGGCATCAAATTCATCCTCGCCCAAACCGTAGATAACCGCCCGCGGTTCTATTTTACTGTATATCGCCACCCCGGAATAGCCCTTACGGCGGGCGGAGTGCCAATAAGAGGTATAACCCCTGATATTATGCAGGGCGGCGGACAACTGCTCCGGCTGGGCCTTGGTCTCCTGGACTGCCAGGATATCCGGATCCAGGTCAGTGACAATATCCACAAAGCCCTTTTTCTCGAGAGCCCGAATCCCGTTGACGTTCCAGGAGATCATAGAAAGAGCGGTGGATTCGACTTTAGTGACTATGGGGATTTTACGCGGTTTTACCCCGATCCGCGGGCAATGGGCCCGGATAATACAACGATCGCAATGCGGGGCCACCGGCTTGCAGGTTCCCTGGCCAAAGGCCACGAGAAGAGAATTTATTTCCAGCCAGTACTCTTGGGGCAGCTTAGCCCGCAGGGCCATTTCGGTCTGCAGGGGGGTTGATGTTTTGACATAACCCCAGATATTCATAATGCGGTGTACGTGAGTATCCACGCAGATGGCGGGTTTGCCAAAGGCCACGGTTCGCACCAGATTGGCGGTTTTTCTGCCGACCCCCGGAAGTTTGACGAGAGAGTCAATGTCAGCCGGAACCCGGCCCTTGTTAAGACTCTGAAGGGCGTCTGGTAATTTATGGAGATAACCGGCCTTGGCCCGGTAAAATCCCACCGGATAGATTAACTGCCTGATCTCGTCTTCACTCAAAGCGGCGAGTCCGGCTATATCAGGAGCCCTGGCAAAGAGACGTCTTGCTGCCCGCGTCGTGGTCTCGTCCTTGGTGCGGGCGGAAAGGATGGTAGCGGTCAAGACCCTGAAGGGATCAGCGGTCTGGGCGGCAATGAGATCAACCACCGGTACCTGGTATGATTTTATTTCCTCACGAAGAATAGTGATTACG
>CAZZJP010000214.1:0-3168 GCA_964654555.1 uncultured Desulfobulbia bacterium
AGGCCCCGCCCCATAAGCCTGGTACTGGGATGGTGGCCGCTGCCAAAGGCCAGGCCCGGTTCCAGAATAACAGGCCGCTTTTCTGGAGCCCCAGCCGGTATTTCCGCTATACCGGCCTCCACCTTAAAACCAACTATAAAAATCTCTTTTTGATCGTCGTCATCACTACCAAGACGGGCTTCAACAATCTCCGCCCCAAAGACGCTTGTAACCCCGGCCGTCCGGCGCAAAAATTCGTCGACATTAACTCCCGCCTCAGCACTCACCGCCAAAATATTATCGGCCAGCTTCTCCACTCCGGTACAACCCAATAATCTAGAGAGATTAACCGATAAGAGCGGATCATGGCCTCGAACTATCACATAAAGCCGCCCGCCGCCAGTATATTCGCTGAAAACAGGATTCACTGGCAAAAAACAACCTCCCGGAAAAAATCAATTATGGCCCGCCGCCGGGCCATGGTCTTGACCTGTTCAGGAACCAAATCAGAGACCTCCGCCCTGGCAATGGCCATCTTATACTCTATATGATCGGCAAAACGATTGTCAATATACCAGGCGTAAGTAAGACCAAAAAGCAGGCCCGGCGGCGTAAAGCCCTCTTCACCGTTAACCGCCCTGGTAAAGACCAGCGGATTAATGGCAGACGGCCGCAGGCGGGATAATTTCAGATAACTCCGCAGTTCCAGATCACTGAACCAGCACAGACGTTCCCCGGCGGGACGAAGCTCCAGACGAAATAATTTTCCCACGGTCTCACGGCCTGCCAATAATGGTTCAACATCCTTGCGGGCCGCGTAATTACCTAATAAGGACTGGCCCAGGGCCACCAGAAAGGCGACCTCGAAATTTTCCGGGCCAATATCCCGCCTGATATTTAAAAAGCCATCCCCTGGATCATAGAAGGAATAAACCTTATCCCAGACTTGCGAACGAGGCCAGTTACGGCGCTCAATAAAACGCAGACCGCGCGTATAATCGAGATGAGACGCTGGAATATCGGCATGATGCCAGATAATCTCGGCAATTCGGCCGCGGTCTTCAATATCCAAAGCCGCCAACCGGCTGTTAATTCTGGCGTAACGCTCACAGGCAATCTCTCCCTCTGCCCCGGATGTCCGGCAGCCAGGCTCAGCGAACCAGGAAATATTATCCATGGGCGGGCCTGGAAGGGCCTCTGGTAGACGCAAATCCCCCTCAGCTTTTACCTCCGCCGTCCAGTGCTTGCTATCCGTCTGATCAGCGGCTAACTGGCCGCGGGCCGCCCACATGGCCTTAAAGGCCAGGGCCAGAGCGGCGGGATTATGCTTCAGCCGTTGTTCCGCCAGTTCATCCGCGGCGTAGATACAGGCCTCCACCGGTTCAAAACCCATTTTCCAGACCAGACCGCGATCCAGATAAATGGGCACCTTACCCTCCACAGCATAGTTCTGTAGAATACTACCAGGTATATCCTGCAGACCAAGCAATAATATCTGCCGAAACAGACCGTGAACACCGCCGACAATATTACGATTATAGGCCTTAATCAGATCAGAGACATAAAAACGGCGTTTGGGCTCGTCCATGGTTAGATCGGTCTCCCCAGCCTGGGCCCAGACATTGGCAACCAGCACCTTCATCGCCCCCTCATTGTCTCTCACCGCCTCAGCCAGCCCCGGCACCTGCATTACTGGTACAATGCTGGTGTAAAGACTGCCAGGAGCAAAAATTATAATATCAGCCTCCCGCACCGCCGAAAAAACCTGCGGTAATACCTGTGGCTTCAGACCCAGAAAATCGACAAATACCCGCTCAACCGGATAACCCCGCCGGGACAAGCCGGATTTATATTCACCCGTGGTCATCACCCCGTTGGTATAATGAATTTTAAGGCTGGAGGGATTAAGGGTACAGGGCATAACCCCGTCCTCAATCACCCCAAGCATATCCGTGAGCAGCAGAAGACCGTTACGCACCGCGGAGGCCGAAGGCCGCGGGTTGTCGTCTCTATAGCCTGAATATATGGCGCTGACGATGAGGAGATTACCAAGACAATTTGGCGCCGACAGGGCCTGCGATAAACGGGAATCACTAAAAAGATTACGCAGCAGATAAAGAATGCCCTCCGCCATGGCCACTGGCAGAGCATCAAGCTCCATCCCGCCGCGCCGCAACAGTTCATCAACGCTGAGCGGTCTGGCCCGATAACGGTAATTAAAAAGGGTAAAGAGGGCGGCGGCCGTATCAAGGGCCTGTTGTGAATCAAGATTATAGCGTTTACGAAGCAGAGACTCCTGAATGGCGGCCAGCAGGACATGACGGAGATCACCAATGCCGAAGAGAGGCAGATGCTTGAGCAGCTCTCCGGTAGAACCGCCGTCATCAGAGACGCAGACCACGGCTCTAGTCTGGGGAAAGATGTTTTTCAGGCCCTGAAAGGGATTTGTCATCCATGCCGGGCTGCGGCTGTCACCACCAATAATGGTGGACATCCCGGTGCCGCCGCCAAAAACCACCACCCGTACCCCGCTGACATCCTGCTCATGGATGGCCTCACTGAGTTGTTTAAGAGCGGCCGCCGGTAAAGACGGCCCCGCCGGCGGGCCATGCAGAGCCAGATTCACCAGTTTTTCAGGCCGGTTACGCCCCTGGACAATATCAAGAGGCGTAAAGGTCGCAGAGGCCATTTTTTGCAGGCAATCGTTAATCATCTGTCACTATTCAGTAAGGTCAGAAAATTAACCTCGCAGCAATTCCTCAACTCGTTGTAAATCCTTGGGGGTATCTACCTCCACAGAGTCATGCTCGGTCAATACCACCTTGATCCGATAACCAAACTCCAGAGCCCTTAACTGCTCCAGCTTCTCAAAGCGCTCCCATTCCCCCTCAGGCAGACCGACAAAGGTGAGCAAAAAGCCCTTGCGATAGGCGTAAAAACCAAGGTGTTTATAGTAGGTGGGCGGCACCGGCTCGTCGGGATTGCGCTGAAATGGAATCGGTGAACGGGAGAAATAAAGGGCCATACCATTACGATCAAATACCGTCTTGACATGGTTTGGGTCATTTATCTCCGTCTCCCTGATAATTTTATAAATTAAGGTGGCCATTGGCAAGGCCGGATCATCAATCAGCGGTTGAGCCACCTGCCGCACCACCTGGCGGTCGAACATGGGTTGATCGCCCTGGA
>CAZZJP010000215.1:0-3163 GCA_964654555.1 uncultured Desulfobulbia bacterium
GTATTGCCAAACGCTATATGCACCAGGGGTTGAGCCTTGCTGATCTTATTCAGGAAGGCAATCTGGGGCTTATGCGGGCCGTGTTTCGTTTTGATTATTCTAAAGGCAATAAATTCAGCACCTATGCCTCCTGGTGGATCAGGCAGGCGATTACCAGGGCTATCCTCGATAAGACCAGAACCATCCGGCTGCCGGTGCATTTTCTTGAGCTGCGCAGCCAGTTCTTCAAGGCCTTTTATTCCATGCTGAAAGAGCTGGGCCGGGAACCTACCCCCATTGAGATATCAGAGCAGACCGGTCTGCCAATGGATAAAATTCTGGCCATCCTCGAGGCCTCGAGAGAACCCATTTCCTTAGAGACTCCCGTGGGTGATGATGACAGTACCCTGGGCGATTTTCTGGAAAACAAGGAATCCGCCTCGCCCTATGATTCAGTGCAGAATCGGGAACTATCCGACCGGGTAAAGAGTATCCTCATGACTCTTACCCCCCGCGAGGAGAAGATTATTCGTCTCCGTTTTGGAATTGGCGAGGACGCGGAGTATACCCTGGAAGAGATTGGCAAGCGTTTTAATGTCTCTCGTGAACGTATTCGGCAGATCGAAAAAAAGGCCTTGAACCGTCTGCGCCACTCCAGCCGCCGCGATAAGTTAAAACCCTTTACCGATTAAAAAAAATCAGCCTATAATCACCTTCCTTATTCCAATAACTCTGGCCTTTGGCGCCGGTATTCTGTGGGCTAAAATTGCCTTTGTCCCGGTTGTACTGGTCTGGATAGTTCTGATTCTTTTGGCCTTCCGGCTTGTTGCTCAGCGTCATGGGCCGTTGATAACCAAGGCCCTGCTGGTGGTCTTTTTCTTCATGATTGGCGGTATTCACGCCACTCTTTCAACTGATTTTAAAATACAGCAATCTCACGCCATTCCCATGGCCGGCAGGGAGGTAAGTGTCAGCGGAATCCTCCAGCAGGCTCCGGCCATTGGCCGGGAGAACACCGTACTCATAATGAAGGTCAGGGAGATGCGCCGCGGCCGGGAACGGGTGAGCGCCGCCGGTCTGGTGCGGCTTACCATGCCTGGCCCGCCGCCTCTCTGGCTTACTCCCGGTGATTATTTTATGGTTCGGGCCCGTTTGAGTCCGCTTCGGGGGCCGACTGTCCCAGGGGCTTTTGACTATCGGTCCTACTTGAGTCGTCAGGGGATAAGGGCCACGGGCTGGATCTCCTCACCCCGGCTCTTAACGAGGATTAATCGTCTCTCCAAAGCTGGGTTCCTCAGCCGTCTGCGTTATCTGCCGGAGCGCTGGCGGATGATTATCGGCCGCCGTCTCGATGAACTGGTACCGCGGCAGGCCGGTGTTTATCGAGCTTTGCTCATAGGTGACCGCTCGGCTATAAGTCCCAGGGTTATGGAGAAATTTAAGGCCTGCGGTATAGTACACCTGCTTGCTATTTCCGGGATACATATGGGGCTTCTCGCCCTGGGCGTGGGTTTTATTGTCCTCTGGCTTCTGAAACGCAGTACCTGGCTTCTGCTGCGAATTCCGGCCCTGAAAGCGGCGGCCCTGATCTCGTTAATTCCCCTTACTATCTATGCCCTAATTGCTGGTTTTCATCCCCCGGCGGTTAGGGCGCTGCTGATGACTATGGTCTTTGTTGCGGCTCTCCTGATGGACAGGCAATGGTCAATTGCCAATAATACCGCTATTGCTGCCCTGATAATTCTGGCTTTTAAACCGGCTCTGCTCTTTGCTGTTTCTTTTCAACTCTCCTTCGCGGCCATGGCGGCCATCGCTATCTTCGCTGAACCATTAAGGCAGCTGGCTGCCGCTCCCACAGCCACAAGTTCCTGGTGGCGGCGTAATTGGCTATGGCGCTGGGGATTGTTCTCCATTTTGATCTCTCTGGCGGCCATGGCGGGTACCGCACCCATCATCATTACTGATTTTCATCGCCTGGCCCTGATAAGCCCCCTGGCAACTTTAATTGTCGAGCCCTTGTTGTGCCTATGGGCTTTGGCCTGGGGTATTCTTGGCTGTCTAACCCTGCCCCTTGCTCCTCTGGCCGCCCTGTTCTTTAAGATTGGCGCTCTGGGGATTACAGCGGCCTTAAAGATTACCAGCCTTTTGGCTGCCCTGCCGTTTACTCTCTGGCTTCCAACTCCATATTGGGCTCAGATTATTCTCTGGTATGCGGCCCTGGGCCTTTTAGGCTTATGGTTTAAGAAGGGAGGCAGGGGGCTTCTCCTGAGCGTTATTGTAATTGCACTCATGGCTCTGCTGCCGATTAAGCCGTCTTCCGATGGTAAAACGAGGGTGAGCTTTCTCGATGTTGGTCATGGTGGCTGCAGTATCTTGCGTCTACCCGGATCTCATACCATTATTATTGACAGCGGTCGCCGCCAGCGCAGGTCTGCCAGGTATTATGACGTTGGGGAAAACGTTGTCGCCCCCTTCCTCTGGTATAAGCATATAAGTCGGGTGGATGCCGTTATTATCACCCATCCCCATGCCGATCATTATAACGGTCTGGCCTTTATCCTGCGTCGTTTTAGGCCCCGGGTTCTTTGGGTTAATACCATGATGGTGAACGAGGAGGGTTTTGAGGATTTGCTTAAACTGGCCCGTGAACTTAAGATCAAGGTGCGGGTTGCCGCGGCTGGCAGTGTACTTTATCGTGATAATGTGGTGCGGCTCCGTAATCTGCTCAATCTTGCTGCTGTGGAAGGGGGGAGAAAGGGCGGGGCGGACTCCGACGGGCAGCGCAATAATCAGGGCTTGGTTTTAAGGCTGACTGTTGGTAAACGCGCCTTTCTTTTTACCGGCGATATTGAGAGACGGGCAGAAGAACATTTAGTTCAGTCCGTAGAGGCGGATGAGCTGCATAGTGACGTACTTAAGGTTCCGCATCATGGCAGCCGAACCTCAAGCAGTATGGCTTTTATTGAGGCCGTCAGGCCCGCCTACGCGGTGACCCAGGCAGAGCGCCATGGCAGGGGGATATTCCCGGCCCCGGAGGTTGTGCGCCGGTATCAGCAGGCCGGAGCTCAGGTTCTAAATACCGCTGATATTGGCAGTATCTTTTTTGTTACTGATGGGCAGCAGTTGCGAAGAGTTGGCTATTGAAGCAGTTGCCATGACTTCAGAAAGAGGAATTCTAAATAAC
>CAZZJP010000216.1:0-3162 GCA_964654555.1 uncultured Desulfobulbia bacterium
TTAATCTTCTCGAAGGCTGCCGCCACTCCGGAGTAGGGCATTTTGTCTTCGCCTCTTCAAGCTCTGTGTACGGCGGCAATGTCCGCACCCCATTTTCAGTACACGACAATGTTGATCATCCGGTCTCCCTGTATGCCGCCACCAAAAAGGCCAACGAGCTCATGGCCCACAGTTACAGCCATCTATACGGCCTGCCAGCTACCGGCTTACGCTTCTTCACAGTTTACGGCCCCTGGGGGCGGCCTGACATGGCTTATTTTCTCTTTACCAAAGCCATATTAAGCGGTAAACCCATCAAGATTTTTAATAATGGTAAAATGAAGCGTGATTTTACCTATATTGATGATATAATAGAGGGAGTAGTCAGAGTTATTGACCAACCGCCGTCTCCAAATCCGGACTGGGATAAAATGAATCCTGATCCGGCATCCAGCTGGTGCCCTTATCATATTTATAATATCGGCAATAACCAGCAGGAAGACTTGATGCGTTATATAGAGGTGTTAGAGGACTGCCTGGGCCAGAAGGCGGTCAAGGAATTCCTGCCCATGCAGAATGGCGACGTCAAGGAGACTTTCGCCGACGTGGACGATCTGGTACGCGCCATTGATTTTAAACCGCGCACCCCCATCGAGGAAGGCCTGCGGCGCTTTGTGGACTGGTATAAAGTTTATTATCTTTAAATAGCCAAAAATAAAATGAATATAACTATGATTGGTACCGGCTATGTGGGGCTGGTAACAGGCTCCTGCCTGGCTGAATTCGGCCATCAGGTGACCTGCATGGACAAAGCGGCGGAAAAGATCCAGGCCTTAAACGAGGGGAATATCCCCATTTATGAACCAGGCCTGGAACAATTAGTCGCCAGTAACGTCAAAGAGGAACGTCTGCGTTTCACCACTGACATGAAAGAGGCGGTTGAATCGGCTCAGGCGGTATTCATCGCCGTTGGCACCCCAGCTTCGAGACGTGGTGACGGCTACGCTGATCTAACTTACATCTACGCCGCGGCCCGGGAGCTGGCTCATTATCTCCGTGATTACACGGTGGTAATTGACAAGAGTACAGTACCAGTAGGTACCGCCAGTCAGGTGGCGCGAGTTATCAGGGAAGAAAATCCAACGGCGGATTTTGATATTATCTCCAACCCGGAATTTTTGCGGGAGGGGGCGGCTATTAACGATTTTATGCGGCCCGACCGGGTGGTAATCGGCACCGAATCAGCCAGAGCAACCGATGTCATGCGCGAGATTTACAACCCCTTATATCTTATCTCAACCCCCATCGTGGCCACTAATCTTGAGACGGCGGAGCTCATCAAATATGCCGCCAACGCCTTCCTGGCCATTAAAATTTCCTTTATCAACGAAATTGCCGGTATATGTGAAGAGGTGGGCGCCGATGTAGTTGATCTGGCCAAGGCGGTGGGCTTAGACGGCCGCATTGGCAGTAAATTTCTTCATCCCGGGCCCGGATACGGCGGTTCATGCTTCCCCAAAGATACCATAGCCCTTTTGCGTATTGCCCAGGAAAACGGGGTTGCCGCTCGTCTCGTGGAGGCCGGGGTAGAGGTTAATGCCGCCCAGAAAGCCCGCATGGTGAAAAAAATTATCAATGCCCTGGGCGGCTCAGTGGCCGGTAAAACCATTGCCGCCCTGGGGTTAACCTTCAAGCCGGAGACCGATGACCTGCGGGAGTCCCCGGCCATGACCATCCTGCCCCCACTGCTGGAGAGAGGCGGCCGAATTCAGGCTCACGACCCCCAGGCCATGCCGGAGGCCGCCCGGCTGCTGCCAGATTTTCATTATACCAACTCGGCCTATGAAGCCTGTGAAAATGCCGATGCCGTGGTACTCTTCACCGAGTGGAATCAATACCGGGCCCTCGACCTTGAACGGCTCAAAAAGGTAATGAAACAACCGGTTTTTATTGATTTACGTAATGTCTATGAACCAGAGGCCATGCTGGCCGCGGGTTTTATCTACAGCAGTATAGGCCGCAGACCGCGGACATTGTACACATGACAACCACGTCCACAAATAAAAATAACAACGAGGAGCTGCATCAGTCCAGAGCCGAAGTCAAGCGGTTAGTCAAGAACTGGCGTTCACTGCTTGATATAATGCCGATTATGGTTTTGTGCATCCGCAATGACAAGGTTATTGAATACCTTAATCAGAGTGCCCAAAAAACCTTCGGCAATGTCCGCGGCCAGACATGCGCCAAGGCCCTCTGCGGTAATAACTGCCAGAATCAATGCCCAATGAATATGCCCGCCCACAGCCGTTATACCATTGAGGCAAAAATAGTGGACATGCACGTTGAATGTACCACCGTCCCCTTCGCGGGCTATAGTGGTGATAACCTGACCATGGTTTTGCTGCGGGACATCTCAAAACGTAAACAGCAGGAGAATGAACTTAAATCCTTCAACGAAAATATTGATCATATCCTGCGCCTGAAAATTGATGAATTAAAGGAAAGCGAGAACCTGCGTAACAAACTGGCGAGGGAGGTCAATCTTTTAAAGCAAAAGGTTGAGATCAAACAGAATAACGGCGGGATCATTGGCAGCAGCCGCAAGATGCGGGAACTGTTAGACACAATCCAGCAGGTAGCAAATACAGATGCCATTGTCTTAATTACCGGCGAATCAGGTACTGGCAAAGAGCTGGTAGCCGATCTTGTGCGCCGCAACAGCCAGCGGCAAGACAAGATATTTTTAAAGGTAAATTGCAGCGCCATTAATGAGAATCTTCTGGAAAGCGATCTCTTCGGCTATGAAAAAGGAGCCTTTACCGGGGCCGCCATGCGCACCAAGGGTAAATTCGAAATCGCCGACGGCGGCACCATCTTCCTTGATGAAATTGGTGATATTTCGCCCCGCATGCAGAGCGCCCTCCTCAGAATATTACAGAGCGGCGAACTTATCCGGGTGGGAGGAACCACCCCCATAAAGGTCGATGTCCGGATCATCGCCGCCACCAATGTTGATCTCACCAAGGCCGTGGAGAACGGCGCCTTTCGTCTCGATCTTTATTACCGCCTTAATATCATCCGCATCTCTCTGCCGCCTCTCCGGGAGCGAAAAGAAGATATTATGGAGTTAACCACCCATTTTGTCAAAAAATATCGCCAGGTATTTAATAAACAAATAGATTT
>CAZZJP010000217.1:0-3160 GCA_964654555.1 uncultured Desulfobulbia bacterium
AATCTGGCGCTCCTGCAGAACATGGAGGAGCTTGACCTGCATGGATAAGGGCATTTCGCCTATTTCATCAAGCAGGACGGTACCGCCCGCTGCGGTCTCGAACAGACCAATCTTGGTGGTTACAGCCCCGGTGAAGGCCCCTTTCTCATGGCCAAACAACTCATTGCAGATTAATTCTTCGGCAAAGCCGCCACAGTTAAAATATATAAAAGGCTTATCTTTTCGAGGACTCAAAGAGTGAATGGCCCTGGCCACCATCTGCTTGCCAGTACCGGTTTTGGCTTGCAGCAGGACATTGCAATTGACCTTTGCCACTTTTTTTATCATGGCGAAAATATCCTGCATGACCTCGCTGACCCCCACAAAACCGGATAGGGTATCATTGCCGCCCATGGCCAGCTTCAAGCGCCGGTTTTCAGCCCGGAGCGTAATCTTTTCACGGGCATGCTGGGCTACTAAGCGGATGTCGTGGCGTTTGCAGGGTTTGGTGATATAGTGGAAGGCTCCCTTCTCGGTGGCGTCCAAGGCAGTCTCTATCGAGGCGTGGCCGGTTATGATGACGGCCTCGGTGTCCTCATTCAGTTGTTTGACGAGATTAAGAATGGTCAAGCCGTCTATATCCGGCAGTTGTAAATCTATAAAAACAATCTGAAAGGACTCCTGCTTCATGCGGATTAAAAAGGGCTGACCGGCCGTGAAGAGCTCGACGGCAAATCCCTCCTGTTCAAGAACCCTCTTGACGAGATGTCCGGCGGTTTTTTCGTCATCAATAACAGCAACCCGCATGCTCATTTTATTGATTTCCTCTGGTTTGCAGCGGTGAGGGGTAAATAAACGGAAAAGGTAGTGCCGACGTTTATTTTACTCTTAACTTTAATATAGCCGCCGTGTTTTTTAATGATACCATAAACAATGGACAGGCCGAGGCCTGTGCCCTTGCCAACCTCCTTGGTGGTATAGAAGGGGGCAAAAATATGCTCTATATGTTCCGGCGCGATGCCGCTGCCGGTATCGCCGACATTGATCTGAATATAACCTTCCGGCTCTTCCCCGGCCTTTAAATGGATCAGTCCGCCATCCGGCATTACCTGGATGGCATTTAGAAAGAGATTTAGAAAAACCTGTTGCAGCTGCTGAAGATCGCCGCTGATTTCCGGCAGATTTGCCGGGATATAGTTTTCAACCCAGATGGAATTTATTTTCAGCTGATTGGCAATAAGATTAATAGTGGGATCAATAACCTCCCTGATATTAAGGGTGGCGGTTTCAGGGGCCTTATCTCTGGAAAAGTCCAGGAGATTTTTAACAATCTTGCCGGCCCGTTCTGTTTGAATCATGATATCGGTAAGAATCTCCTTGGATTCCTCGGCGCTAAGAGAATGATATTCCTCCAGCAGGGTGTCGGCAGATAGAGAAATATTGTTGAGGGGGTTATTTAATTCGTGAGCTACCCCAGAAGAAAAAGTGCCGATTGCCGCTAATTTACGGGAGCGAATCAACTGGTTCTGCTTGGTGTCCAGCTCGGCGGCCATTTTGTTAAAGGCCAGGAGCAGTTCAGAAACCTCATCGTTTTCGGCGTTGGAATCGGGAATAGGGGTGAAATTGTCATTTGCCAGGTCATGGATGGCCTTTTGCAAGAAAGACATGCGTTGCAGAATACTTTTTACCCGCATCATAAAAAGCGGCAGAATGACAAGGAAGAATAGACCGGTAACTATTATATAGCTATAAAAAATTAATTTTAACTCATGTCTGATTCGGGGGTGTTGTATGGAGAGCAGCTGGTCGGTAAAATCTGCCAGGACTTTGCCTTGCTGCCTGACTAACTGCTGATCCACCGGTATTGCACCGGAGGTATGCTGAAATATTGCCTTATATGAATGCAGGGCATTTTGAAAGTTCTCTAAATTTGCCTGGCCGGCAATTCGAGAAATGTTGGCACCTGACTCGTTAACATCCCGCTCTATCTTTTTAAGGTAGAAAATGATTTTTTCCAGATTATCGCTGCCGGCATGAAGCAGGAAATTTTTTTCATAACGCCGCATCTCCAGGACATTATCAAACAGGGCGTGGACATTTTCCAGATTAGTCATTTTTTTTTCGAAGGACAGCATCTGCCATGAATAGGCGATAATCATCAGGGAGATAATCGCGAAACTTAAGCAGTACAGGCGAATCAGACGATATCTTATGGTATGTCTGGATTTAGGCATGGCAAAATCGCTTATATTTTTTGTTGAACAAGAAGGTATAACAGATAAATATAAACTAAAAGGGCATTGAAAGGCAAGGGCTTGGATTTTCCGCTGGCCGCTTAATGCGGGCGAAGTGGGATGTTGTGGATTTAGTGAATAGGCGAGTCTTTATTCTAATCGATAGTCGTTGATACTTCGAATTGATCGGGCGGGCTAACTCAGCAGGCTGGTGTCTATCCTTGGGAACTTGATGATGTCGGCCTTTTCCTGTAACAGCCATGCCCCAGATCGTGGCAAGGCCAATGCCGGCACAGGTGACTTTCATGTAAATTCGGTTAGAGAACGGGCCGGGATAACCCCTGAGGAGAGGGAATGGATATTCTTTAGTGACCGGATTTTAGATAATGCCGATAACCCGCATATGACGAAAGGACATGCCGTCAGCTATCTTGACCCTGATCTGCCCCAGGTTATGGTCTCAGGACGATGTGGTTTACGGTCTCTTTATTCGTAGGGTTGATTCACTACAGACTACAGGCCTGTGAGCGGCCGGCGGCCTTGGCCTGGTACAGAGCCTCATCGGCCTGTTGCAGCCATTGCTCCTTGCTTTGGCCGGGCTCTAATTCGGCCAGACCGATGCTGACCCCCAGTTTACTGCTGCCAATAGCGGGTAATTCAAATTGATCAATGGCGCGGCACAGGCGGTTAGCGAGGGATTGGGCGTCAGCCAGTCCGGTTTCAGGCAGGATTATGACAAACTCGTCACCGCCTACCCTGGCTAAAACATCGCAGCTTCTCACCATGCCTTCCATAATCTCAGCCATTTTTTGTAATACCATATCGCCCACGGCATGGCCGTGGGTATCGTTTATCTCCTTGAATTTATCCAGATCAAGACAGGCCAGGGTAACGGGATGATCATGACGGTGGGACTGGGCCATGATGGAGATAATCCGTTCCTCAAA
>CAZZJP010000218.1:0-3072 GCA_964654555.1 uncultured Desulfobulbia bacterium
TGATTATGACAAAAAATCCTACGCAATATTGTAAAGTTTATTTCGTCACAAGTCCATAGTTCAGGGCCGAGACACCGGCAGATCTGCCGTAAGCGATCACAGGGCACCGAATTTCAGTGGATTCCCCCGTAATCAATTACAATCTGCCCCCTTACGAATATCGCAATTAATGTTTAAAATAACCGTCAATGAAGATTATCTTTCGATATATGCCCCTGCTCGGCACCGCCGTCATAATCCTGCTTATGGCCGGGTGCGCCGCCGTGGGGCCGGACTACAGCAAACCGGTAATGCCCGTACCGGACAGCTGGCACACGAAACTGCAGGATGGGTTGAGTGCCGGGCAGCCGCGCCGCCTGGCTCATTGGTGGACAGTCTTCCATGATCCCGTCCTCTCGAAGCTTATTAAACGGGCGACGGCGCGTAATCTTGACCTCAAAAAAGCCCGAACCAGGCTGTTAGAGGCTCGGGCCAGGCGAACCATGAGCCGAAGCGCCATCTTCCCCGCCCTCAACACCTCAGGCTCCATCACCAAGAACCGCGCTAACAACCGTGAAACTAATCTCTATAACGCCGGTTTTGACGCGGGCTGGGAGCTGGATATTTTCGGCGGCGTCCGGCGTTCCGTGGAGGCGGCAACCGCCGACCTGCAGGCTGACCGGGAAGACCTGCGTGATATTCTCGTCAGTCTGCTGGCCGAAGTATGCCAGAACTACATTGATGTCCGCACCTGCCAGGTCAGGCTGACGGTGGCGGCGGAAAACATCAAAACTCAGCAGAAAAATTTACAGTTAGTCGAATCACGCTATGCAAGCGGTCTTGTCACCGATCTGGATATTCAGCAGGCCACTTACAGTCTGGAAAACAGCCGGGCTCAGGTGCCATCCCTGCGCACCGGGCTTAATGAGGCGATGAACCACCTGGCCTTACTGCTCGGCCTACCGCCCGGAGCCTTAGACAAACAGCTGCGGCAAAAAGGGCCCATTCCCCTGGCCCCGCCGCGGGTAGCCGTAGGTATACCCGCCGACCTTATCCGCCGCCGCCCCGATATCCGCCGGGCAGAACGCCGGCTGGCCGCTCAATCCGCGCGGGTGGGAGTGGCCGCCGCCGCGCTTTACCCAGCCCTTAAACTGAACGGTTCCATCGGCTTTGAGGCCTTGTCGCTCAACCATTTGTTTGATTCAGTCAACCGTACCTCCGGTTTTGGCCCAGCTATAAGCTGGCCCATCTTTGATGCCGGGCAAATCCGAGCCAATATCAAGGCCCAGTCAGCCGTGCGGGATCAATATTTTATCCAATATGAATCCACCGTACTCACGGCCCTTAACGAGGTGGAAAACACCCTCACCGCCTATGCCGATGAACAGGATCACGCCCGACACTTGAAACTCTCAGCCGCGGCCGCTGAAAAATCACTGCAACTGGCCAGAATAAGATATACAAGCGGACTCACCAGTTTCAGCGCGGTTTTAAACGCCCAGGAGTCTCTGCTTGCCATCCAGGATCAGACGGCCCGGAGCGCCGGCGCCTTAAGCACCGATCTGGTACGGATTTACAAGGCACTTGGCGGCGGCTGGAGTTCGCCGCCCACAGCCCAGCGGCCCGACATAAGGAATCAAGCCCATGAATAAAGTAGAGACAGAGCAGGATAAGGCCCTGACCGAAGCATTAAAACTCGATTCTACCCCCGGTCATAAACGGCATCTCAAAAAATGGCTGATCTGGGGAGTAGTGCTGCTGGCGGCGGCCTTTGGCCTGCTGCGCTGGAGCGGCAGCGATAATGATACAATCCAGTTTAAGACCCAGCCCGCCAAACGGGGCAATATTACGGTGACCGTCACCGCCACCGGCAACCTGGCCCCCACCAATCAGGTTGAGGTGGGCAGTGAACTGTCGGGCATAGTCCGGGAGGTAACGGTTGATTATAACGACCGGGTTAAAGTTGGCGAAGTTCTGGCCCGCTTAGACACCACGAGACTCAAGGCCCAGGTTCTACAGTCAAAGGCCGCCCTGACCTCGGCCCAAGCCAACCTGCAGCAGACCAGGGCTACAACGAGAGAAACACGCCTTGAGCTGCAACGTTTGCGGGAGGCCCAGATCCGCAGTAATAAACAGGCGGTTTCAGTGCGTGACTTAGACGCGGCTCAAGCCGCTCTGGAGCGGGCCATAGCAAATCAGGACAGTGCCAGAGCAGCTATTTCACAAGCGCGAGCTGCCCTGGAGATCAACCAGACCGATCTCGGTAAATTAAAGATCGTCTCCCCGATTAACGGCGTTGTACTGGCCCGCTTAGTGGATCCTGGCCAGACCGTGGCCGCCTCTCTCCAGGCCCCGGTTCTCTTTACCCTGGCTGAGGATCTCACCAAGATGGAGCTGCATGTGGACGTGGACGAGGCCGATGTGGGACAGGTTAAAAAGGGGCAGAAGGCCACTTTCACGGTGGACGCTTACCCGAACCGCGTCTTTCCAGCCCGTATCACCCAGGTTCGTTACGACTCCAGAACCGTGGCCGGTGTGGTCAGCTATGAGACCGTGCTGGATGTCAAAAATACCGACCTGTCATTACGGCCCGGCATGACCGCCACCGCCATCATCACGGTTAAAAAGGTGAAAAACGCGGTAATCATCCCGAACGCCGCCCTGCGCTTCGCGCCCCCCAAAGAGGATATAGGTAAATTTAGACGGGGCGGTATCTTCAGCAGAATGTTCAGCCGCCGGCCGCGCGCCCAGTCCCGGCCGCGCCAGAAAATTCCGGCCCGCAATCAACAACGGGTCTGGATTCTTCGCGGCCGGCAGCCGGTTGCCATTCTCATCACCATCGGAGCGACAGATGGCACCATGACCGAAGTAACCGCCGGTAAAATCAAACCAGGCCAGAAATTAATAATTGATACCGTGAGCGGCCGTAAATGACCATAACTCCAGTCAGTGATAAACCGCCGATTATTGCCATGCGTAATGTCAGTAAGGTATACGGCTCCGGCCGGGCGGCCATGCACGCCTTAAGAGGAATTAATCTCCAGATCGAGGAGGGGGAATTCGTGACGGTCATGGGGCCAAGCGGCTCCGGTA
>CAZZJP010000219.1:0-3069 GCA_964654555.1 uncultured Desulfobulbia bacterium
CCTGCCCTTGAGATCAATCTGCCATATCCCCTTACGCCGATAGATACTGCCGCCAAGTTCCAGCGCCGGATCAGCAAGGACAAGTTTATCAATATCAACGAAATAATCGTCACCCTTACGGGTAATTTTTAAATTGGTTAAACGGCGCAGCTTACATAAACGGCCAAAAATGGGCAGCGAACAGGGGGCACCTGCCTTGATTCCCGCCTGCCAGTTATGCCTGCCCATGGCCTCGGCATGCAAACGCAGAGGGATATTTGTGGCAGTTAAAGAGCCCGCCCCATATAGACGGGAAAAACAGGAGGCCAGATCAAAATTACTTGCATCAAGATCAAGGCTGAAATATCTCTTATTCAAATCGACACGGGCCTTAATCTTAATCAGGGAGGCAAAGGAGGCGGCCGCGCGCAGGGAAATCTCCAGGCGCTGCTCGTGGGAGGTGATGCGCAGACGCAACTTTTTGAAACTTAGCCGGCGCAGGGTTAATTCGGGGCTCAACTTACCGGCAGGCATAAGCAGCTGCCCGTTTTTAACCGTTAATTTAAAATTTGGCAGCACCGGCCGCTTCTCATGAAAGGCAAGGCGCTTGAGGGTAAACCGGGGATCTATAAGAGTTACCCGCCCCAGACTCAGCTGCCGGTTGAAGATAACCCGCCAGTCTGGGTAGATCAGCACCTCCGGCACCCGCAGGGCATAAATATCATTCTCAGACACCAAATTTTTGACACGCAGGGCGGGGATAGGCAGCCAGCGCCAGTCAATATCCCCAATCCCGGCATGACCACCGAGCAGAACGGTGAGCTGAGCGTTAATCCGCTGTTTAACACCGCTATGTTTAAGAAGAAGGGGAGACAGCAGAATACCACAGACGATAAATACAGCGGCAATAAGAAATACAAGACGTTTTTTCATGGCCAATGGGGCAGAATTCAGGTGCCGGAATCTAACCGCACTCCTGCCTTATAGACGACCTTGGACTGACAGGTCCAGACAACAGTACCGAGAACAGCCGGTATACCCTTGGGGAACCTGATTACCTGCCCCAGTTCCAGGGGCTGGTCGGCGGTTAAGCAGATACCGCCGTCACTTAAATTAATCACCTTGACCCGCAGAGGCAGACCAGCTCCCGCTGCTGAGTCAAGAATAATATCAAGCCATAAGTCTATACAGTCCCGCCGTTTTTCTCTGCGCCTTTCCTTAGTTTTCCGTTGCTCACCCACCATTATGCCCCCTTAAAAGCTCAAGGTTAGCGGCCCTGTTACAAAATAATATTATAGCACAATTTCGCCAATAGCAAAAGAGGCGGCCGAGCCGAAAAATGTTATCCTTATTGTCGGCGATATGTTATTTTACCGTCATTAAACGGACTTTCACCAACTTTTCAGACCCATGCTCAAAATAACCCCAAATCTCAATATACCATTAACAGAGTTGTCGTTTACCTTCTCACGCAGCAGCGGCCCGGGCGGCCAGCATGTCAATAAGGTCAACAGCCGGGTAACCCTGTGGTTTAACCTTTGGCAGTCGCCAAGTTTGAGCGAAGCTCAAAAAATCACCCTCAGCCAAAAGCTAACGAGCCATATAAACCGGTATGGCCAATTATGGATAGTCAGCAGCCGGCATCGTATGCAAATGGCCAACCGCCAAGAGACGCTGTTGAAATTCCGCGATTTACTGCGCGATGGATTAAAAACCAAAGTGCGACGCAAAAAGACTAAAGCCACTAAGGCGTCGAGAGAACGCCGTCTCAGGCTTAAAAAGGATCGAAGCCTCCTGAAGAGAAAACGCCGTAGACCGGGGCGGGGAGAAGATTAACCTTTTGGGCTCTGGAGACAGGCTCTTCCGTTTTCGAACATACCAGCGTACCCTTAGGTTGCTTCTGTACAAGCCCTTAAATAGCCCGGCGCCAGGCCTTGCTCCGTGGCGGCAGCAAACGAAAGGGTAACCTGAAAACCAGGGACAGAATACGAACAAGATGGCGGAGACCGCCAAAGCGCTCTCCGAGGTGTTCCGTGCATTTACAGCGCTCACAGCAGAGCGCGGCATCAGATGATTCCTCAACCCACTCCCAGGAGGCTCTGATGATTACCGGCATCAACTGCCGAACGCATGGCCTGCAGAGCCACAATGATTTATTTTCCGTCCGCCATCTTTGCATATTTATTATATATCTCCCCCGCCACGAACAAAATTCATGGTTTTTTATATAATGATAAGACATGGTTTTTTTATATTTATCGGCTATGTTAGATTTTTCTTAAACTCTCTAATAAACAATGCCGATAGACTTTAGACAATTTACCACCATTGGCCGAATATTACTCTATTTTCTGGCCGCCATGGGCGGAATTACCGCCCTATTCGGGCTCTTTAACGCCTGCCGGGAAAAAGAACAAGCCTACAACTTTAACCGCTGCCTCCTGCTCACCGTTAATACAGTCTTCGCGGCCGGTTTCCTGCTTATTGCCTGGCTTCATCTCCGTATTTATCAACAGATGCCGCTGCGCCTGCCCCTTGATCTGGTACCCTGGCTTAATGAGCAGCTGAAAATCATGAACAGTCAGGCGGCCTATGCCTTTGCCCTCTACGACCCGGCCCATCCGCCGCGTTATATTATCCCGCTGTGGATAGAAAATGAGAAATATTATTTCTGGTTCATGGCCTATGCCTTTATGGCCTACCAAGCATGGCGGCGAACCGATAACCACCGCCTGCGCGGAATTCTACAGCTCTTTCTCGGTATTCAGACCACCCTTCTCCTGCTGGCGGCAAACCCCTTTACCCGCCCTCTCGCCAAATTCTTCGAGGAGACCACTCCCTGGTTCAGCGCCCATCTCCCCGCCATGACCCGTCTAAGCCTGTTTATGAAGCTCTATCCACGGATGACCTTCTATTATAACGCCAGCTATATGTGGCTCCACCCGCCCCTGCTCTTTGTCTCCTACGCCTGTATAACCATCACCTTTATCACCTCGTTGTTCATGCTGGTTAAACGCCAGGCAACGATTGAATCTCTGGGCTATGACTTTGCCAAACTGGGCTATTTTCTGCTTACCCTCGGCATGCTCC
>CAZZJP010000220.1:0-3048 GCA_964654555.1 uncultured Desulfobulbia bacterium
TCCCTCGTGGTGAAGAAGGGGGTGAAAATCTGCTTTCTTGTACTCTCTTCCATGCCGCATCCAGTATCGCTCACCATGATTTCGGTCACAGTCTTTCCATCTTTGCCCTCGGTCTCGGCGGCCCGGATGGTGATGATTCCCTCCTCCTTGTCAAGGGCTAGACAGGCGTTGTGAATGAGGTTAATCAGTACCTGGCGGAATTGATGCGGATCAGCCCAGCATTCCAGATTGGCGGGGATCTCGGTTTCCAGGTGGCAGGTGGTCGGTAAACGGCCGCCCCGTTCTAAAATTTCCTGGCTTTCGGCTATCTCGCCGCTCAAAGACAACCATTGCGGCTCCGGCCGCGCCGGTTTGGAGAATTGCAGAAAATTACTGATCTTGCTCTCTAAGCGCTGGCTTTCGCGGAGGACTATTTTGAGGAGAGTCCGGTTGCCGGGTTCGGTATCGGCATCCTGTTCCAGAACCTGGGCCGCGCCGGAAATAGCGGCAAGGGGATTGCGGAATTCATGGGCAATGCCCGCCGCGATTTCACCGATGGCCGCCATCTTCTCACTCTGCTTGATCTTGCTTTCCATCTCCCTGATACGGCTCAGATCCTGTAAGGTATATACCCGGCAGTCATCACAGCCCTCCGGCATATTGAGCCTGGCCCAGGAATAGCCCACCGGAATTTTTTGTTTGTCATGGCGCATAATATCAATTACCGGTCTTTCCTCGTGGCCGCTGGTGAGGGGAAAATCAGCCAGCCGGCTGATGGGGCGGCCAATGATTTCCATGGGCTGGTAGCCGGTTATCTGGGCGGCAGCCGGGTTAAAGGAGGTGATTATGCCCCGATTATCCACTGTAATGATTCCCGAAGATATATCGGCAAATATCTGTTTGTAGAGCAGGGTGATGCGGTCAAAATTCTGGGAGGTCTGTTTGAGGATATCCTCCGTATGGCGCTGCCTTTGGGCCAGAAATGAGCTGAGGATGGCGACGATATAGAAGGAGAGACCATAGATGGTAATGTTTTGCCAGAATAAATCAGGCAGACGGCTGAACATATGGAGGCTGTGGGGCAGAACCTTACCTGGGCCGGAATATTCAGCGCTGAGAACCAGGGCGTAATTTATAAGATTAAAGGTGGCGATGAGCAGGCCGCCGCTCTTAAAAAGCAGCATTCCAGCGCTGATAACCGGGAAAAAATAGAGGAAGGTGAATATGGAGTGACTGCCGCCGGAAAAATATACTATTGTCCCGATCATAATCGAGTCCATGGTAATCTGAAAGAGGGCGAACAGGCGGTAGTCCCGGCAATGTTTAAGAATCAGGCTGGAGATGATGCTGAAGATGTAGACCGTCGAGATAAAGATCAGGATATGAGGCAGAGGGGCGATAACCAGATTGGTGAGACTGATTTGCAGCAGGGCGATGACCCCGAGCAGCAGACTCAGGGTAGTGACCCGCAGCAGGAGAAGCCATTTTATCTGGCGGCGCAGGAGGGCGGCGGCTGGGGACAAATTAGCGGGTATTGTCATTATTGATGCCGTATTTCTTTATTTTATAACGCAGAGAGCGGAAGCTGATTTTCAAGAGTTCGGCGGCCTTCATTTTGGAGCCGCCGGCTTGGGCCAGGGCTTTGAGCAGCAGGCGTCTCTCCAGGTTTTCAACCGCTTGCTCCAGGCCCAGGGCGAAGTCATCGTCGGCAGATGCCGCCCCCTGCTGATTTTGCAGCGTCTGCCGGTGGCTGGCGATGGACAGGCTTTCCGGTAGAATTATATTGGAGCTTTCCATGGCTACCCCCCGTTCAATGATATTCTCCAATTCCCGGACGTTACCGGGGAAGTCATAATTCATCAGAACTTCCATGGAATAGGAGGAGAGGGCGGATATCTCTTTAGCAAAAAGCCGCGAATATTTTTTCAGGAAATAGTCAACCAGCAGGGGCACATCCCCCTTCCTTTCCCGCAGAGGCGGGACGCGGATGGGAACCACGGACAGGCGGTAGAAGAGGTCTTCCCGAAAACGTCCGGCAATTACCTCCTGTTCCAGGTCACGGTTCGTGGCGGTTATCACCCGGATATTGACCTTGATGTTTTGTGAGCCGCCCACGGGCTTGAATTCGCGTTCCTGTATTACCCGCAGGAGTTTGGTTTGTACTAAGGGGGTTAACTCACCCACTTCATCCAGGAAGACGCTGCCCTTGTCGGCCTCGGAAAAGAGTCCCTGCTTGTTGCTGACAGCCCCGGTGAAGGAGCCCTTGACATGGCCGAAAACCTCGCTTTCAAAGAGATTTTCCGGGATGGCATTACAGATAATAGGCACAAATGCGTGGCCGGCGGCTTTGCTGAGATTATGGACGGCGTGGGCCACCAGTTCTTTACCGGTACCGGATTCTCCCTGAATAAGAATATTGGCGTGGGTGGGGGAGATGCGCCTGATAAGATCAAATATCTTCAGCATTTCCGGGCTTTGGGCGATGATCCCTTGAAAGGTCTCGCTGGCAGGCTGAGAGGCTGTATTCCGGGCCGTCAATAAGGCGGAATGGATAATTTCCTTGATCTCTGCCACGTTAAAGGGCTTGGTGATATAGTCATAGGCCCCGCCTTTCATGGCTGCCACTGCGTCTTCCGGTGAGGCGTAGGCGGTAATCAGGATCACCGGTATTGTTAACCCGGCACTCCTGATCTGTTCTAAGAACTCAATACCGCTTATCTCCGGCATCTTAATGTCGGAGATAATGAGGTCATAATCCCTCCCCTCTATGGCGGTAAGGGCATCCTGGGCGTTGGCCGCAGTGCCGGCGCCATAGCCCTCCTTTTCCAGCAGGACTTTAAGAAACTCCCGCATGCTTAATTCATCATCTATAATAAGTATATTGGGCATGGCGGTTTATTATCTATCTTGCTCCCCTCGGAGCAGCAGGAGGGGAATATTAATATGGTGTTTCAGGGTATCGGAGACGCTGCCAAAGAGCAGGTCGCCGAAAAAGCCATGGCCGTGGGTAGCCATGGCTGCTAAATCATAATCGCCTGTCGCAATCTCCGCCAGTATTTCTTCCTCCGG
>CAZZJP010000221.1:0-3015 GCA_964654555.1 uncultured Desulfobulbia bacterium
CATCGGGGCCTGTCAGAGAATGAGTTAGTCCAGTCATTCAATAAAGACTTTAATCAACCGGATAATTTCTTTAAGCCCTTTACGCAGCAAAACTGGAATCCCATGATAGAATTCCAGAACATGCGTCGGCAAATGAACAAAATGCTGGACGACTCTTACAATCATTTCCGTCTCAGCCCTTTTTGGAATAATGGTCTAAAAGACATCTTTCTGCCCCAAACCGACATCCTGGATGAAAAAGACAGCTATGTAATAAAAATGAATATCCCGGGATCCGACAGCACTAAAATCGAAGCCAATATTAAGGGCGATATTCTTACAGTAAAGGCGAAAACAGAGATTTACCCAAAAAACGGTAAAGATGAAAAATATCTGCGCATGGAACGGGGTACAGGGATGTTTGAACGCTCCATTTCCCTCCCCGGTCCGGTAAGGGGGGCTGCCATGAAAACAGAGTACAAGAATGGCGTCTTAACGATTATTCTGCCCAAAGCAAATAGTTAGTAATCGGATTACTGCCCTAAAACCGTTAAAAAGCGAGCCCCGTAACGCTCCAGTTTGTACTGGCCAACCCCAGTGACAGCAAGCATTTCAGCGTCATTTTGGGGGCGGGTCGCAGCCATCTCGGCTAAGCTGGCGTCGCTAAATACCACAAAGGGCGGCACGTTGCCCTCGTCGGCTATCTGCTTGCGTAATTTTCGTAATCGCTCAAAGAGTTTTTCGTCGTAGTCAAAGGCTCCTAAGGTCTTTGACTTTTCTTTCCTGGCCGCGGCCCGGATTCTGGGCTCCGGCATGTTCAGGCTCATCTCGCCCCTGAGCAGCGGGCCGGATTCCTTAGTCAGAGACAGGACAGAATAATTGGCAATATCCTGCAAGAGGTAGCCTTGATTAATGAGATGTCGAAGAAGGGCGCTCCAGAAATCACGCGGCCTGCCCTCGCCAATACCGTAGGTTGAGAGGCGGTTATGACCCAGTTGCAGCAGACGTTTCCCCTTTGAGCCTCGCAAAACATCGATTACATGACCAATGCCAAAACGCTGCCCGACCCGATAGACGCAGGACAGGGCCTTGCGGGCCTCCTCGGTTACCTCAATCTGGCGGGGTGGATTGAGGCAGATATCGCAGTTCGCACAGGGCGTTGTTAGTTTATCGCCAAAATAGGCCAGCAGAATCTGCCGCCGGCAGGTCTGGGCCTCGCCAAAGGCCACCATGCTGTTCAATTTATGGAGTTCAATACGTTTACGTTCCTGATTCTGGCTCTTTTCAATGAGACTGCGGACAATGGCAATATCACCATAGCCAAAAAGCAGCAGGGCCTCGGCGTTTAGACCGTCCCGCCCGGCCCGGCCGGTCTCCTGATAATAACTTTCAATGTTCTTGGGCAGATCATAATGAACTACAAAACGGACATTGGATTTATCTATCCCCATACCAAAGGCGACGGTGGCCACCACCACCTGAATATTGTCGTGCTGAAAGGCATCCTGCACCTCCTGGCGCTTGACATCGCTCAATCCGGCATGATAGGCATCAGCGGCAATCCCGGCCTGAGCAAGATCAGCGGCAATGGCCTCCACCCTCTTGCGGCTCAAGGCATAGACAATACCAGGCTCACCCTTGTGATCAGTTAGGAATTTCTTAAGCTGGACTGCCGGCTTGAGCTTGTCAACTACGGTATAGCGGATATTGGGGCGGTCAAATCCGGTAACAAAGGTACGGGCCTCAGGCAGATTAAGCCCCTTCAGAATATCCTTTCTGGTATGTGGTTCAGCGGTAGCGGTCAAGGCGATAATCGGCGGTCCCGGCAGAAGCTCCCGCAGACGGCCGAGCCGCTGATATTCCGGCCGGAAATCATGCCCCCATTGCGACACACAGTGGGCCTCATCAATGGCGAAAAGGGCAATCTTGATTCCCTGTAAACGCTCAATAAACGAGGCGCTCATCAGGCGCTCTGGGGCGACATAAAGGAGGTCAAGGGCGTTATCATGGAGGCGGGCCAGGGTTTGGCGGGCCTTAGCTCCGTTGAGCGATGAATTATAACCGGCGGCCCTTACCCCGTTGGCACACAGGGCATCAACCTGATCCTTCATCAGGGATATGAGGGGAGAGACTACAATGGCCACCCCGTCCCGCAACAGGGCTGGGACTTGATAACAAAGAGACTTACCGCCGCCGGTGGGCATGAGGACAAAGAGATCGTTACCGGCGGTCAGGGACTCGATAATTTCAAGTTGATAAGGGCGAAACTCCTTGTAGCCAAAGACCTGGTCAAGTATTTTGTGAGGGGTATTAGTCATTTTGTTGATTTTTAGTTCTGCCGGTGTGCTTCCTGGTTCGTTGGTCTCTTCTTATAATTCCATCGCCGCCGATGTAATGGCCATGGCTTCGGGCAGGGCGTACAACTAATTGCCAGGGGTATAGTTGTTAAAATGATAAGGAGAAAAGTAGAAATTAAATGTTAGATAAAAGGCATAGATTTACTGATTCCGAGAGGGACTAAAATTCCCGTGTTTATGGTCAGACTAAACGCGAACAGCCTGATTGTCAACCAGGAGAATTGAGATCACCAGCTTATCTATTTGATAAGGCCGGAATGTGGTTTGTTGATCGTTTACAAAGATCCGTCCCTGTTAAGCCGTTTTTTTGTTCGTCCGGCATCAAGGATAAGCAGGAGCAGGAAGATACTGCCCAGGGCTCCGAATAATGAGGTGTGGCGAAAGGTATCCTGAAAGGAGAGGCTTAAGGCCTTGAGACTTTGGACTTGGCCCAGAAATACATAACTGCGGGCCGTGGCCAGACCGGCGGGCATGAAGGCGGTTAGTTTGTGCCCGGTGGTATTAATAAAATTCAGTACATAATCATGATTCTGGAGAATTCCTATGCCATCGTAATGAACGGCCTGTCTGAACTCCAGGGTATTGGTGGCGATGGCGGTGCCGAGGGAGCCGCCAAGAAAACGAAGATAATGCATGATACTGACCCCCTGCGAGGTCTGGGGCCCCAGATTGCCGAGAG
>CAZZJP010000222.1:0-3013 GCA_964654555.1 uncultured Desulfobulbia bacterium
AACCACCGTAGTGTAACTGTTCAGCAGTGCTCCAGGTTCGTCCATTCGGGATTTCAAAGCATACTTTTGTATTCGAGAAGTCCCGAATGGACGAAGATGGGGTGCTGCTGAATAGTTACGCGAATCAGTCGTTAAAACCAACCTGATTAATCATAATCATAAAAACTCGTCTAATATTTTGATCCAGCTCAGGGGCACTGAAGCCGGTGGCATAAAAATCCGGGTTGACGTCCCCGGCACACCACATACTATGGGCCTCAAAGACCACCTGGCGCTCCGGGCAATACTCCTCGGGCATCATCATTCGCAGCCTGAAATCCTTATCCGCCGGGATTTTTTCGTTACTGACCAGTTTAAGACCATTCACCGTCAAATCCACTAAATAACCAAGGAGGGCACCGGTTTCATCATCAAAGACCTCAAGATAATAAATGAGGTGCCGCCGTTTAAATTTACGCATATCTTCGTTCTGATCTGCCATCTTTACCCCCCTCCAGTAAAATAGTGCGGCCCTCTTTACCCAGTTGGTAAATATTCGGTTTGCACTAAAAAGTGACAAAAAACGTCCAAACTGTAAATGTTTGGCAACGGTTTCCTGAAAGGCGGTCAGGCTGGCGAAACATAGTTATCCTATGTGAGTCTGCCTGACCGCCTTCCAGGGAGCTGTTGCCGAATATTTACCCCGGCCGCCGTGGAGACCCTGTCCAACATTAAGTTAAGAACAGCTGGAATATCCATCTTCGTGCAGTCAATAAGCAGGGCGTCTGCCGCCGGTTTCAACGGGGCTAGCTGCCGGCCGCTGTCATCGGCATCACGTTTCTTGATCTGGGCCAGAATATCGTCATAATCGGCGTTCATCCCCTGTTGCCGCAGCTGCTCCGTCCGCCGCCGAGCCCGCTCCTCAGCCGCGGCCTCGAGAAAGAATTTACAGCGGGCCGTGGGAAAAACAACGGTGCCGGTATCCCGCCCCTCGGCCACCACCCGGCCCCTGGCCGCCATCTGACGCTGGAGAGCCGTGAGCCGCTCCCGCACCAGAGGTTTGCCGGCAACTTTGGAGGCCATCATTCCCATCTCCGCCGAGCGAATAGCGCGAGATACATCATGGCCGCCCAAAATTACCACACTATCCCCGCCGCCGGGCAATAACTCCAGCTCTAAGCCGGTCAGCAGCTCTTTCAGGCTCCTGTCATCCTCTAAATCAACATGCCTGTTTTTGACCTGGAGCCCCACGGCCCGGTACATGGCTCCAGTATCGAGATAGGTATAACCAAGTTCAGCCGCCAACAGACGGCTCAAGGTACTTTTACCAGAACCGGAAGGCCCGTCAATGGTAATAATATCATGACGTTGATTCACTGCCGCATCTCCCGCAACACCTCATCTACCGCCCTTATCAGCCGCTCATTTTCTGCCGCGATTCCAACCGTAATCCGTATATAATCAGGATAGCCGTAGGCCGTCATCGGGCGGATAATCACCCCCCGGCGCAGCATGGCATCGTAAAATTTCCGCCCGTCCAGACCGCTAAGGTGAACCAGAAAAAAATTGGTTTCAGTAGGCAGGGGCTGTAAATCAAGCGCCCGCAATTTTTCAGAGAGCCAGGCAATACCATCCTTAGTCATGGCCAGGGTGCGCTGGTAATGGTCATCGTCTTCCAGGGCGGCCAAGGCTCCAATCTGAGCCGGCATATTGACGTTAAAGGGCCCTCGCACCCGGTGCAGGCAATCGGCGATCTCCTCCGGCATCAGCCCATAGCCCACCCGCAGACCGGCCAGACCATAGGCCTTGGAAAAGGTACGCAACCCCACCACTGCCTGCGGCCCTGCCAGATATTTTCGCACCTCAAGCTGCTTGTCCGGGCTCACAAAATCCCAATAGGCCTCATCAGCCACCACGATCACTCCCTCCGGCACCTCGGTTAAAAAGGCCTCAAACTCTTGCGGGGTAAAGACCGTGCCGGTGGGATTATTGGGATTATCCAGAAAAATCAATCTGGTACGGGCCGTTACCGCTTGGAGAACAGCGTCTAAATCATGACGCATATCCCTCAGCGGCACAATACGATTAATCCCGCCCTGGGCCTGAGTAACCTTGGTATAGACCAGAAAAGAGGGTGAACTGCTCACCGCCTCGTCACCTGGGGTTATAAAGGCCGCCGCGAGGAGGGCCAGAATTTCATCGGAACCGTTCCCAAAGACCAGCTGCCGCGGGTTCACCCCGAGACGGGCAGCCACGGCCTGGCTTAGATAATAGCTGCTGCCATCGGGATAGCGGTGCAAATTGGTCAGAGCCTTACTGACGGCCGCCACAGCGAGGGGCGAGGGGCCGAGAGAATTTTCATTGGAGGCCATTTTAATAGAGTCCTTGACCCCATACTCCCGTTCCAGTTCCTCTATGGGCTTACCCGGCGGGTAAGGCACCAAGGTCTTTATATAATCAGGAATAATCAGTTTCATTCAAGCAATCTCCGGCCGCCGTTCAACAACACCAGCCCGCTGCTCCAGATTATAGGCCGCCCGAAACAGGCGCTCTTCCTGAAAATGGGGGGCCTGAATCTGGAAGCCGATGGGCAGACCATCGGGACTGAAACCACAGGGTACCGAGATACCAGGGAGCCCGGCCAGATTAGTGCAGATAGTCAAGACATCTGACAGATACATACTGAGGGGATCATCCATCCGGGCGCCCAGTTCCCAGGCCGGAGCCGGGGTTACCGGCGAGACTAAGAGATCGCATTTTTCAAATGCCTGACGATAATCGTCCATAATCAAGGTGCGAACCTGGGAGGCCTTTTTATAATAGGCATCATAATATCCCGATGACAAGGCGTAAGTGCCGATCAATATGCGCCGTTTAACCTCCGGGCCGAACCCCTGGGAACGGCTGTTCATATACATCTCGGCCAGGCTCCCGGCATCCATATCCCGATAGCCGTATTTTACCCCGTCATAACGGGCTAGATTGGAGCTGGCCTCAGCCGGGGCGATAATATAATAGGCCGCCACCCCGTATT
>CAZZJP010000223.1:0-2986 GCA_964654555.1 uncultured Desulfobulbia bacterium
TACAGTTCACAGTTTAGGGCAATTTTTCGCTTATTGCTGAATAGTTACAAAAAATTATGCATTATGAGATTCTCTGCAAGGATTAAGCCAACTGCTTGGTCAGGATTCGGGGGGGTAATCTCCGCCTATAATTACGAAATATTACGAAAGTTAAGTTGTAGTGGAATTATCATGTCGCTGTCCAAGGATATTATCCATCTCGTCGGCAAGAAGGGCGAGATGGTTCTGCTCCTCAGCGGCTATCCGTTGAAAAAAATCGGCGGCCTCGGGCCTGTTACTCTTCACGGCCATACGGCTGTATAGGTCAAGGGCTTGAATCTCAAGACCCATGGCCAGATCGAGAATCTCGCTTAATGACTGGAGGGGAGATGGCAGCCCTTTCATGAAATCATCTATGTTGAGTCCCCCTTCCATAACTTCTGTACCGTCCTTCAGGAGCCCCATTTCTTTCCCCTGCTCTCGCCGGTATTCCTCTCGGAGCCTTGCTTTGTGATGATTCTCAAAGCCTGCCAGAAGTTTGAATAATTTTTTACGCGACGCCTCGGTCGTTTTGTGAGCGAGATGCTGGTAAAATATCTGTAGGCCGTCCTCCATGGCATAAGCCAGAGATATGGCATCGGTAAAATCCATATCAGGGTGAAACAATCCCATGCCGTCAGACTCCGGCCCTTCTGCCCTCCTGCCCTTCCAGGCCTTTATACCGCCGCTCATATTGAAGACGGTGGAAAACCCCTGCCCGGAAAGAAATTGAGCGGCGGCCCGGCTGCGGCCGCCGATAGCGCAATAAACAAAGGTGGGGTTGGACGAATTCAGCTCCGTCAGGCGGCCGGGTAACTCCTTTAAAGGTATAAGAACGGCTCCGGCAAGATGCCCGGCGTTGTATTCCCTGGGCTGGCGGACATCAAGAAGCTGATAAGTGCCGCTGGTATTGTTTTTTATATATTCCCTGACTTTGTCGGCAGTTATATTTTTCACCGGGATAAAGAGATTTTTCCAGTTCATTTGTTCCCCCCCCATGCTTTTTGTTTGCGGTTGCTGGAGATAGTTGTTGCCGCTATTCCCCCAGGGTGCCAAGATTTGCCGTGGTATTTTTAACCATACTCCCCTTCGATAGTGCCTGTCCATAAATGGTCTTTTTGCCCGAAAATCCTCATTCCTGGACAGACACTATATAATAACATCGTAAGTCGGGAAGGTCTTTAAAATATCGTTCTTTTGGATATAGCTCTCGGGGAGATAAAAAAGTTGACTATTTGCTCACTTGAGTATATGCTCATATAGAAAGGGGGAGCTATGGACAGATGCGAATGCCGGACGATACATCAAGAACGAGTTGATAAGGCTCTAAAAAAGGGACTGGGCCCCTTAGAGGTCGAGGGGCTTGCCCAGTTTTTTAAGGCCATTGGTGATGGCACCAGAGTTAAAATTCTCTGGGCTTTGGAGGATGGCGAGATGTGTGTTTGCGATTTGGCCTGCTATCTTGGGCTTAGCGAATCGGCGGTAAGTCATCAACTGCGGATGTTGCGCCAGCTTCATCTTGTGGCCAACCGCCGTCAGGGGCCTATTCTCTATTATCATTTAAATGATGAGCATATCCGGCAGATTATGCTGGTTGCTCTGGAGCATGCGCGGGAATAAAAGGAGAGAATGGAACTTATGATAATATTAAAAATTCTTGAGGCTTCATGGCAGTTGCTGCTGGAATCCTCTGTTTATATTCTGCTGGGCTTAGTCATCGGCGGTCTGCTGAAGATGTTTCTGTCGCCGGCCGCTATTGCCAATCACCTGGGGCGGGGCCGCTTTATGCCGGTTATTAAGGCTGCCTTGCTTGGGGTTCCTCTGCCGCTTTGCTCCTGCGGCGTATTGCCGGCCGCCGTTTCGTTGAAGAAAGAGGGCGCCAATAACGGGGCGACGGTAGCCTTTCTGATTAGCACCCCGGAGTCCGGGGTGGATTCAATCAGCATCAGTTGGGCCCTTCTTGATCCCATTATGACCATCGCTCGGCCCGTTGCCGCTTTTTTGTCGGCCATGACCGCCGGGATATTTGAAAATCTGTTTAATCCACCCAGGACAGAGCGGCCTGCCAACTGGCTGCAATCCTGCCCGGTGGACAACTGCTGCGACGGCAGTGACTGTGACGCCGAGTCCCACCGTACCCATCACACCATGTTTGAGAAATTCAAGGCTGGCTGCCTTTACGCGGTTACCGACTTGTGGGCCGACATGATGCTTTGGTTTTTGGCCGGATTGTTGCTGGCCGGGGTGATAAGCGCCCTGGTGCCGGATTCATTTTTTACCGGCTATCTCGGCGGCGGCCTGAGCTCCATGCTCCTCATGCTGCTCTTTGGTATTCCCCTGTATATCTGCGCCACGGCCTCAACCCCCATTGCTGCCGCTATGATTCTGAAAGGGGTCAGTCCGGGAGCCGCCCTGGTTTTTCTCTTGGTGGGGCCGGCTACTAATATTGCTTCTATCTCGGTACTTGTCGGTCTGCTGGGCAAGCGGGCTGTTGCCATCTATCTGGCATCTATATCGGTGGTCAGCGTCCTTTGCGGTCTGGCGGTGAACAGAATATATGCCTATTTACATATTGATGTCATGGCAGTGGCAGGCCGGGCCGCTGAGGTTATTCCACCCTGGCTGCAACTGACTGGGGCCGTTATTCTGCTTGCTTTATCGATAAAGCCCCTGGCGCAGGTGGTGAGGCGGCTGACGGCCAGGTGGTCAGGGCAGGAGGTGCAGTCCTGCGGCTGCGGCAGTAATTGTCAGACTCTGCCCATGGCTGGTGATGATGAATGCGGCTGTCACGCGGGGCATAAATAATAAATCCGCACTGCCTTTTCTATTCCGACCAGTCATTAGCCATAAACTGTTTGTGGTCGGGCTTGGGCGGTTTGGCTTCGGTTAGACGTGACTTGAGCCAGGTCAGCACCTTGTCGAATTCCCGGCCTAATTCATTCAGGGCCTTGCCCCGGTGGCTGACTTC
>CAZZJP010000224.1:0-2942 GCA_964654555.1 uncultured Desulfobulbia bacterium
CAATTTCACTGAAAAAATCGCCGAACTTACGCGAGATAACCTGCTTAAAATGTTCTTGAGCCTTGGCCTTACGGCCCATATTGACCAGAGAGGCCATTAATACCAACTGGCGCTGTAGATCCTCATAGTCATGATCCAGCCGTAACAGACGGCGCTGACTCCCCGGCTCTCTATCCATGCCTCCAGCCCCCTTTAAAAGTAAATCCTCCGCGCGTAGGGCATCAGCCAGCTTCCGGCCCTCCTCCTTTACCAGAGCCCCAAGACGGTCAAAGCCCGCCATATCGACCCCCTTGCCATAAATAAAGACGTCCTGGGCCTCGCTAAGTTGGCGGTTAACATGAATTTTAAGATTCAGAAGGGCGGTATATTGGTGATGAATCAATAGAAGTCTCTTGACGTAACGGCCCTCCCGGCCAGCCATAATAGTATTAAAAGACAAGAATCCAGCAATGATAAGAATTATCAACAGCAGAGAGATTATAATTTTTCGACGAACAGACATGGCTTGTAAGTTTAGAGTAATTCGGTCTGACCGCCCAATGCGGCATGATCGGACATCTATTTTATATCCTGAATCTGGTTTGTTAACCTTGAAATTGCCTACTCCTATTACTCACGCAGCACCCAGTACCTGGCAATTTAATATTAAATATTAATTCATTATTACCAATAAATATATTTGACAGGGCACATTTTCCTATGCCATACTTTTTTAAAGTAGGTATCCCCGCCCTAATTTTTTTTGCAGCTGAAATTACCTAATTTTTTTAACCACAAAAATCATGGCCGACCAAGATAATAATGAACAATTAGAAATAATCCATGAGTTCATCAACGAGACGAGAGACATGATCAATGATCTCGAGCCCACCATTATAGGAATGGAGGAAATGGTAGGACAGGATTTGACTGATGACGACCAGGAGACCCTGAATGGCGTTTTTCGTCTCTTCCATTCGGTTAAAGGAGGAGCTGGCTTTTTAAACTTCGGCCATGTGGTTCAATGCACCCATACGGCAGAAAACCTGCTGGATCAACTGCGGAATGGCAAGCTGGCTCTCTCGTCAGAACATGTTGATCTGCTCTGCCAGTCATGCGATTTCAGCAAGGAGGCCTTGAATTATATTGAAGAACACGGCAATGACTGCGGAATCACCGAGCTGGCTAATACCCTCATGGCCCAGTTTGAAACTGCCACCACCTTAAGCCCTGCCAATCGATTATCAGCGGCAGCTTCCAGGGAAACGGAAGTGATTATCGATCTTGAGATCCCCGCCCCGCAGCTGCTCTCCACGGCAGATCGTCAAAATTTTGTACATGAAAATAACATCCTGATCAAAAAAATCGAGTCCCACCTGATTATCAGTAAAGGGGATACGGATCTCAGCGCCATAGCAGAGGCCATCCAGACAGACATTGCTCTCTTCCATGAAAATTGTCATTGCCTGGCTTTCAGTGAATTGGACAAGCTGACCAGCATCATAATACTGGTTTTGGAAAAGTCTAAAAACCATAAAAATATCATTCAACGAGCCCTCCATTTTATCCGGGAACTTATTGAGGTCTTTCAAGAGTCCCTTGATAATATCCTTGACTATGGCATAGACAACGTCTACGGCTTAGAAATGTATATCGAGCTCTTCAATAATCTGCTCCCTCCAGATGCCCAAATTGAAGTATATACCCCGTCCGCCCGCCTCGGCGAGATTCTGATAAAGGAAGGGATCGTCAAAAACGAGGATATAGAGCAGGCCCTAAGCGCCCAGAACAGGCCCATTGGTGAGATTCTGGTGGATCAGGGCCTTGCCAGCCGGGAGCAGGTAGATAAGGCCATCAAGATTCAGAAAAAACTCCAGCCCATGGCCGGGAAGTCCACCATATGCAGCAAGGTTCCTAAACGTCAGGAAATCCGGGTTGACTTAGAAAAACTGGATAACCTCATAAATCTTATCGGCGAGATCGTCATCGCCGAGAATATGGTGATTCACAGCCCCGATCTTCATAATCTAGAGCTGGATAATTTCAACAAGGCGGCCGGCCATCTAAGTAAGATTGTCCGTGAATTACAGGAAATGGCCATGATTATCCGCATGCTGCCCATCTCCGGCCTCTTCCGGCGCATGATGCGGCTGGTGCGCGATCTTTCCCGTAAATCCGGCAAAAAGGTTGAGCTCCGGCTGGCAGGAGAGGACACCGAGATGGATAAAACAGTAATTGAGAAAATAACCGACCCTCTGGTTCACCTGATAAGAAACAGTCTTGACCACGGAATCGGCACCCCGGAGGAACGCGCGGCCGCCGGTAAGCCGGAGAGCGGGATATTAAGACTTGAGGCCCGCCACGAAGAGGGTGAGGTGCAAATCACCATCAGTGATGACGGCCGGGGTATGGACAAGAAAAAACTCATTGCCAAGGCCGTGGACAAGGGGCTGATTGAGGGCGATGACCCCCAGCTCAGTGATGCCGAGGCCCTGCAGCTTATCTTCAAACCCGGTTTTTCCACCGCCGAGCAAATTACCGACATCTCAGGCCGCGGGGTGGGCATGGATGTGGTGCGCAAAAATCTTGAGGATATCAAGGGCAGGGTGGACGTGGTAAGCGAGCTGGGTGCCGGCACCACCATTACCCTCCACATCCCTCTGACCCTGGCCATTATTGACGGTATGCTTATCCGGGTCGGCGGCTCCCGCTATATAATCCCCATTCTCTCCATCCGGGAGTCCTTCAAACCTGATCCATCGGCCGTCACCATTACCCCAGACGGCCAGGAACTGGTACGGGTACGTAACAGCCTCCTGCCAATACTCCGCCTCCATAAGATTCATAATATTGACCCCGACAGCCGCCGTTTCGAAGACGGAATCCTCATTATTCTCGAATCAAGAGGGGGCAATATCTGCCTCTTTGTGGATGAACTCCTGGGCCAGCAGCAAACCGTTATA
>CAZZJP010000225.1:0-2942 GCA_964654555.1 uncultured Desulfobulbia bacterium
CCAAAGAGAGTGGGCAGAGTGGAAACCCGGAAATCAACGGCCCTGGTACGGCTGATCCGCATCTTAATGCGTCCGTCCTGGGGGATGCGGCGTTCAGTAATATCTAAGGAAGCCAGAATTTTAATTCTGGAGACCAGGGCGTTTTTAATGGTAAGGGGCAGATTCATGGCCCGGTAAAGGGTGCCGTCTAAGCGATAACGAACCTGCAGATTCTTCTCGTAGGGCTCAATATGAATATCGCTGACCCCATCCTTCACGGCCTTGATAAGGATACCGCTGACCAGTTTAATGATGGGCGCGTCAGAGGCGGAATATTGTTCGACCTCGTTTTCCTCATCGCCAATCATTTCATAGTCTTCTGCCGCCTCTGAGGCCAGAGAGCCAAAATCATCAATCTCGGTGACCGACTCCTCTTCCTCCTCTTCACCCCCGTTTTGTATCCCGGCACTGATTAATTCCTGATAGGCCTCATCACTGATTTTATAATATTTACGATAGGCCTCGATAATATCATTTTCCACCGAGATACTGACGGAGAGGCCCATCTTGACCTCGGTTTGCAAGGATTCCACCGCCGCGGTGTCGGTGGGCTCCGTCATGGTAATATGCAGGGTATTACCCACAGAACGAAGTGGGAAGGCCATATACTTCACGGCAGTTTCAAAGGGCATTATCTTTAAAACATCCAGACTGGGAGGCTCGGACGCGATACTCACCGCCGGGTAATTATGAACCCGGCTCAAGACCTTGAGAATGGTGTCTTCTTCTATATAACCAAGACGGATGAGAATACTGCCGAGACGGCCGCCAGACTTCTTCTGAAGGTTAAGGGCCTCATTTAGCTGAGTATTGCTGATCTGCCCCTCTTTACGGAGAATTTCACCAATTTTCATCTTGCCGGCCCCGGACTGATCTTTCACCGAGGCCCGAAGGCTGGACTGCTGTTTATTTTGAGGTTTCGCTGGAGGCATATTATCCAAATTTAGAATCGGTCTAATTATAAACGATTAAGCAGAGGCGAGTACTCTGGGATATTCCGTTACCACTAAATTATCTGTAGATCGCGGCTCTTCAATCCAGGAGGATAGGCCTAAGTTCCATAGTTGCGGTACTCCTCTAATCGTTACCATAAGTTTACACTATGCATGGACGATATACAAAAAAAAAGGTGAGTGGCCGCGTAGACAGCCTCTCACCTTTTTTATAACAATTTATGGTAACTATTCAGCGGCGCTGCTGAATAGTTACCAATTTATGTAACTATAGCAATTAAACACTCCACAGGCAGCGAATTTAAAAGACTCCCTTAACCTTGCCGGTCTCTACATCCACATCAACCCGCCGGTAAGCCGGGTCTGATGCTGTACCGGGCATAAGACTGATGGCCCCGGCCACAGGCACGACAAAACCGGCCCCCTTATAGGTCAGGATATCACTGATGGGCAGAGTCCAGCCGGTGGGTACACCTTTTTTGGCCGGCTCGTGAGAGAGACTCAAATGGGTCTTAACCATACAGGTACCCATTTCCTTGATCTCCGGATCCTCTTCCATACGCTTGAGCTTGATCTGAGCCTCGGGGGAGTAGCTTACCCCGTCAGCGCCATAGACCTCTTTGGCAATCAGCTCAATACGCTGACTCAAGGGGGTATCAAGCTCATAGAGAAATTTAAAGTCATTGGGTTCTTCACAGGCATCGACAACGGCATCGGCAAATTCCAGCGCCCCGTCACCGCCATGCTCCCAATGTCTTGAGAGGGCGACCCTGGCTCCAGCCGCCTCGGCAAGACGACGTACCACCTTAATCTCATCGTCAGTATCGGTGTAAAAGGCGTTAATACAGACCACGGGATTGATCCCGGCCTTTTTAACCGTCTCAATATGATGAATCAGGTTTGCGCAACCCTCTTCTACCCAGCCCACATTTTCAGAGGCATACTCCTGAGGCATGGGCCTGCCGGGAACGGGAATTGGCGCCCCACCGTGGCATTTCAGGGCTCGGATAGTAGCCACAACCACAGCGCAGTTCGGTTTCAGACCACTAAAGCGGCACTTGAGATTCCAGAATTTTTCAAAACCAATATCTGCCCCGAAGCCGGACTCCGTAACATTGTAATCAGCCAGTTTAAGGCCAAGACGATCGGCCAGCACCGAAGACTGACCAATAGCAATGTTGGCAAAAGGCCCGGCATGAACCAATACCGGCTGCCCCTCAAGGGTCTGAAGCAGATTGGGGTTCAGGGCCTCAACCATCCAGGCAGTCATGGCTCCGGCCACATCAAGATCCTCGGTGGTAACCGGTTGATCACGGCGGTTGTATCCCACCACAATCCGCCCCATTCTCTCACGCATATCCTTCAAGTCACGGGCTACGGAAAGTATGGCCATAATCTCTGAGCTGACGGCAATGGCGAATTTAGACTGCATAGTCATGCCGTCCATCTTACCGCCAAGACCTATGGTTATGTTGCGCAGGGCCTGAGCGCAGAAATCCATAACCCAGCCCATTTCAACCTTTTTAGGATGAATATCCAGCCTCTTTAAACCGCGCTTAGCCAGAATTTCATCGGTATAATTGGACTCGTGCTGCATCCGGGAGGTAACCGCCACCATGGCCAGATTATGGGCATTGACAATGGCGTTTATATCTCCGGTCAGACCGAGAGAAAAAGGCGTCAGCGGAATGCACTGGGCCAGTCCGCCGCCAGCGGCACTGCCCTTGATATTCATGGTGGGGCCGCCGGAGGGCTGCCGGATAGCTCCGATTACGCTTTTATTCCGCTTGCCAAGCCCCTGAACCAAACCCATGGCGCAGGTAGATTTCCCCTCGCCAAGTGGAGTGGGAGTAATAGCGGTAACATCTATGTATTTACCGTTAGGCCGGTTTTCAAGGCGCTTCAGAATAGCCCGATAATCAAGTTTAGCGACATAATGGCCATGGGGCA
>CAZZJP010000226.1:0-2939 GCA_964654555.1 uncultured Desulfobulbia bacterium
GCAGATTGGGTGCAGCTAAATAGTTACCAATAAAACAGTTAATTGTCTCAGTCTGTAAATGAAGATCCCCGCCCAGAAATTATATATGCCGTTCACCAGCCGAAATGTCAATTATAGTTTTCCAGAAAAAGATTCAGATCATTGAGAACTGGTATTGTTTAAGATTTATGCTCATTACCCCTTTTCCTGTTTGACACGCGGCAAATGATCACCTAAAATCTAAGATAACTATTCAGTCAGGACACTAAATTCCTAAAGGCAAGATAAAGGCGCGTCATATGACAACAAACGGTGCAAGGCCCGGCCGGACAATCATCCAGTTTCAGGATGTAACCAAGATCTACCATGGTGAACTCTTTAAGAAAAAGAGCGTCGCTTTACGAGGTGTTTCTTTAGAGGTTCGCCGGGGCGAAATCTTTGGTATTATTGGCCGCAACGGGGCCGGCAAGAGTACCTCCATTAAAATTCTCATGGGTTTCGTCAAACACAGCAGCGGCCAGGTTACGTTATCCGGCCGCCAGCCCTGTCAGGCCGAGTGCCATATGGGCCTGGGCTACCTGCCGGAGTCGCCCTGTCTTTATCAACATTTAACCATCACCGATCATCTTAATTTCGCGGCTGCCGTTGCCGACATACCAGGCCATGAGGTCAAAGCCCGCATTAAGCAGATTCTGCGGCGGGTGGGCCTCAGCCAGGCCGGCAGAATAAAGATAAAGAAATTTTCCAAGGGTATGACCCAGAGGGCCGCTCTGGCTTACGCCCTGCTCCATGACCCGGATATACTGATCTTGGATGAGCCCATGTCGGGACTTGACCCCTTCGGCAGGCAGATGGTCATTGATATTATTAATGATTACCGGGAACAAAACAAGACTGTACTCTTCTGCTCCCATATCCTCACCGATGTGGAACGAATATGCGACCGCATCGGAGTCATGAACAGGGGGCGCATAATAAAAATCATGCGCCCGGATGAAATACCGCCAACCACCGGCAGACACAGCAAATCGCCCCTGGAAGCTATGTTCATTGATCTGGTAAATTCAGATACGGGGGCTGACAGATGAAAAATATTTTTGCAGTTGCCCGCCTTACCCTCAAAGAGGGGATGGGCCAGAAAATTCTTTACAGTGTTTTGCTTCTCGCCCTCATGGTGATATTTTTTTCCGTACTGTTAAGCGGCTTTTTCATGCGCGATATTGCCAAAGTCATTATTGATTTCAGCCTGGCCGCAGTCAGCCTGGGAGGTCTGCTGGTTCCCTTTCTGCTCACCGTCAATCTGGTGGCCGGTGACATTGAAAACCGCACCATATTCTCACTGCTGGCCACCCCCCTGCCCCGCCCGGCCTATATTATCGGCAAATTCTTAGGTCTTAGCCTCCTCGCCGGAATCATAATGCTGATTCTGGGCGGCGCCGGGCTCCTCGCGGTATGGATCGGCAGGCTGCTCTACGGCCTCCATTTTTTTAAGATGTTCTCAGCAGCCTCATATATTACCGCGGTTTTCATGAGCTATATGGCCGTTCTGCTCCTGAACAGCTTAGTTATCCTCTGGTGCTGCCTGACTACCAGTTCATTTCTGGTTACCCTGCTGACCCTGGCCTCCTATATAATCGGGCAGACCATGGATGATATTGTCATGTTTCTCGCCGCCCCCAACAACGGGGTACCGCTTTCACACTCCATAAAAATTACCATCTCCATTGCCCAATATATTTTCCCCAACCTGGCGGCCTTTGATTTTAAACAGCTTGCCGCCCACAGCCTGCCCATCCCCTGGAGCGACACCCTGACCATGACTCTCTACGCCGCGGGCTACAGCGCTGCCGCCTTGAGTCTGGCCATCATGAGCTTTAAACGCCGGGATCTGTCATGAACATGAACCGTTTCTGGCCGCCGTTATTTCTGGTGATCGGCTTCAGCCTCAGTATCATGCTGAGTGGCCGGGTTCACCGCATTAAACTCATACATAACGCTGAGAGTATGGGCACTATCGGCCATCTGCCGGCCGCCGCCCTTCGGGCCGCGGCTCTGGAATTTCAAGGCGTGGCCTCTGATTTTATGTTTTTAAAAACCATAACCTATGTCGGCCTGCGACTTCAGGAGCATTCGTCCCCAACCGAAAAAGAATGGCACCAGGCCGCCACCATGCTCCGGGGGGTAACTGACCTTGACCCCAGGTTCTGGGATCCTTACCTCTTTGCCGAGGTCATTTTCCCCTGGCAGGCCAATATGAGGCCGGAGGCTGATAAATTATTATTAAAGGCCGCGAAATATAGGCCTGATGACTATCAGCCCTTTTATTTCTTAGGCTTTAACGCCTTTTATTTTGAGCATAACGCCGTCAAGGCCGCCCCATATCTGCGCCGGGCCGCCGCCCTGCCCGGCGCCCCTGGTTTTTTGAAAGGCCTGGCCGCCAGATTCAGCCTCTACGGCAATCAAACAAAATTAGGTATCGTCTTTCTCGCCAACCTGCTTAAAAGCACCCATAATCCCAAGACATACGCCTATCTCAAAAAACGTCTGCTGACCTTGCAGAAGATAAATCTGCTTGAGAATAAAGTTAAGGAATTTAGAAAGATAACAGGCCGCCTGCCCCGGAGCTTTAACGAACTGCTTAAAAAAGGGCTTCTAAACACTATCCCCGAAGATCCATACGGCGGCAAGTTTACCATCCTAACCAATGGCAGGGTTTACACAACCAGCAACATGATTGAGCAAAAAAATAAGCAGAAATGATAACCATCAGGCAGCGGCCATGGACTCAACACCTTGTTCTTCTTCCCTTTGCCATGGCTCTAACGGCAATTGTCTTTTTACCCTCCTACCACCTGTTAACCATTAACTGGTATGATGAAAAAAGAATAATCAGCCTGATTATACTGTTGAGCAGCGCTGGCAGTTACTTCCTGTCGGCACGACAATGCCGGGAGGTAAGC
>CAZZJP010000227.1:0-2927 GCA_964654555.1 uncultured Desulfobulbia bacterium
CGGCCTGCTTGCGACGCCGCTTAACGCTCGGCTTCTCATAATACTCACGCTGTTTTAATTCACGTTTAATGCCGTCTAACTGTATCTTCTTCTTTAACTGCCGAATAGCGATTTCGATATCGCCTCTTACCTCTACTTGAATCATATTTCACATCCTGGGGGGTTATATTTTCTTAAATTTCAACGAAAAGAGGGAATATAGCTGATAAAGCGCCATCGTGTCAACCATTTTGGGGAAATATTTTCCCAGGATTAAGAATACCGGCCGGATCCAGGGCGTCCTTTATTAAACGCATGGCATCCATGGTCGCCTCATCCACCTCTAAGGTTAAAAATTCGCTCTTGCGGCAGCCGATACCGTGTTCTCCTGACAGGGTGCCGCCCAGTTCCACCACCCGGATAAATAAACGCCGCCGGGCTTCATGCCCCCTTTGCTCCTCTCCCGACCGGCTTTTATCTAACATGATATTGACATGAATATTGCCGTCACCGGCATGACCAAAGGTAAAAATCAGGAGATCAAGCTCCTGGCCCAGGGCCTCGGTAAAGGCGACAATCTCCGGTATGCTGGTGCGGGGCACCACAATATCCTCACTCAATTTATCGGGCCGCAGCTTAAAAGCCGCCGGCGACACCCCCTTACGGGCCCGCCATAATTTGTCCACCTCCTTCTGATCTTCACCCCGGCGCAGGGCCATGACCCCTGAGCCCTGGCGCAGAAAGCCCTCCAGCGCGGCCCCTTCGGCGGCCACGGCCGCCGGCTGCCCGTCCAGCTCCAGGAGCAGCAGGGCCTCGGTTTTGGCAGATAAGACAAAGGGCAGCTGGTCGGCGACAATGCCGATGGCGGTTCGATCCATAAACTCCAGGGTACAGGGGGTAAAGCGGCAGAGAATCTCCGCCACCAGGGCAGCGGCCCGCTGGATATTATCCAACTCCACCAAAATAGTTGTTTTTGCCGCCGGCCTCGGCAACAGGCGGACAATGAGGCGGCAGATAATACCCAGAGTTCCCTCGGACCCAACAAAGAGGCGGGTCAAATCGTAGCCCACCACCCCTTTGTCGGTTCTGACCCCGGTATGGATGATCCGGCCGTCGGCCAGAACCACCTCCAGCCCCTTGATATAGTCTCTCGTTACCCCATATTTAACCGCGCTGGGGCCGCCGGCACATTCCGCCGCGTTACCGCCGATGGTACAGAACCTGGAACTGGCCGGGTCAGGGGGATAGAAAAGCCCCACCCTGGCGGCCTCGGCCTGTAATACACCGGTAATCACCCCCGGCTCCACCACGGCGAGTTGATTATCCCGGTCTATGGTCAGTATCCGGTTCATGCGGCCCAGGCCCATCACCAGCCCTCCGGCAACAGGCAGAGAGCCGCCGGTCATGCCCGACCCCGCTCCGCGGGGAACCACGGGCAAAGCAGCCTTAAACGCCAGCCGCATGACAGCGCTGACCTCGGCAGCCGTGCCGGGAAGAACCACTGCCTCCGGCATGTACTCCATTGTCGTACCATCGTAAGAGTAACATTGCAGGTCTTCCGGGCTGTGCAGGAGGTTTTCCGGCCCAACAATTTCCCGTAATTGGCGAATAATTTTTTTATCCATCAGGCGGCCTTTTCAGATTATCTGTTTTAAATTTTGTGTTATGGTGTAAAATAGTTAGTTTTACTCCAATCTATATTCAGTTGGTTGATTATACTCCGGGCTTAACAGTTTAGGCAAATATAACGAAGATGAGCCAGAAAATTAAGATAGCCTTATTGGCTGGCGGTAAATCCGGTGAGCGTGAAGTTTCCCTGCGAGGGGCGGCCGAGGTCGAGAAGGCCCTTGACCCGCACAAATATGAAGTCTGCCGTTATGACCCGGCCTGTGACATGGTAAGTCTGGCGGCCGATGCCCCTCAGCTTGACGCCGCCTTTATTCTGCTCCACGGTCTCATGGGTGAAGATGGCACGGTACAGGGTTTTCTTGATCTCCTGGGCCTGCCTTACCAGGGAACCGGGGTACTGGGCAGCGCTCTGGCCATGGATAAATCCCTCAGCAAAACCATCTACAGGAATAACGGGCTGCCAACCCCGGACTGGCGGATGGCCCAGGGCGGCAGCGCTGACCACAGCCTGCTGATTAAGGAATTGGGACTGCCCTTAGTTATTAAACCGCTGCGTCAGGGCTCCAGTATCGGGATGAGTATCGTCCAGCAGGACACGGACTTAAAAGCCGCCATGGAGCTGGCCTTCCGCCATGACCGGGAGGTAATGGTGGAACAATATCTTCAGGGCAGGGAAATCACCGTGGGGGTATTGGGCAATGATGAGCTCCAGGCCCTGCCCCTGGTGGAGATCATCCCCGGCCGCGAATTCGCCTTTTTTGATTACCAGGCCAAATATCAGACCGGGGCCTCCAAGGAGGTATGCCCAGCCGAACTGAGCCCGGAAATCACCTCCCTGGCTCAAGAATATGGCCTCCGGGCGCACAACGCTCTTAAATTAAGGGGTTACAGCCGTACCGACATGATCGTAAACGAGGCGGGAATCTTTCTCTTAGAGACCAACACCATTCCCGGCATGACCCCAACCAGCCTGCTGCCCAGGGCCGCCGCCGCGGCCGGCCTGCCCTTTCCGGCCCTCCTTGACCGCCTTATCGAGCTGGCGCTTCAGGAAGCAAGAAGACAGAGGACAGATTATAGCGGCTGACTGCTAGCTAAGTCAATGGATATAAAATGGGACGCTGGTTGATAATACTCGGCTTAATTCTGATTATAACCGGGGGTATGTTGTCTTTTGCGCCCTGGCTTATAAACTGGTTTGGCCGCTTACCGGGGGATATCCATTGGCAGTCCCAGCGCTGCAAGGTTTTTATCCCCGTTACCTCAATGATTGTCATCAGCATTGTCCTCACCGTGCTGATAAATTTATTTAAAAGATAGGG
>CAZZJP010000228.1:0-2826 GCA_964654555.1 uncultured Desulfobulbia bacterium
AAGAGGCATTGAAGAAATGTGCGAAGACACCTGGCGCTGGCAGTCGCAAAATCCCACGGGTTTTGAGTGAAATGTTACTGGAATTACGCCTGAATGACATCAGACAGGTCTTTTTGTTATGAAACCGTTTCCTGTATTTATCATTGTCATGATTACTCTCGCGGTTATTTTTCTGCTGGCTCGCCAGCCGGTTTATGATCTACATCAGTGTCAGGATCCAGGCGTGTATAAATGGCAGTATGGAAGAGATATCTGCCTGCCGGTAAAGTGATAATTACTTAAAAAACATGGTTACAATCAGTTATTATTTGCTTCTCTTTTTGCTGATCTTCAGCCCCCTGGCCTTTGGAACGGTTGATACCCTGCCGCAGATGCTGACTCAGGCCGCCTCCTTTGGCGGTCTTTTTCTGTATTCTCTTGCTCATTTACTGCCGGGCAATAAAAGAGCCTGCCGGCCGCCCGGTCTTATCCCCCTCTGTCTGTTGCTGGGATTTCTTCTGTTGCAAACCATTCCTCTGCCCATGGGGATTCTGGAAGTTCTTTCACCGGCGGCCTATAAAATTAGGGCGGGGATGTCGGGTATTGCGCCGCTGGATGCCTGGGCGCCCCTGACCATAAACAGCCGGGCTACCTTTACCCAGATTTTCCATTATACCTCGTTTTTGGCCTGCTATGTCCTGGCCTGCTCTTTGCTGACGGATAGAGGCCGCTGCCGACAAGTTATCTCGCTGCTTATTATTATCGGCACAATTATTTCGCTGCAAGCTATTTTGCAAAAGTGGTTTAGTAACGGTCGGTTGCTTTGGGTACGTTTACCGCCGCTTAATGGTGGTTACTTTAAAGGCGCGTTTGTGCATCGAAACCAGTTTGCTGCCTATCTGGAAATGCTTGCCCCTATTGCTTTGGCTTTTTGCCTTTTTCATCAACGGCATATCAAAGAGGTGGTTACCTTTCGTCAGCGTTGTGTTGAGGCCTTAAATCATCTGTTTAAAAATGATCGTTTCCTTTTTGGCCTTGCTGCGGTTTTCATGATTGCCGCTTGTTATATCAGCACGTCACGTGGGGGAATTCTATCGGTTTCTCTATCTTGTATGCTCTTGATTTTCTTCCTGCACAAGTATAAAAAAAGTGGTTCTCTTTTTGTCCGTATAGTTATTATTTTCTTTTGCATATCATTTTTGATTGGCAGCGTTGGTTGGGAGCCAATCATCTCACGGTTTCAATTCAAAAACCGGGATCTTATTCAAATAAGCAGTGGTCGCCTGGAAATATGGAAACAAGCACTGCCGTTGATAAAAGATTATTTTTTGATGGGATCAGGGCTTGGTACCTTTGGCAATGTTTTTTCAACCTATAGTATTCTCAAAATTTATCCTAACCATTTTATATATCATCCCCATAATGTTTATATTGAGGTATTTTCCGACTTAGGGTTAGTCGGTTTTACGCTTCTGGGCTGTTTTTTCTACAGCGTGGCCCGCGGCGCCTACGCCGGATACAGGGAGAGGCGCGACCGTTTTGCCAGGTATCTCTTTATTGCCGCAGCTGCCGGGCTTTTTGCTCAATTCCTTCACCTGACGGTTGAATATAACCTGGCAAGCGGCGCCGTCGGGCTGACCTTCTTCACTATCCTGGCTCTGCTGGTGTCCGGAGGGTACACCCGCTTTCACGGCCATGGAGCCGCGTCCTCCCTGCCCGGAGGCGGCTCCATGTATATACCGGCCCTGACCGTTGTCAGTGGTTTGCTGCTCATCGGCAGCCTTTATTGGAATATTTCCACCATGCTGGCCTATAATACACTGCCCGGCCCCGTCACCTGGAACCTGGATACCCCGGCGGCTGAATTAAAGGTAATTTATGGCCGGGCACTAAAGGCCTCCCGCCTTATGCCGCTGCAATCGTATTATCATTTCGCCCGTGCTGAAACAGCCGCCTTGCTGGGCCGGAATGATGAGGCTGGAGAGCAGTATAGACAGGCCATTCGGCTTGATCCTGTCATGCCTGCTTTTCTGGAGGGGTTTGCTTCCTTCCTCGCTGGAGAGGGGCGGAATGAACAGGCTGATCGCTTTTTTGCTCTGGCGGTTCGGCATGACCGGGCTAACGCGCAGAGATACGAGCTCTATGGCAGATGGCTGCTGGTAACTGGGAAGAGGGAAAAGGCGCTTGAGGTTTTCAGCCGGGCCATGCGGGCGGCTCCCAAGGCGGCCAAGACTATAATTCCTGCTTTGATGGGGGCGGGGTTTGCGCCCTCAACCATTGCGGCAAAACTGCCGGAGCGAATGCGGCCATACATGGTTCTGGCCGGGCTCCTAACGGGCAAAGGCCGGATTAAAGAGGTGGATAAACTCTATAGGCACGCCTTGGAGCTGGCGGCAAAAGAGCCAAAACTGCGGGCCTGGTTTTTTAACGCCCCCTTTAAATTTTACCAGAGGCGGAAGCAGCCCGTAAAGGCCCTAACCGTGCTGCGGCGGGGGATTGCCCTCTTGCCGGAAAATGCCGGTCTGCGTCTGAAGCTGGCTAGGCTCTATGAACGGCAGGGGGAGAGGGATAAGGCCGTTGCCGCCTATCGTAAAGTGCTTAGACTAAAGCCCGGCCAGCGGCAGGCGGTGAAGGGTCTGCGGACGTTGACCGATGAGGCTGAATAACTATATTTTATGAATCCCGGAATTTTTAAAAATTCTTATCTGCTGCTTGCCTTGTTCCTCTCGCCCTGGAAGGGACAGAAAACCGTTAGCCAGTTGCGCGGCTCACTTCAGAATAAGCGGGTTGACTGGGGCGCTCTGCTGTATCTTGCTAATTTTCATCTCTGTTCGCCGCTGTTATATG
>CAZZJP010000229.1:0-2816 GCA_964654555.1 uncultured Desulfobulbia bacterium
AAATTTAACAAAAAGAGAAAAAAATGTCCCTCGATGTAGTCAAAGAATTAGACAGAGTATTGGCCTCCGACCAGCATGATCCCTTTCAGGTATTAGGCTTTCACATAATTGATTCAGATAAGCCAACGGCCGTAATCCGTACCTTTCAACCTCTGGCAGAATCAGTCCGGCTCGTAATCGGTGAACGAAAGATCGACATGTACAAGATGCGGGATGAGGGACTCTTTGAGGCCATCGTTGACGATTTCAGCCTGCCGCTTACCTACTACTATGAAATCACCCTCTACAATCAAACCGTCAAGACCATCCACGACCCATACACTACCCTGCCGCTGTTAAAGGACTTTGACCAGTACCTCTTTAACAATGGTACTCATTACAACCTTTATGACAAGATGGGGGCTCACCCAAGGGTCATAAACGGGCAAAGTGGGATTCTGTTCCGGGTCTGGGCTCCGGCGGCGAGAAGGGTCAGCGTTATTGGTGATTTTAATTTCTGGGACGGCCGCATTCACCAGATGCGGGCTGTTGACTCATCGGGAATATGGGAGCTGTTCATCCCCGATCTGACGACAGGAGAATTATATAAATTTGAGATTCGGGCCCAGGACATGGCCATCCTGGAGAAACTGGATCCCCTTCATTTTCAGGCCGAAGTCAGACCAAAGAGTGCCGCCATCATTGCCGATCTCAGCGGCTTTGAGTGGCACGATGAGGAGTGGCTCAAAAAGCGTGATGCCGCCACGAGCTATCATGCCCCCATGTCAACCTATGAGGTTCATTTGGGTTCCTGGCGTCGTGACCCCGCCGACCCGGAGCGTTTTCTCACCTACCGGGAACTGGCCACATCCCTGATCCCCTATGTCAAGGATATGGGTTTTACCCACATTGAATTAATGCCGATTATGGAACATCCCTTAGATGAGTCCTGGGGCTATCAGGTGACAGGGTATTATGCCGCCACCAGCCGCTTCGGCAGCCCGCATGACTTTATGTATTTTGTCGATCAATGCCATAAAAACGGCATTGGCCTGATCCTTGACTGGGTACCGTCCCATTTCCCCACCGATGGGCACGGCTTAGGCAAATTCGACGGCACCTCCCTCTATGAGCATCAGGACGCGCGGCAGGGCTTTCATCCGGAATGGGGCACCTATATCTTTAATTACGGCCGTCGGGAGGTCATAAGTTTTCTGATTTCCAACGCCATGTTCTGGCTGGATAAATTCCACCTTGACGGTCTGCGGGTAGATGCCGTGGCCTCCATGCTCTATCTTGATTACGCCCGCCAAGACGGCCAGTGGATTCCCAACCAGCGGGGCGGCAAGGAGAACTTAGACGCCATTGAGTTCATGAAGCATCTTAACAGTGTTGTCTATAAACGCTTCCCCGGTGTCAGCATGATTGCCGAGGAGTCCACCAGTTTCTTTGGGGTCTCCAAGCCAACGGATGCCGGGGGCCTGGGCTTTGGCTACAAATGGAATATGGGCTGGATGAATGACACCCTTAACTATTTCAGCCGTGATCCGCTGTATCGCAAATATCACCACAATGCCCTGACCTTCTCCCTGCTCTACGCCTTCTCGGAGAATTTCATTATTCCACTCTCTCACGATGAGGTAGTGCATGGCAAGCGTTCTCTGCTGGCCAAGATGCCGGGGGACGAATGGCAGCAATTTGCCAATCTCCGCCTGCTTTTTTTCTATCTCTGGACCCACCCCGGCAAAAAACTGCTCTTCATGGGTGGCGAATTCGGCCAGTTGTCGGAGTGGTATTGCAAAAAAAGCCTCGACTGGCACCTTTTGGAAGAGAGGCCCAGGCATCAGCAGGTTCAAGACTTTGTTAAGAAAATAAATCACTTATATGTCAACAGTCCGGCCCTCTGGCAGGAAGATCATACCAATGACGGTTTTCAGTGGCTGGACTTCAAGGATGTCAACAACAGCATTATCGCCTATGCCCGCAAGGCCGCAAACCCCGACGACCACCTGATATGTCTCCTGAACTTCACCCCCGAGGTTCATCATGACTACAAACTGGGCGTGCTTTCCAATGTACCGTACCGTGAAATATTATCCTCTGACGACAAACGATTTGGAGGCAGTAATATCGACAATTCAGATCTTAAAATACCAGTCAACGAGCCCTATGGTGAAGCCCCCATGCATATCAAGGTCTCAGTGCCGCCTTTAAGCGGAATTATTTTCAGGCCGGAGACCACAGCAGCCAACAAATAACATGAAAGATGGACGTGCCGCTTGTTGTCTCAGCATAAACACGGCGGCACCCCAAAACCCGGAAACAAATATAAAAACACCAATCAGCCATGACCGACGAAACAACCCAGCCGCACGGAGAAAAATTGCGCAAAGCCATTAAATGGATCAGCGAAACCCAGCTTGAGCACCCGGAGATAAAACGCCGGGAAGTCATTCAACAGGCCCAAATTCGTTTTAATCTCTCGCCCAGGGATTGTGAGTTCCTGAATAAAAACTTCCGCGGCGAAGAATAATTCTCGCTATCCCCGCTTAAAACAACCCAACCTGCCCCGCCACCAGCAGAGGAGGAGAATTTTTTTTGTTCATGCCCTCCAGCCGGACTACCATGATCTTTATCCCTGCCTCTCCTGCCGTAACACGCTAACTCCCATGCCCGTCTGCCGGGTACCACAAAAGACGACAGCTGCGATTAGACCAACAATCACCTGTAGATAACTTTTATATAAATATCAGCTATTCCCGATTTAGCCACTTTTAACTGAAGTCAGCCTGATCGTGGCCATTTTTTTACAAAAAGATTCTCATTATTGATGATAA
>CAZZJP010000230.1:0-2808 GCA_964654555.1 uncultured Desulfobulbia bacterium
TGTCGGCGACTCATACCGAGGTTCAGGAGAAGAGGATTCAGACCAAGGGGCATAAAACCATTATTCGGCGGCGTACCAAAGCGGTTAAGCCCCCTGTATTGGATGAAATTGAGCTTCCTGCGCCGCCTCCCGTTGTCGAATCAGAGGCAGAGACCGGCAAGGCCGCGCCTCTAAAGCCTGAGGCCAAAGCGGATAATGCTTCTCCGGAAGCGGCAGTTGAATTATCGGTCGAGCAGGTTGAGAAAGCAGAGGTGCCGGCCGCAGATTCCAATGCAGCAGCTCCCGCTGTTACGCCATCTGAGAAATTAGAGACTGTAACGGCAGCGGAAACTGAAGCCGCGCCAGAGCCTGAAGTGTCGGCGGTGGAATCAGCAGAGCAGGGTGAGGCCGTGCCGTCGGCAGAGACTAAGGTTGAGGAAGAAAAAACAGCTGAGTCCAAAGCCGCGGAGATTACCCCGGTTCCGCATGAAGAAAAGCCGGAACCGGCAGCGGCCAGCCGCAAGGGATTAGCCAGGGTTATTAAGCGGGCGGCAATCAAACTGCCGGTTGAGGAAGAACGGCCGCGGCCGAAGAAAAACAAGCCCAAGGGCAGCAGTAAGACGACGGCCCGTCCCGCTCACAAGAGTATCTCTGGAGGAGCCGCGCGGCCTTTTAATAATGGCGGCCCCGGTAATGACCATAATTCAGCGCCAGGAAAGGGGAAAAGAGGTAAACGGTTTGTAAAATTTCATCATGAGCCGGGCGCCAAGGCCAAGCGGGGCCGCAAGCAGGGTTACGGCGTTGTGGATATGGAAGATGTTGCCATGGCCGGTGGACGATTGTCGTCGGCTTTGAAGCTTGACCGTCAGCGCCGGGGCGGTAAAAAAATGGCCAGAGGCGGCGGCAGTGAGGCCGGGGAGGCCAAGGCCATTAAACGGCGTATCCAGATTTATGATACCATTTCTATTGGTGATCTTGCTCACCGCATGGGAATCAAGGCCAATGAGTTGATTGTTAAATTAATGGGGATGGGAGTTATGGCCACCGTTAATCAGATTATTGATCTTGATACCGCGGTTCTGGTGGCGGCCGAATTTGGTTATGACGTGGAACAGGCCATGACCGAAGAGCTTAATATTCTCAATCTTGAGGATAACGAAGCCGGCGGCGATATGCTGCCCCGGCCCCCGGTGGTCACAGTTATGGGACATGTTGATCACGGTAAGACCTCTATCCTGGATGCCATCCGTAATTCAGATGTGGCGGCTGGTGAGGCCGGCGGTATAACTCAGCATATTGGAGCCCATTACGTCCGCTCCTCGCAGGGGGAGGTGGTTTTCTTAGATACACCCGGTCATGCCGCATTCACCGAGATGCGTTCCCGGGGGGCGCAGATTACCGATATTGTTGTCCTGGTAGTGGCCGCCGATGACGGGGTTATGGATCAAACCAAGGAGGCCATCAATCATGCCAAGGCCGCTGAAGTGCCCATCGTTGTGGCCATCAATAAAATCGACAAGGATGATGCCGATCCCATGCGGGTCAAAAGAGAACTGGCTGAATATGATCTGGTTCCGGAAGACTGGGGTGGAAACACTATTTTCTGCGAAGTTTCGGCTAAACAAAATATTGGTATAAATGAACTCTTAGAGCAGATTCTGCTCCAGTCCGAGATTCTGGAGCTGAAGGCCGATCCAAAACGCCGGGCTCGCGGCCGGGTGGTTGAGGCTAAGCTTCACAAGGGACTGGGGGCTGTAGCCACTATTCTCATCCAGCAGGGAACCCTGCGGGATGGAGATGCCTTTGTGGTGGGTGAATTTTATGGCAAAGTCCGTTCCATGTTTAACGATAAGGGCGAGACTGTGCCGGAGAGCGGTCCCTCCATACCGGTTGAGGTTCATGGCTTAAGCGGTGTACCCAGCGCCGGTGATGAGTTTATCGTGATGCCGGATGAAAAGACCGCCAAGAACATAAGCAGTCAGCGCCATACCAAGAGCCGGGAAAAATATCTGGCTCAGGGCAGTAAAATATCTCTCGAAAACCTCTTTGAAAAGTTGCAGGAAGGTGCCATGAAAGAGTTATGTGTCCTGCTGCGGGCCGACGTTCAGGGTACCCTGGAGGCTTTTGCCAAGACCCTGAAGAAATTGAGTACCAAGGAGATTAAGCTCAGTATCATTCATGAAGGCACCGGTACAATTACGGAATCTGATGTTCTGCTGGCTTCGGCCTCTGATGCCATTATCCTGGGTTTCAATGTGCGGCCCAGTGCCAAAGTGCAGGAAATGGCCAAGAAAGAAAATGTCGACATTCGTTTTTATGATGTCATTTATCACGCGGTGGATGATATAACTAAGGCCATGACCGGGATGTTAGATCCCACCTTCGAAGAGAGGGTCATCGGTACGCTTGAGGTGCGTCAGATCTTCAGTGTCCCTAAAATCGGGCTTATAGCCGGCTCTTATGTCACTGATGGTAAGATTACCCGTAATGCCAAGGTTCGTTTGCTGCGTGACGGGGTAGTGGTCTATACCGGCAATATATCTTCTCTCAGGCGTTTTAAAGATGATGCCAGGGAGGTCGCAAGCGGCTATGAATGCGGGGTCGGTATCGAGAACTATAATGATATTAAAGTCGGCGATACCATGGAAGCCTTTGTCATGGATGAAGTTGAAGCCATCCTCTAAGCAGTAGATTGATTAACTATTCAGCGTGATGTCTAAAAGTAACAATAGCCACCGGAGTGTAACTATTCAGCAGTGTTCCAGGTTCGTTCGTTCGGGACTTCGAAGCATACTTTTGTATTCGAGAAGTCCCGAATGGACGAGGTAA
>CAZZJP010000231.1:0-2799 GCA_964654555.1 uncultured Desulfobulbia bacterium
TGGTTTTACCAGTTCCACCCTTGCCGCTTAAAATAACAATCTCCTTCATTTTTTGTCCCCCTTGACGATGGCGGTAATTTCCGCAAGCATCTCCCTGAACTTCTCCTGCCACTCTGGAAAGATCTGGGCAAAAAGCTCGCCGCGCGAGTAAGCCTCGGCAATTTCCCTTTTAAAAGGAATACTCATCAGAAGCGGGATTTGCTCCGCTTCAGCGTATCGCAAAACCCCGTCATCTCCCATATCCGCCCGATTAATTACCAGCCCCATGGGAATCCCCAGCAGCTTCATCGCCTCCACAGCCAGCTTCAGGTCATGGAGACCAAAGGGGGTAGGCTCGGTTACCAGAACCACAAAATCGGTATCCCTGGTAGCCATAATTACCGGACATGAGGTACCGGGCGGGGCATCAATTATATTAATTTCATCAGACCGGCAAAAGGAGCGCACCTTTTTTATCAAGGACGGGGCCATTGACTCCCCCACCCGTAACAGACCGTGGAAAAAGGTGATATTATCCCGCCTGCCGCCCTCGATGATTCCCAACTGACGGCTGGTTTCACTAACCGCACCCCGCGGACAGACCTTTAGACAACCGCCGCAGCTATGGCACATCTCCGGAAAGGTCAATATCTTGCCGCCGATCATGGTAAGAGCCCGAAAACGGCAGATATCAACGCATTTCCGGCAGCCATCGCACAATTTTTCATCTATCAGCGGGATAGCTGTCCCAACCTCTTCGCGATAATCAAGTTCCGGTTTAATAAACAGATGGACATTGGGTTCTTCCACGTCGCAGTCTAAAATCCGCGCCCTGGGCAGAGAGAAGGCAAGATTGGCGGCAATGGTCGTTTTGCCCGTCCCGCCCTTACCGCTGGCAATACTGATTATCATATTTTCACCCAATTCATAGATCAACCCGGTTTATTTGAGCGATAAGGCCAATAAGCTTTAAATGGGTCAGAAGCTCCGCGGCCGATTCCCCCTTGGGATCAGGAGGCAGACGCATCAATATTCCCAGTCCCTCACTCTCTTCGTGGAAGTCTTCCGCTGAAAGCTGACTAACCGTGGCACAGCCAATCATGGCGTTCAGGGCCAATATCTTTTTAATCAGCACCAGATTAGTCATATCGGCAAGCTTTTCAGCAATAACGCTTAGAATAATATCCCGCCGCTCTCTAACAGCCTCAAGGGCCGCGGCACCGGAGCTGTAACGTATAATCTCAGCCCCGGAGGCAGCAAGACCGGCCTCAAATTCATCTATTTCCCCATCCTGGGGCCACACTAATATAATTTTCACAGTCTATGTCCCCGGCAGCCGCGGCACCCTGCCGTTTTTATTAAGTTTCCAATAATGCCCCCAGGCCTTTTTCAACCAGTGCCCTACCACGGGTAGGGAACGCACGGTGGAGCTGTTATCGTCCCGATGGACATAGGCCGCGGCATGGGGGCAAACATGGTGAGTTTAAAATTATCAAGCAGCCCCTTTTTCTTGAGCAGATAGTGGATATTAAAAATGAACTCAAAGGCGGGGCCGCCCCGAACCGCTGAAGGATCCTTGGGATTACCGCCAAATCCCACGGCGATACGCCCCGATCCCCGGCTTATAAGCCCGTCTAACTGCTCCCTGATATCTTTGGCGGCCTCAGGATGACCGCAGATGGAGCTGGTATGCTCCACTCCCCTGGGCCGCGTTTTACCGGCGCCCATGGCGATTATCAGATAATCATAGGCCAGGTCGCTGCCATGGGCCAGCTCAACCCGGCCCATGGAGGCATCAACAGAGGCTACCGGCTTAATAATAAGGTTAATTCCATAATGGCGGGCAATATCATTTAAAGGCAGACAGGCATCTTTAAACTCAATCTCCCGGGTGGGAATCCAGATGGATATTGGATAGATATAGGCGTAATCCCGTTCACTGACCAGGGTTACCTCAAAGCCCTGCTTCCGCAGTTGAATCGCGGCCGTAAGTCCGCCAAAACCGCCCCCGAGAATCAAAACATTAGCAGCCATTCTCCGCTCCCTGATTTTTTTAACAGTTTTCAAGCCCCTTGACCCAGGCGCCCATGGCATCATTAGCGAGGGCCTTTGGGGCCTCTTGAAAGGCAATGACAAAACGGTCGCGGAGTTCACTTACCCCGATTGAACGGGGCCTGATCCCCATCACCTCCGGCGATTCCAAGGCCTTGCCGAAACAGAAGACAATATGCTGGGCGTCAAGGATGGCAGCATCAACCTGGCCGTCTTTAAGCCCCTTGGTGTGTGAATAATGATCAAAGGTGCCGATGAAGGCCGCCACCGGATGCTCTTTAACCTTAGTCCTGAAATAATCAATAAAATCAGCGACTCGATTAAACTTGATATCATCTTTCATAATCTCTTTGATCATAAGATGATATTTTTTCTTAAAAATTATCTCTTTCATCTTTGCTGACCCCGCTTTTTATTTTTTATATGGTCGCCCGCCGTTACTGCCGACCCGCACGGATAACCGGCAGACCACATCATCATTTTGTGTATATGCCCACTAAAATAATACTGTTTCACGGTTTGTCAACATAAAAGTTTTTAATTAAATACTATAACTCCTTCCAGAACTGCCCCCTTAAAAGCTCAAGGCTTTTCTTCTCTTATTTAGCCGCTCTGCCACAAGAGCGCCGGGGGCCGTTTCACGGCCATAAAAAAAGGCCCGGCCCGTTTTACCGGGCCGAACCTTTTCATAGCTGAACAGAACCAAAAATTCAGGTAAGTTCACCAGCACCTCATCTCCGTCCGTTTCAGCCCTCTCACGTACAGGAA
>CAZZJP010000232.1:0-2793 GCA_964654555.1 uncultured Desulfobulbia bacterium
ACCGGCACCACGTTAAGCCGGTAATAGAGGTCGGCCCTGAAATGACCGCGGCTGGCGGCCGCTGCCAAATCAACATTAGTGGCGGCGATAATCCTGACATCAACCGCTATTGTTCTGTTACCGCCCAGCCTCTCAAATTGTTTTTCCTGTAAAACCCGTAATAATTTGGCCTGGAGATTTAAGGGCAGTTCGCCTATTTCATCTAAAAAGAAGGTGCCGTGGTCTGCCAGTTCAAACTTGCCCTGCTTAAAGGAGGTTGCCCCGGTAAAGGCCCCCTTTTCGTGGCCGAGCAGCTCGCTCTCAAGCAGATTTTCCGGCAGGGCGGCGCAATTAACCTTAACAAAGGGGCAGTCGGCCCTGGGGCTGGCCTGATGGATGGCTCGGGCCACCAACTCCTTGCCTGTTCCTGATTCACCAAGCAGAAGTGCCGTCGCCGCGCTGGGTGCTACCCGGTCTATAAGCCGGAATACCTCATTCATGACCTTGCTCTGGCCGATGATATTGTGGCGGTTGTAGCGTTTATTGAGTTCGGCCTTCAGGGAGCGGTTTTCTTCGACCAGCATCTCCTCTTTCAGTTTCAGTATCTTGTCAAGTTCCAGAAACTGGGCGATAAGGGTGGCAACCACGGTGATAAACTGGACATCCTCCTCAAAGGAAATTTTAGACTCAAATATCCGGTCAACGGTGAGAACTCCCACCGGATCATCACGCAGAATAACCGGCACCCCGATAAAGGCGATGCGATCCTTGGCGATCTCGCCCCGGGACTGGGTGCGGTTCAGGAAGAGGGGCTCACTGGTGATGTCGGGTACCACAAATGGGAAGCGGCTGCGAAAGATCTTGCCGCATACTCCCTCATCCAGCTTATATATACCCCGCTTTTTTTCCTGCTCTGTCATGCCGTAACTGGCCTTGATTGTCAGGCGCTGCCCTGTGGCATCAAGCATAAAAAGGGTTGCCCTCTCCATATGCATGGTGTCGTGCAGGATTTGGAGAATTTCCGACAGGGCGGTGTCAAGCTCGGCGGCGGCTCCTACTAATTGGGCGATTTCGCAGAGGGCCTGAACTTCCATGGACTTTATGGCCGCTACCTGCCTGATACGTTCGTAATCCAGACTGTCCAGTCTTATTGTTTTCATGTTTTTATTGATCGTAAGTCAAGGTTAAAGCCGCCGTCTTCAGGCGGAAGAGCTGGGACTGTAAGATATATAAGGCATAAAGTTATTAAAGCAAATTACATGCCGGTAATGGCCATAAATCTAACTTCTCTGAATATGGGGTGGCTCTTTGAGGTGATTATCTTCCCCTAAAATAAGGAGTTGAGGCTTGAAACTTTTGGGAAAAAATAATTGTCAGAAGGGGATTGGTCTATTGCACGCGTGTTTGTGCGTGACAAAATTGTTAAATTGTATGATTGATCACTACTTTTTGGTGATAAATCCATTAAGCGGATATCTGGTCGGGCGGCAATTCAATTTTGGAGAATACAAAGTTGTTGACTTCCTGACCGATTGACAGGATTTGAGTAATTTCTTCCTTGTTGGGGGGGCGGCGCTTGTAAGTGCTCAGGTCACATATTTCCTGGAAGGAATCGAGAAAGAGTAGCTTTTTGGTAAGCTCTGGCTGGGGGCCGGCATGACGTTCAACGGCCTCGGCGAGATCGGCCATGGTGTGGTTATCGGCCAGGTCGCCATGGTACATGAGATAACCCATACAGAATTTTTCGATGGCCATGGCCGTGAGGTTGTATAAAATCTCCGGGGTAAAGACCTCCGGTCTCTTTTGGGCGGCATTAATGGCAGTGTTTAGAAACTTCTCACCGTCATCTATATATTTTCGCCAGTCCTCAATTTGTACGAGCATGATACACCTCCCTAAATTAAAAAAAACACAGGAACCAGGACTAACTTCCCCTGATTCCTGTACCCTGATTTCTGTCTCCTGAAAGCTACATTACCAGCTCAAAGGTTTCCTCCGGATCATCACGATCCTTACGATCCATGATTACTCCGGTAATTTTTTCAAATAAACGCATACCGCCGATATAGCCCACCGTTGGAAAATAACTGTGGCCCACCCGGTCCAGAATGGGAAAACCAAAACGGACAAAGGGGACATCCTCGGCTCTGGCAATATATTTACCGTAGGTATTGCTGATTAAGAGATCCACCGGCTCGTTTTTCATCCATTGGTGCAGTTCAAAGAAGTCTGCCGCGGCCTTAATCTTGGCCGTGGGATTGATATCCTTCAAAATGCCTTTGATCCGCAAGACGAACTTTTTACCAGGTGTTCCAGTTATAACATAAGTTGGAATCATGCCCATGGAGACCACAAACTCGGTCATGGCAATGACGTGATCCGGGTCACCGACAATGGCCACCTTTTTACCATAGAGGTATTGCTGATAATCCAGCATCATGTCCAGTAAACGGCCGCGGTCATCGGTGATGGAGGCGGGTGGTTCGCTGCCGGTTAATTCAACAATGGCCTCGATAAAGCGGTCGGTGGCCGACAGGCCGATGGGCAAATCCAAGACTTCGTAGGGGACCTCGGCCTTGGTCTGCAGCATCTTAGCGGCATCCTCGGAGGCGAAGGCCCCCAGGGCCAGAGTTTTCTGGCTGTCGCCGGTACTCTTCATCTCGGGAATAGTGACCCCGCCCTTGGGGTACATATTGAACTTACCTGTCTGCGGTACATCAAGGACATCCGAGGTGTCCGGAAAAACCACGGCTGGAACTCCTATTTCTTTAAGAATCCGCTTGATTTCACGCATGTCGGAGGGCTCGACAAAAC
>CAZZJP010000233.1:0-2716 GCA_964654555.1 uncultured Desulfobulbia bacterium
GGCACCGGCAGACTGCCGGTGGCCTTAATATCGGCCTTAACCGTATTGTAAGCGGTGTATACGGCGTTGCTCTTGGGAGCGGTGGCGAGGTAGGTGGTGAGCTGAGCCAGAGCCAGTTCGCCCTCCGGTGAACCCAAAATATGATATGTCTCCCTGGCGTCTATGGCCATCCTTAGGGCGGCAGGGTCGGCGTTGCCAATATCCTCCGAGGCAAAACGAATGAGACGGCGGGCGACGTAGAGGGGATCTTCACCCGCCGTAAGCATTCTGACTAACCAGTACAGGGAGCCGTCGGGGTCGGAATCACGCAGGCTCTTATGGAGGGCGGAGATGAGGTTGTAATGTTCTTCCCCTTTTTTGTCATAACGCAGACTGCGGCGCTGGCAGGCCACCTCGGCGATTTTTAGGCTTATGAGCCGGGGCTCATCATCGTCTGCGGCGCAGATGGCGGCGGCCACCTCAAGATTATTCAGGGCGCTTCTGGCATCGCCGTCGGCCATTCTTATCAGGTGGCTCACGGCCTCGGGGCTGATTCGAAGGTTTTGCCCGCCCAGGCCGTTTTTATCATCGTTTAAGGCCCGCTTGATAATCTGTGCCATTGTAGTCTCGTTCAGACTTTCAAGAACCAGAACCTGGCATCTTGAGAGCAGGGGGGCGATGACATGAAAGGACGGGTTTTCGGTGGTGGCCCCGATGAGGGTCAGGAGGCCGCTTTCCACATGGGGCAGGAAACCGTCCTGCTGGGCCTTGTTGAAGCGGTGAATTTCATCAACAAAGAGGATGGTACGCCGTTCCTTGCGCTCTTGGCGGGCGCGGCTCTCATCGACAATGAGGCGGACATCCTTAATGCCGGAGAGGACGGCGGAGAAAAAGACAAAATGGGCTCCGGTGAGGCGGGCCAGAATCCGGGCCAGGGTGGTTTTGCCGATGCCGGGCGGCCCCCAGAGGAGCATGGAGGGCAGATAATCACCCTTGAGCAAACGCCAGAGAATTTTGTCTTGGCCGAGGAGATGTTCCTGACCGGCAAAGTCATCAATACTTTCGGGCCGCATTCGTTCAGCGAGGGGAATTTCTCTGCCTCTGTCGTTCATGACTTCCGGCCTCCGCCGCTTTTGCCCGACTTGTCTTCTAAGTGCTCCAACAGGCGGTCGGTGAGACGTTCAGCGCTGAAAACTAAGGACTCAATATCAAGAAAGTCAAGGATATGGTGATCAAAGAGAATTTTGACCCGGGCCGGGAAATCTTCTTCAGGCTCTGCGGCCCAGAAGAGGATATATTCCGGCACCATGGGCAGTACCGGTATCCGGGCGCTTAGGTCGGCCCCGCTCTCCGTTACCAGTTGGCCGCCCATATTCCGCACCGCCTGCTGGAAATTCCTTACGCCGCCCGCGCTTAGACAGCGGGCCAGGGGCTCTTCGCCGTAAGTATTTAAGGTCTTGACCTTGGATATGGTATTGGGCAGGCTTTCCAGGCCCAGCCATTCACCATCCGGGGCTCTGCCGCCTCCGGAACGAAGATAATTGTAGAGCAGGATTTGATCTCGGTGGTCATGAGGCGGCTGGCCGTTAATGGTGATTTCGTCCTTGCTGATTACGGTGCTCTGCCCCAGATAAGCAAAGGCCAGGGCCGGTGGTTCGTCATGGTACGTTGCCCCCAGAACCGGGGCCAGGCGGCTGAAATCCACCGGCTGGAGCTCGGATTTTAAAAAGGCGATGAACTGTAGATCTTTTTGCTTTAACTGGAGATTATCGGCGCCCTGCCGCACCTGGGTCATATCCAGCCCCTTTAGATTAATAAAGGGGCAGTCGGTAAGTTTTTTGCCAACTTTAAGTACGGCGGCGGCAAAGGCCAGGCAGGTGGGAAGCCCACAGGCGCCGCAATTGGAGAGCGGGGTGCGTCTAACGAGTTGCAAGGGTGAAAGCATATTGATTATCGGGGGTGAGTGATACTAAGTCCAATTTTGTAATATTGCTTTAAGGTATTCAGAGGTACCTTGCTGTGCCAGTTACCGGTAGCCAAAGCGCCGAGCCAGAGACCTAAGAAGATGATAAGGACAAGAACGGGCATGGTCAAGGCCGGAATCCGGCGCCGGGGTACAACGGTAAGGTTCAGACATTCCGGCACCGGGCAGACCGCGAGGCACTCTAAGCAGCCGATGCATTCCGGGCTTTTTATGGTGCTTTTATTGGTTATTCTGATGGCACCGGGGCAGAATTTTTCACATTTATGGCAGTTGATGCAGGTTTCGGCGTCCCGTTGAATTCTGGTGGGGCTGAATATGGACAGGAGTCCCTGAAGGGCGCCGTAGGGGCAGAGATAGCGGCACCATACGTTGCGCGTGAAGATGGAAAGGACAATTAGAACGGCTATAATAATGATGGTGAAACTGGAAGGGCGCAGGAAAAAATAGAGCATTTTGACATCCACCACCATATTATACGGGGTGCGGATAAAGCCCTCAATTGCCCTTAGATCCATTTTCCAGAGGATAAGATAGCTGAAAAAGGCGAGGAGGAGGTATTTAAGGGCTGTAAGCGGCAAGTCAATCCACAGGGGCGGTATCCATGTCAGCCTCAAGCGGCGGCCCAGGACGGCAAGCATATTGGAACAGAAACCCACCGGGCATATCCAGCCGCAGAAACCCTTGCGCAGTACTAAGGCGATGATGAGGGCGGCAATAAAGATAGTGAGCCCGGCCGGATGAACCATATCGTAT
>CAZZJP010000234.1:0-2678 GCA_964654555.1 uncultured Desulfobulbia bacterium
CAAGGCCCAAATCCATTAAACGCCCCAAGGCCCAATGGGGAATGGCCAGTTGATCCAGACGGGCTCTGGCCTGAGCCCGCCATGCCTGATCCTGGCCCATAATCATGGCCGTGGTTTGTTCCAATAAACTCATTTTTTCTCTCTTTCCCGATGGTGATTATTCAGTTCCGTTCAATAATTGGTCATTACGGGAATTTCGCTGAATAATTATCTTTCTGATTATCATTTTTAAGTTCACCTCTTAATCTGCAGCGGAATTCCGCAACTGACCATAAAGACTTCATCCGCGGCAGCCCCTATCAACTGATTACAGCGCCCCAGCAAATCCCGATACATTCTGACCTCCACCTTCTCCGGGACAATACCGCAGCCGACCTCACCGCTCACCAACACCACAACGCCCTCCCGCCCCCGGCAGGCGGTAATCAGCTTCTCGCAATAAGCGCTTATCCCGACCTCATCCACTACCCTGCCCCGCCATTGCAGATTACTAACCCACATGGTGAGACAATCCAACAGAATTACGGCCCCGGCAGCCGCCTGCTTAATTACGGCCGCGGTCTCCATCTCCTCCTCCACGGTCTGCCAGCCCCGGCCCCGGCGCTCTTCCTGATGACGCGATATTCTCCCGGCCGTCTCCGCGTCAAGACACGGTGGCGAGGTAGCGATGTAAATCCTCTCCTCGGCCTGCGCCTCAGCGTAATCCTGAGCAAAGGCACTCTTGCCGCTGCGGGCCCCGCCGGTTATCAAAACAATTCTGTTCACAGATTAAACCCCTTCAGAGTTGCGCCGCCATTATTTATCCGCAGAACGGTCAGGCCGCCGGGCCGAACATCAAAGCTCAGATAATTATCAAGCTCAAGCCCCAGGAAATAACAGATTAACACCCTGATAACCCCGCCATGAGCCACCACCAGAGTATCGCCAAGGGCTGTGAGAGCGGGGGCCAGAGCGCAGACCCGCCGTCGAAAGGATTTTATATTTTCACCTTCAGGAAAGGTAAAATCGGCCTTTTCCGACAACCAGCACCCCACAAGCTCCGGATCGGAAGCCTCGATATCCGGAAAAGTCAAGCCCTCCCAGCGGCCAAAATCAATCTCTCTTAAATCAGCAATATATTCAGGGGCCAAATCGTGATAACGAGCCACAATTCCGGCCGTCTGCCGGGCGCGAAGCAGGGGGCTGCACAGACAGCGGACAGGGCTTGAGGGCAAGGTACGAGCCATAGATAGAGCCTGTGAGCGACCGGCCTCGGTAAGCGGCAGGTCAGATGAGCCGATATAGGCACCAGTGTTAGAGACCTCACCATGCCGAACCAGAAAGAGGTCTGCCGTGGCGCGTTTTAAGACCATGATTTTTTTATTACCTCACTTGACAAATCTAAAAATTACCATTTCCGACTGTTATCTGCCGGATACTACCATTTTTAATATAAAAGCAAAAAGCCCGGACTCACCATTTACAGGTGAACCGGGCTGTCTTTTAATGCCAGGGGCTTAGGCCCTGGTATTAAAAGAAATTTACCCGGACTCTCAACTCATTCCACGAAGTAAACGTCCGTTAACCTCAGGTCGGCCTACCGGCTTATGGATCACTCTAATCACCGCGCCTTCCCATCCACCAAAGCTGGTAAACAGTGGCTTACTCGCGGTTTTCGTCCTCACTTACGGTTGCGGGTCAGCGCCGGATTCACACCGGACTTTCCGTTCATCCCGTCTCCATGCAGAGCGGGGCACCTGAAATTATTATTATCTATTGTCCATAATGTAATTTGACTGATATTTCAAATATTATCTGTAAAATATTTTCCCGCCGGTCTTGAGCTTCAAGGCAATAATGGCGGATACAACAAAAAGAAAAAAAAAGATTTTAGCAGATATTACGAATAAACAAGAGTAAACAGGAGATATTAATTTTAAACATCAAGGCCCGAAAAGACCGCCAATCTCCCTTAAGGCCATAAAAATATGACATTTCTCGTGCGGCCGGCAAATCGCTTTATTGACAAGGCCTGTGAGCCGGCCGTCAGTTAGACCCCTTGTCTTTACTTGCCTCCACCCCCTGTTGATAACTTTAATTTACCGCCTCACAAAATCATCTAAAACCGCCTTTGACAGACCGCCGTTTTTTTTTTAAACATTACGCCATAATCTGGTCTTTCACCTATCACGTTGTAGGATATTTTTCCACAAGAACCAATTCTTAAGGTAAACTCATGACTTGGCAGCAAATAGACAAAAGACTTCAAGACAAACTGGGCGCAAGTATCTACAACCTTTGGATAACTCCCCTGCAATGCGTGAGCTTTGCTAGTGACACCATAGAATTACGCGGGCCAGATCGTTTTTTCTGCTCCTGGGTAATGGATAATTATATGACCGATATCCAGACGGCGGTTCAGGATTACACGGGCCGGAAGCCCAAAATCATCTTTAAGGCCGATGATGAGCTGACAGAGGCGGCTGCTTCCCAGACTGCCGCTAAGAGTGAGCAGCTATGTCTACCAACTATCAGCAAGACCCCCACCTTCGTCAGGACACTGAACCCCAGATATGTATTTGATGAATTCGTGGTTGGTGACTGTAACGCCATAGCCCATTCCGCCTGCCACGCCCTGGCCGAAGGCGATACCTCCTTTGGCCGCTGCCTGTATGTAAGCTCCAGCACCGGCCTTGGCA
>CAZZJP010000235.1:0-2647 GCA_964654555.1 uncultured Desulfobulbia bacterium
CACTCGTAATGCGTAGGTCGCGGGTTCAACTCCCATCACCGGCTCCAAAAGTTTATAAAAAGGGGGATTTGGTTTATTTTGCCAAGTCCCCCTTTTTTGCTTTGAAAATGCTGAATAATTGGTTTAAATCTCTATCACCATGATCTTAAATATCTTGTTGAAATCTATCGGCGTTCTGCTTCTGTTTTTTATCACCTATAAAATTGTCAATATTAAGAGTTCCATAGTTTTTAGGAGAAGACCTGTTTCACGTCTGGTGGCTTTAGGCGGAATTTTCATAGCCCTTGCCCTGATTGTCCAGATAAGCGCTGAGTTTCGGCCGCTGAATTATGCTGTTTCCAAGGCTAACAGTCTGGAAAGTATTGCTGATATCTGCTTTCTGCTTGGTTTTTTATTCCTGGGGGCGGGGTTCAGGAAATGGGCTCTGGTTCTGAAGGAATTGGAATATCTTGAAGGTGAGCTGAAGACCGCTAATCAGATTTTAAGCCGTCAGGCTGCCGAGTTGCGTCTGCGGGAGGATATGTATGAATCAATCACCACCGCCGCTACTGACGCCATTTTTATGATTGACGCTCACGGTAAGATTGTTTTCTGTAATCCAGCGGCTGCCACCATCTTTGAATATGAAGACGGGGAACTGTTGGGTCATGACTTGCACAGTCTGCTGGCTCCCTCCCGTTACCATGGAGATTTTGCCCGTGGTTTTGGACGTTTTATGCAAAATGGAACCGGTAAGGCGGTGAACCATACAATCCGGGCGGCGGCGCTTAGAAAGGACGGCCGGGAATTTCCCATGGAGGTCTCGGTATCGTCTATATCCTATAATGAGTCCTGGCACGCCCTGGGGATATTGCGTGACATCTCGGAGCAAGTGGAGCATGAACGGCAGACTGCCGATCTGGCCCGTCAATTACGGCAGGCCCAGAAGATGGAGGCTATCGGCACTCTGTCCGGGGGTATTGCCCATGATTTCAATAACATACTTACCGCTATTCTGGGTTATGGCGAACTGGTCAAACATGAGGTGTCGGGCAGTAACGAAGCCGGGGAGTATATAGAGCTGGTCTTGCAGGCCGGCCGCCGGGCCCGTGATCTGGTGCGCCAGATTCTTTTTTTCAGCCGTCAGCAGGAGCAGGAGAGTCAGCCCATTTCTCCCCATCTCATTGTCAATGAGGTCTTGAAACTTTTACGGGCAAGCCTGCCCGCCACCATTGAGATCACCCAGAGTATTGATAATTGTGCCCAGATTATGTCTGATCCCACCCTGCTTCATCAGGTGTTGATGAATCTCTGCACTAATGCCGCCCACGCCATGGAGAATAAGGACGGCCGCCTGACTGTAGAGCTGGCCTGCGTGGATGTATCCGCGGTAGATCTGCCAGATAGCGGTAAATTTAAGCCGGCCTCCTACGTCCGCCTGCGGGTCAGTGACACTGGCTGTGGAATTGCCGAGAATGTCAAGGAGCGCATCTTCGATCCTTATTTTACCACCAAGGAGGTTGGTAAAGGAACGGGGCTGGGGTTGTCCGTGGTGCAGGGTATCGTCAGCAGCCATGGCGGCTGGCTGACGGTGAACAGTGCGGTTGGCGTGGGTACCAGCTTCGCGGTTTATCTGCCGGCGATAGAAACGGAAGCTGTGGCCTTGAAAGATGGTGATGACGCTGCTGCCAGGCTTGCCGTTAATGGCGGCGAGTCCCTTCTCTTTGTCGACGATGAGGAAATAATCGCCGATCTTGGCCGTCTGCTTTTGGAACGTCTCGGTTACCGGGTTACCGCGCTCAGCAGCGGTCATGAGGCCTTGAAAATATTTAAAAAGTCTCCCGCTGATTATGATCTGCTCATTGTTGATCAGGTTATGCCTGGTTTAAGCGGTATGCAGCTGGCTCAGGAGGTGATGGCCATTAGATCTGACATGGCGGTCATCATCTGTACCGGCAATTATGAGCAGTTAAATGAGGAGGAGGCCCTGGCTCTGGGAATCAAGGCTGTGGTTATGAAACCTTTGCTGGAAGATAATCTGGGCCCCGTGATTAGGAAGGTGTTTGGTGAATAGTGCCTTTTAAAGGTGCAGATAGGGCTATAAACACCTCTTTAATGTTGTGATTATCTGTCAAAGGTTTGGCTTTGTCACGACTTATTCCATTGTGTCTGGGAACCGGGCGTGATTGTCAGGGTAACTTTTTAAACCCCAGCTCCTTCATCTTCTCCTTAATGGCCTGCCGGGATATGGGTTTGGTTATATAGCCCTCGCAGGGTCCTCGAACCAGAGCCTGGATAATGTTTTTGGCATCCTCCAGAACCGTGGTCATAACGATTTTTACCATGTCGAAGCCGCCGATGCCGTGTTGGCGTTCTAATCTTCTTATTTCCCGTAGGGCATCCTGGCCGTTCATGACGGGCATCATAATATCAAGGCAGATCAGGTCAAATGGCGGGCCTTTTCTCAAACTTTGTCTATAAAGCTCCACTGCCTCTAAGCCGTTCTGGGCTCTCTGGCATTCCCCGTAAGGCCGTAGTAATTCCTGCAGCAGGGTGCCGCAGGTTGGGTCGTCTTCAGCTATCATAATATTCATTTTGTTGTTTTTACCCCCTCTTAACGATTAGATAATAATTTTATAATCTCGCCCGCTATATTGTCTATGGGCAG
>CAZZJP010000236.1:0-2625 GCA_964654555.1 uncultured Desulfobulbia bacterium
ATCTCAAGGCGTAATTTATTTTCCGCCAGCCAGTTAATCTTCTCCTCCGCCTCTAATCGCAGTTCTTCATCGCCGAGAACAGGGGCATTGATTAATTTTTTGGAGATAAAGGGCCGGGCCGGACTTTCGACAAAATCCAATAAGCGCTCCGGCTCAGCTACGGCCCCCGACTCGGCGAAGGTGGCCATGGCCTCGATGATCTGACAGCCGCCGGGACTGGAGACACTCCCCTTAAGACCGGCGGTTAGAAACGACTCTAAGTAATTCGGGTAAATAATCAAAAAGCTCAAGAGCTGCTCCTCCACCCTGGAAAGCTTAAAAGGGACTGTCAAGGACTCCTCGGCTGGGGAAGTTTTAAGCGGGGGGGGAGAGGATGGCCGCAGAGCGGTAAAACGCCCCGATAACTGCTCGGGCTGCAGCCCCAGTTTCTGGCTGAAATGCGAGACGAAGAGAGTGCGCTGCAGGGAATCATCGGCAATGGCCCGGATAATTGGCCGCAATTCCTCAATAATCCGGCCCTTGCCCTCCAGGCTTAAGCCATAGCGTTTTTCCAGATCATTAAAGATAAATTCCGGCAGGGATACCGCCTTATCCAGCTCCTTCTCCAGGGCCGGAGCCCCATACTGACGAACAAAACTATCCGGATCATGCTCCGGCGGCAACACCACCACCCTGGCCGTTAAGCGCTGGGAGAGAAATATGGGTACGGCCCGGCTGGCGGCCTTAATACCCGCCGCGTCGCCGTCAAAGAGAATAATTACTTCCTCGGCATAGCCCTTTAAGGCCCGGACATGAATTGCGGTCAGAGCCGTACCCATGGGGGCCGCGGCGTAACGTATACCGTGCGAGGCCAGGGCCAGAATATCAAAATTCCCCTCCACCAGCAGACAGCGCCTGGCGGCCCGAATGGCCTTTTTATTCTGAAACAGCCCCAGCAGGACATTACTCTTATTAAAGATCAGACTGTCTTTACTGTTCAGATATTTGGGCTCTCCAGCACCAAGAATCCGGCCGCTGAAGGCCAGATGCCTGCCGTTATGATTAAATATCGGCGAGAGCAGACGATCACGGAAGCGATCATAGATCCGGCCCTTTTCATTGGCGGCCAGCAGGCCGGCCTCAAGGAGATCAGCCTCGGAGAGGCCGGGCAGAGCCCGGTGGATAAATGACCAGCCCGGCGGGGCGTACCCCAGTTCAAACTCCCGGATAATATCATCCCCGATTCCACGGCCGGTGAGATATTCCCTCGCCTTGACCGCCCTGGGATCGTTCAGCAGGAGTTTATGGTAAACCACCGCCGCCTGCTGGTTTATGTCATAAAGAATGTCCTTACGCCGGGTTTTTTCCAGCTCCCGGGGCGAAAGGTCACGCTCCGGCAGGGATATGTGATAACGAGAGGCAATATACTTCAGGGCCTCGACGAAATTCAGGTTTTGGCTCAGCATGACGAACTTCAGGGTATCACCCCCCTCCCCACAGCCAAAACAATGAAACAAATTACGATTTGGGTTTACATTAAAGGATGGAGTCTTTTCAGAATGAAATGGACAAAGGCCCTTGTAATTCGTGCCGTTTTTCTTTAGATTGACCGTCTCACCGATGATTTCCACAATATCAGCGGCGTCTTTTACCGTCTGAATGATCTCTTCATCGTATTGCATAATTTTTGACAGTGGTTAAACAGTTAGATAAAATTTTATCAAATTAAGGTAAGGGGTCACCAGCACCTCATCGCCGTCCGTTTCAGCCCTCTCACGTACAGGAAGTACAGACGCAAGGGCAGAAACAAACGGATCTAAGGCACTGATGAACTCTTACACTATCTATCGGGCAGCATCAACTTTGGTGCCCTTGGTGAACTATTACAAATTAAGAGGGTTAAGGTGCAGCATGTGGTGAATTTTTCGTCTTCCGTCCTGGCGGGGGCAGCCCTTCTCGGCGGTTTAGCGGTTCTTATCCTGGGCGGCGAGATGCTTATCTCCGGGGCGATAAAAATAGCCGCCCGGCTGCGGATGAGTTCCTTTCTGATCGGCCTCACCGTAGTGGCCTTCGGTACCTCGCTGCCGGAACTCTTCGTCAGTCTCAGAGCGGCCTGGCGGGGGCATCCCGGCATAATGCTGGGTAATATTGTCGGCTCCAATATTGCCAATATCGGTCTGGTACTGGCCATTGCCGCCCTTCTCTACCCCTTAACCGTCCGCTTTAAAGACTTAGCGAGAGAGCTGTATCTTCTCATCGCCGTCAGCCTTATCCTGCTCATCGCCGCCTGGTATGGTTCTTTCCCCCGCCCGCTCGGAATTCTATTTATTATGCTCCTCATTGCCTATACCATTCGGGCCTGCCGGGTCGAATGTGCTAAACATAAAAGCCAGGCGCCTGAAACCAGGAATCAGGCACCAGCCGCCGGATTTATGCGGATAACCCTGCTCTGCGGCGGCGGCCTGCTCTGTATGTGGTTCGGCTCTGATTACTTTATCAAGGGAGCCGTTGACTTGGCACACCTGTTCGGGCTCTCGGAGATGGTTATCGGCCTCACCATGGCCGCCGTCGGCACCTCACTGCCGGAGCTAGCCTCTTCCATCTCCGCTATCCGCCGCCGGGAGGGCGATATAGTCGTGGGAAATA
>CAZZJP010000237.1:0-2569 GCA_964654555.1 uncultured Desulfobulbia bacterium
TGCTGATCTTGAGTCTTATGATTTTGTATGGTATTTATAAAAAGGTTCGAGATTCAAAGGGGAAAACGCTGAAAGACATGGCAGAAACTCGAACGTAGGGGCGTATTGCAATACGCCTCTGGCGCCCATGGCAAAAAACAAAAATTCATGATCCAAGGCTTCACCTCCCACAGATTAAGGGTACTTGAAGTTATCCAATTTAAGAGGACACAATCATGTCAGCAGAATTACAACAGCAATTAAATGAACTGAAGAAGAAATTACTCTCCCTGCGGAGTCATCTTTGAATTAGATAAAAAGAAAGAAGACTTGATTATTCTCGAGAAACAGACCCTGTCCCCCAGGTTCTGGGAAAATGCCAAAGAGGCAGCGGCCATCCAGAAGAAAATGGGTCTGATTCAGGACATAGTCAAGGGCTGGGAAAACACCTGGTCGGACTTTGAAGAGGCCCAGCTTCTCCTTGAGATGGCCCATGAGGAACACGATGAGGAGAGCGAGAATGAGGCCGCCTCCATGATCAAGCATCTGACGTACTCCATCGCCGCCCAGGAGCTGGAGTGCATGTTTGACGGTGAGCATGACGCCAATAACGCAATGCTCACCATTCATGCCGGGGCCGGCGGCACCGAGGCCCAGGACTGGACGGATATCCTTCTGCGCATGTATCTGCGCTGGGCGGAACGTAAAAATTTCGAGGTCAAGACCCTGGATCTGTTACCCGGAGATGAGGCTGGGGTAAAGAGCGTTACCATGCTGGTCAAAGGCCATAACGCCTATGGTTATCTGCGCTCCGAAAAGGGTATTCACCGCTTAGTGCGCATATCACCTTTTGACGCCAATAAACGACGTCACACCTCCTTTGCCTCGGTATTCGTCTTTCCGGAGTTAAATGACGATATCGACATTGAGATAAATGACAAGGATATCCGCATCGACACCTTCAGGGCCAGCGGCGCCGGCGGCCAGCATGTCAACAAGACCAGCTCCGCCATCCGCATCACCCACTTCCCCTCCGGCATTGTGGTGCAATGCCAGAATGAACGTTCTCAGCACCGCAATAAGGATACGGCCATGAAGATGCTCAAGGCCCAGCTCTACGAATACGAAAAGAATATCCAGAACGAGGAGCATCAGGAGTTAGCCGGTGATAAAAAAGAGATTGCCTGGGGCAGTCAGATTCGTTCCTATATAATGCAGCCCTACCGCCTTATTAAGGATCATCGCACCAACTATGAAGTCGGTAATGTGGACAGCGTCATGGACGGCAATCTTGACCCTTTCATCAAGGCTTATCTCCTCTGGCGGCCGTAAAAAGCCATGAAGACGGAACCCGAGGCGGCAGACCACACCCCACGGCGCTGCGCCAAATGCGGGGCCTGTACCGCCGTCTGTCCGGTTTATCAGGTCAGCGGCCGGGAATCACTCACCGCGCGGGGCCGTCTCCACCTCCTTGGCAGACTGACCCGTCCCCTCTCCTCGCGGGCCTGTCGGGAGATTTTCTCCAAATGCCTGCTCTGCGGAGCCTGTGTCCAGGTCTGCCCCCGGGGAATTAACATTATTGATTTCTTCCTTGCCGCCCGTGAAGAGGCCGGGGAGATTAATATAACTACCGCCATACAAAAGGCCCTGGCCTATAAGGTGTTAGACAGCGGGACATTAATGCGGATAACCGGCCGCGGCTTCCGCTTCCTTGATAACACCCTGCCGGCAACAAGCGGCCTGCGGCCCCGTCTCGGACTAAAGGCGAAACCCGCCTTGGGCGGGGAACATGGCAGTTTCATCAGCAGCCAGCCGCCCGCCTCTGAACCGCGGTTGCTCTATTTCACCGGCTGCCTAGCCAATCACCTGCAGCCGGTCATCGCCCGCGCCTCCCGGAAACTGGTGAAGAGAACAACCGGGTACAAACTTTACGCCCCGCCCGGCCAAACCTGCTGCGGGATGGCCGCCTTTAACGCTGCCGACCATCAACAGGCCATGGAACTCTGCAAGGCCAATATAACCATTTTCGAGCAGCCACCATATCGTGAGCAAAAGATTTTTACCTCCTGCGCCTCCTGTTTCGCGCATTTAAAAAGTTACCCCCGCCTCCTGGCCCATAACCGGCAATGGGCCGTCAGGGCGGCGGCCTTTGCCCGGCGGGTTGAGGAGTTTTCTTCCTTCCTCAAGACCGGAATTACGACTGCCACCCAGCACAAGGCCAAAGCGAAAGCTCAAAAAATAGTCTATCATGACCCCTGCCACCTGCGTTTCATGGCAGCAGAAGACCAAAGAGACTTTAACGGCGCGGCCCGGCAGCTCATCACCCTGACCCCAGGACTGGAACTCGTCGAACTACCCCATGGCCCCCAATGCTGCGGCCAGGGCGGCCTCTTCAGATTAAGCCATCCCCGGCTCTCCCGCCGTATCGGCCATAATCTGTGGCAGGACTTCGCGGCTGTCAGCGCCCCGCTCGCCTCCACCACCTGTACCGGCTGCCTGCTTCAGTGGCGGCAGGGCTTGAACGAGGCCAAAATCAAGGCCCGGATACTCCATCTCGCGGAGGTGCTGCTTGAATTTTATCCTTAACCAA
>CAZZJP010000238.1:0-2565 GCA_964654555.1 uncultured Desulfobulbia bacterium
TCGTGGAGCAGGGCGGCGCTGACAATCAGCTTCAGATTGAGATCAACCCCGTCTTTAATCAGCCCCCGGCCTATGAATCCGGCAATCCGGGCCACTATCCGTGAATGAGCCCGGATATTGTCCAGCATGCCATATTGGCTCATGAGGAGCAGGCATTCTTCCGGACTAGGGATCATTTGCCCCTGCGGCTCAGTTTATGAACCAGTTCCACCGTCAGCCGGGCCTTTTCCGGGTCGGTCTGGGGTACGATGCCGTGGCCCAGGTTAAAGATATGCCCCTTGGCGCCTTTGGCCTCCATGAGGACATGAGCAATCCTTTTTTCTAATTTATCAGGCGGCAGAAAGAGGGCCAGGGGATCCATATTGCCCTGGATGGCGGCCCGGCCGTTTACCGTTTTAACCACCGAACTCAGGTTGACACGCCAGTCAATGCCCAGAACATCGGCGCCGCTGGTCAGGGACTGGTCAATCAGGGTCGCGCCGTTATTGGCAAAATAGATGACGGGGATGTCGCTGACCTCCTTGATCTCTCTGATGATTCTACTGACGTAGGGCAGGGCGAATTCGGCAAAATCAGGGGGGGAAAGGACACCGACCCAGGAATCAAAAATTTGTACCGTCTGTACTCCGGCGGCAATCTGGCCTTTGAGATAGGTGGCGGTGCATTCGGTGATTTTGTCCATTAATGATTTGTATAACTCCGGGGCGTTATACATCATCATCTTGGTATTTAAAAAATTGCGGGAGGAGCCGCCCTCAATGAGGTATGTTGCCAAAGTAAAGGGGGCACCGGAGAAACCGATGAGAGGCACTTTATCTTTAAGCTCCCGGCGCAGAATGCGGACGGTCTCCATAACATAGCCCAGATCGTCTTCCGGGTCGGGAATCCCCAGACGGTCAACCGCCGCCTGATCACGGATGGGCGAGGGGAATACTGGGCCCTGCTTCTCGTGGAACTCCAGGGGGGCGCCCATCTTTTCAATGGGTACCAGAATATCGGAAAACATGATGGCGGCATCAACCCCGATAATATCCACGGGCTGAATACTGACCTCGGCGGCCAGTTCCGGGGTCTTGCAGAGCTCGAGGAAGGTTACATTGTCACGTACCGTGTGATAGGCGGGCAGGTAGCGGCCCGCCTGCCGCATAATCCAGATGGGGGTATAGTCGGTTTCCTGGCCCTTGCAGGCCCTTAAAAAAGTATCGTTCATAATTGTTCCTTTGCTGAATTCGGCAGAAGAGGAGTGTTTATTTTTGTAATCTCAGGGGCTGGTGACTGCAGAAGGGCTCTGCCTCCATATAGTCGCCGGTCATGGCGTAGGCCCTGGCCCGGCAGCCGCCGCAGACGGAGACGTATTCACAGACCCCGCATTTACCCTTGTAGGCCTTGAAATTCCGCAGATCCCTGAAGAGCTCGGAGTTCTCCCAGATGTCCTTAAAGGACTGCTCCCGGATATTGCCGGCCGCCATGGGGAAATAGCTGCAGGGCAGCAGATTGCCGTCCACATCTAAGAGGGAGATGAGCTGGCCGGCCAGGCAGCCCTTGGAACCGCCGGTGGAAAACTGCAGGGTACGGCGTTTAAAATCATCGCCCTGCTCCTTGGCTTTCTCCAGGACAATCCGGTAATAACTCGGGGCGCAGGTGGGGCGGACCAGCATGTCATTTTCGGTCTTTTCCATCTCGTAATGCCAGCTCAGGAGTTCTTCGTAGTCTTCCACGGAGATCAGTTCCTCCATGATGTCCTCACCACGGCCGGTGGGGACGATCATGAACATATACCAGGCGGTGGCCCCCAGACTCTTGACCAGTTTCATGACCTTGGGTACCTCGGTCTGATTGCGCTTGGTAAATGAGGAGTTGACCAGGAATTTTATATCATTTTCTTTGAAGAGGCGGGCGGCATTCATGGTGGCCTCAAAGGCGCCCGGCGAGTTGCGGAAATTGTCGTGTACCCCGGCCGTGGAGCCGTCAACACTTAAAGAAACCATCTTTATGCCGGCCTCCTTGATCTGGCCGCATATTTCCCTGGTTACCAGGGTGCCGTTGGTGGCGAGACACATCCTCAGCCCCTTGCCGCCCCCATATTCGGCAATATCAAAGACGTCGGGCCGCAGCAGGGGTTCGCCGCCGGAGAGAACGATAACCGGGGAGGCGTAAGATGAAATATCATCCAGTACCCTCTGGGCCTCGGCAAAGGAAAAATCAGGGTGGCCCTGTACCTGCGACTCGGATGAGGAACGGCAGTGCACGCAGTGCAGATTGCAGCGCCTGGTAATCTCCCAGGCTATCCATTTTGGTTCAAAATCCAAGGTTGTATCTCCTTTTTCGCGATATTAATATTTGTTTGCGGATGAAGACCCGCGGTACTTTGACTGTTTACGCTGACAGCGCAAAAAATTCACTACTTAAATTAAAGCAGGGGGATGAGTAACTATTCAGCGTAATGCTCGTAATTAGCGTAAACGATCAACAAACCACACTCCGGGAGATGATCGCCCTCCGAGGTGTAAGCGTTTCAGGGGCGCCCTGATGTGCGCGCTTGAGGCCCCCAACCATACCCCCTGT
>CAZZJP010000239.1:0-2521 GCA_964654555.1 uncultured Desulfobulbia bacterium
CCGCAGATTGGGTGCAGCTAAATAGTTACGTTGATTTTAACTTTATCCCCTTATCGTCGCGACTAATGAAGATAAATGATTTAAAAACTAAAAAGCTTACGGCCCGGAAGACCGCGAAGAATTCTAAAGGTTTGTCGGCCCCGGAGGCTGGTTTTCAGGCGCTTTTAAATGGACTTAAAGGCCCGGAAGAGATTGCCGCCAGCCCGGCGGTCGAGGCTTTGGCTCCAGCCGCCGTCTCGTCGCCGGCTGTCCGCCTCCAGGGGCTGTCTTTGAGTGAATCATCCATTGATCTGCTTGATTCTCTGAGACAGGGCCTGGCTGATCTTACTCTTAAGTCCGATGATCTTACTCCTCTTATTGACTCTCTCGAAATGGACTCCACTGCCCTGTTGGACATCAAGGAGCAACTGTCCAAGGACGATCCTCTGGCCCGCCTGATTGACCGGGTAGCCGCCGTTACTTATATTGAGGTGGAGAAGTTTCGTCGGGGTGACTATAAATAGATGGAAGAACGGCTGCAAAAAATATTAGCTCAAAGCGGTCTTTGTTCACGGCGGCGGGCCGAGGATATGATCCGGGCCGGCCGGGTGCAGGTTGACGGTCGGGTTGTTACCGTTATGGGGGTTAAGGTTGATCCGCAGTGCCAGCTCTTGACCGTTGATGGTAAGCCGGTATCGAATTACACTAAAAAAATTTACGTTCTGGTTAATAAGCCCAGGGGCTTTATTACCACCATGAAGGATCCCCAGGGGCGGCCGTTGGTGAGCGAATTGGTAGGCGATGTCAAGGAACGCCTCTTTCCGGTCGGCCGCTTGGATCTGGATACGGAGGGAGCTCTGTTGATGACGAATGACGGGGTCCTGGCCCAGCAGGTTATTCACCCCAGTTTTGAGATCAAAAAGACCTATCTCGCCGTGGTTAATGGCCGGGTGGGCCGTCGGAAGATAGAGGCCCTGCGGAAGGGGATAGATCTCGATGGCCGGCAGACCTGGCCGGCGGAGATTGAAGTAACCAGGATTGAGGATAATTCCACCACCCTGCGCATTATTATTCATGAGGGGCGGAAGCGGCAGGTGCGGCGGATGTTTGCGGCGGTGGGGCATAAGGTGACTTATTTAAAAAGACTGGCTTATGGCGGTCTGCGGCTGGGGAATCTAAGGACTGGTAAATATCGTTTTTTGAATAAAAAAGACCTGCAGAGAATTTTTTCAAAGAATATCCTTTACAAATAATAAAATGATTTATAACATCAAATAGTTAGCTTGAACTATTGTCCATAACGCCATATTGGTACGGTGAGATCGGGCTGGTATTGTGCTTAATATTGGAGGGGGATATGAATAAATCGGAACTAATTGATATTTTGGCGCAGGAATTGAAGATGCCCATGCGGGAGACCAATTCCATCATCAAGACCATCGTTTCCGCCATGACCGAGGCCCTGGTGCATGGTGACAATATAGAGATCCGCGGCTTTGGCAGCTTCATGGTTAAGGAGTATGGGGCCTATTGTGGCAGAAATCCCAAGACCGGTGAGAAGATTGAGGTTCCACCCAAGAAACTGCCCTTCTTTAAGGTTGGCAAGGAGCTCAAGGAACGGGTTAATCTTTAGTCGTAACTATTTAGCTGCACCCAATCTGCGGTTGATAATGCCGTCCAGCATACGTATGTATCGAAGTCTCACTTCGTTCGCTTATCTGCTGGACAGCATTATCAACCACATCTCGGGCACATCTAAACAGTTACAGTTCATAGTTTAGGGCAGGTTATCCGCCTTAGCTAAATAGTTACCTTTAGTCAACAACCGGCTGGCCGCTCAATCAGTGGCTGCGGCCGTGTTGTATTTGTTACTTCATCTGTAACTATTCAGCCCAACAACCGGGGCGGATCTGGGGTGTTGCTGAATAGTTTTACTTCCATTTTTATGTTGTTTCTTCCCGCCTTTTAGACAATTTCACCAATTAAGTCATAGGGGTGAGCGTCGGTAATTTTCAGATTAACCATGTCGCCTTTATTGCAGGTGCCGGAGTTTATATAGACGCAGCCGTCAATGTCCGGGGCCTGAAAACGGCTGCGGCCCTCCAGCAGTAAATCTGTCTCCTGGCTTAGCCCTTCTACCAGTACCTTTTCTATTTTACCAATCATCCCGCGGTTGCCTTGGGCTGAAATCTCTTTCTGGAGGGCCATAATTCGCCGTCGTCGTTCCTCCTTCAGCTCTTCATCGCAATGATCTGGTAATTCCGCCGCCTCGCACCCCTCTTCATTGGAATAGCAGAACACCCCGACATGATTAAGCTTCACCTGGGCGATAAATTCTTCCAGTTTGATAATATCCGCCTCTTTCTCGCCTGGGAAGCCAACAATAAGGGTGGTGCGGATGGCGGACTCCGGCATAATGGCCCTGATTTGGTTAATAAGGCTGATGAGACCGCTTTGCTTATACGGCCGCCGCATGAGTTGGAGGACTTTGTCGCTGGCATGCTGCATGGGAATATCGAAATAGGGCAGCAGGCGGGGATTA
>CAZZJP010000240.1:0-2498 GCA_964654555.1 uncultured Desulfobulbia bacterium
ATGTATAGACCATAGTTCAAGCAATATTTATACCGGTATCACAAGAGAAATTATCGTTTAATGGAACCATGCTGTAAATGCGATTATATTAGTTCGTTTTACCAATATTTATTATTTTTTATGGTTCTTGTGGCTAAATATTTAAAGAATAAATTTGGTTGTAATTTCTGTAATAATGACGAAATCCCCCCCCAGTTGGGGCATTTCACGTTATGAAATCCCTCAACTGGGAGTGATCAGGGATGGGGCGCTCTGTTAGAATAGTCAGCCATGATTTAGAGAACGATCATAAGAGTCCACCAGCACCTCATCTCCGTCCGTTTCAGCCCCTCTCACGTACAGGAAGTACAGACTCGAGGGCAGAAACGAACGGATCTAAGGCACTGATGGACTCTTACACTATCGGGCAGCATCAGCTTTAGTGCCCTTGGTGAACTATTCAAACGATCTAACCAGACTGGCTATTTATTATCGTTTTTTTATTGATTGCAAGTCAAGTCTAAAAAACGGATTTTTAGCTGGTGGGCGCATAGACGATTACAAGCCCTTAGCCTTGTAATCAGGTTAGGCAGGATGAACCGGGCGTAAAAAAAGCGGTGCCCAAAAACAATGAGCGCCGCTTTTTTTGAGGTAATCGTTTATAGATTTAAAATACTATTTGCCGGTAATCATATGGAAGGCCCTGGGGGTTACTACCACGGTTGAACGAATGGCCACGCCCTGATTATTAACCTGGTCGGCGGCGGTGATTACAATACTGTAGGTGCCGGTGGCGGCGGGGATGAAGTGGGTCGCGAAATCACCAACAGTACCATCGTAGGTCATGGGCAGTTCGCTTATCTTTTTGCCATTTTTCAAGATGGTGGCGCGGATGGTATATTTATTGGCATCCCACAGAAAATCAGGCCTGATCGGGCAGCCGCACATGGGGCTGATATGGGCCGCGATTTTAATCTTATCGCCCACGAGATGGAATTCATGGGGGACTGGTGAGGAAGGCTCGACCATAAGACCGTAGAAATTAAAAATGATACCATTATGGTCGAGATTCCGGCCTGGAATTAACCATACTGTCTTGCTCTCCCTGTGAATATCAATGCCGGCGGCGAGGGGGCCGCTCAGTTCAATGAGCAGTTTAACCGGTTTATTGATGTCTAAGGTGGTGGTAAAGGATGCCGCCTTTTTGCCGGCTATCTGTTCGCCGCGGCTCAGGGGTTTTTGCATCAGCAGCCTGGTATTTCCGGTACCGCCGTCGATCATCCCGTCGGCCAGAATTCTGCCGGTGTAAAAGTCTTTGACTGCCACGGCTATACCGCCCACTGCCGTGCCGATAAACTTGGCATCATTAGCCCTGGCTCTGACTACCAATGTGGTAGGGGTGGCAAAGGCTGGGACGGAGCTCAGGATAAAGAAAAGTGAAAAGATGGTGAGTGTCAGTTTTTTCATTCAGGAACCTCCTTTAGATGGTTTAGAATTAAACGAAATTATTAAATTCCTGCGTTTGCATATATGCCCTTGTGGTAAAAAAGGCAAGTTGAAAAAATATTCTACAGGTAAAACTTGACGGCAGGGAAAGCAGCATTTAAATTCAAAATGGGATTTTTTTTAAGACAATAAAAGAGGAAGATAATGATCAACAAGGAATTATTAGATATTCTGGCTTGTCCAAAATGTAAAGGTGAGCTTAAACTTAACGCTCAAGAGGATGGCCTGGTCTGTGATAAATGCAAGCTGCTCTATGAGATTCGGGATGATATTCCGGTAATGCTCATTGACGAGGCCCGGAAGATTGACTGAGGATCACCTGTCCGTTAAGCGGGCCGACTGTTTTGTGAATGCGCCCTATGGTTTTCTCGAAGAGGGACTTATTGATACCTTTATTGAGCATGGCCTCCAGCCGGAGATCGGCCTTGAGGGGGAGATCTTATACACCAGAAAAGAGAGTGATTATAAAAAGATAGCCGCTCTGCTGCAAGAAAACTCTCTGTCTTGCACCCTGCACGCCCCTTTTTTTGACCTGGCGCCCGGTGCCCTTGATCACAAAATTCTATCCATCAGCCGCGACAAGCTGCGTCTCGCCTTTGAACTTATCAGCATTTTCCGGCCCCGGGCGGTTATCTGTCATCTGGCCTATGAAGAGAATAAGCATGGTTATAAGTTGGAAGAATGGTGCCGTCACGCCGAGGTTACCTGGCGGCAATTGGCGGCTTTGGCAGCGGCCGGTAACACTCGTCTGATGCTTGAAAATACCTATGAGACAACGCCTGAGCGCCATATTTCCATGCTGAAGGCCCTTAATTCTCCCCACGCCGGGTTTTGCCTTGATACCGGCCATCTCCTGGCCTTTGCCCACAGCCCCTGGCAGGATTGGCTGCCAGCTATGTCTCCCTGGCTTGGTCACCTGCATCTCCACGATAATAATGGCCGCCGTGATGAACATCTTGGTATAGGCCGGGGTAAATTTGATTTCCAAGGGCTGTTCCAGTTTCTTACCAAGT
>CAZZJP010000241.1:0-2486 GCA_964654555.1 uncultured Desulfobulbia bacterium
CCCCGGAGCCCTTAGTGCCGGAGATGGGCGGCTCCTCACCATGATGGAGGCCGATATGAGAGATTAGAAGCTCTGCCCTTAGGCCGCAGAAACCGGTTTTTTTATACCTGTTTACCCGGCAGCGCCATGGACAGGAAACGCAGCTTTGTAATTGGGGGTCTCCTCCCATCGGCCTAAGCCTTGCGGATCATAAGCTGCCAGCTCCCATCTTCTAACTGGTGTTTGGAAAGTATTTCATGGCCCTCCCTTTGCACCGAGCCGGGGACGTTGTTAATGGGGGGGCCATCGTCAAGCAGCACCTCAAGGATATCTCCCGCCGTGAGTTTCGAGAGGCCAACTTTAGTGTAAACCATGTTCATGGGGCAACTTACTCCCCGGCAATCCTTTTTGGCAGTGGCTTTTATTGTCTCTGTCATTCCCGTTCCCTCCCTGATTATAAATATTTATTGAGGCACTATGGTAATATCTTCGCTGATAACCTCACCCCGCTTAATCCGAAAGGATTTAACCTCCGCTTCCGGCGCGGCCAGCGAGATAATCACATAACTGATATCAGGGTCATAGGCCAGCTTGATATCCTCGGCCGAGGGGCGGGCCGGGGTATCCGGGTGGCTGTGATAAACGGCCTTTATGGTTAGGCCCTGTTGGCGTGTCTCTTTGATAACGGCGAATTGTTCCTTGGGGCTCATGGTGAAATGATCGGCCGCCTTGTCCAGATTGGTTAACTCATAATGCTTGGTGATCTCTTCCCGCCCGGCGAGGTAGCCGCAAACCTCATGGGGCAGTCCCTGACGGGCGTGGGCGATAATAGCCTCAAATACCTCTTTATTCAGAAACATAGTTGCATCCTTTTTATCTACGATTTTAAATCACAGGTTGTCTGCTCAGCGTCAATTAACTCGGTAATAGTGGGATTTTGGCCGCAGACCGGGCAGTCGTCCTGCTTTTTCAGATTTATCTTCCGGAAGGCCATGGTCTTGGCGTTAAAGGTGAGCAGGGTGTTGGTTAACAAGCTGCCGGCTCCGGTGATAAATTTAAGGGCCTCCGCCGCCTGGATGGTGCCGAGCATACCGGCAATGGCCCCCAGAACTCCGGCCTGCGAGCAGGTGGGGACGGCATCGGGCGGCGGCGGGGAACGGAATGAGCAGCGGTAGCAGGATGATTCACCCGGCACGATGGTCATGGTCTGGCCGTCAAAACGGAGGATACCGCCGTGGGACAGAGGGATATTTTCCATGACGCAGGCATCGTTCACCAGAAATTTAGTGGGAAAATTGTCGGTGCCGTCAATAACGAAATCATAGTCCCTGATTATCTCCCTGATGTTCGCGGCCTGTAAAAACAGCTGGTAGGTCTTTATGTCAAGTCCCGGATTAATCCGCAGCATTTTATCCCTGGCCGATTCCACCTTGGAGCGGCCAATGTCGTCGGTAAAATGGGCAATCTGGCGCTGGAGGTTTGAGATTTCTACCACATCGTTATCCACAATACCTATTTTACCCACTCCGGCCGCCGCGAGATAGAGGGCGGCCGGGCAGCCCAGGCCGCCCGCTCCGACGATTAAGACCTTGGCGTCTAATAATTTTTCCTGGCCTTCGACCCCCACATCACTTAACAGGATATGACGGCTGTAACGATCAAGTTCTTCTGTACTGAAATCTCTCATAACGATGCAAACCCCTTTTGTAAATCAATAATTAAATCCTCATAATCCTCAATTCCGACCGACAGGCGCAGCATTGTGGGCCGGATAGCCATGCGCTTTTTCTCTTCATCTGAATATTCCGCGAAAATGGTTGAGGCTGGGTGGAGGATAAGCGACTTATTATCATTTATATTAGTCGCCCGGCGGATTACCTGCAGGGCGTCCATGAAGGAAAAACATTCTTCAATGCCATTTAGGTCAAAGGTTAAAACGCCGCCGTATTGTTGGCCGAACTGGCGGCTGGCGGCGGGGTGGGATGATGAATCTGCCAGCCCCGGATAATTTATCACTGTCACCTCTGGTCTTTGTTCTAAGAATTCAGCGAGACGTTGGGCGTTCTGGCAGCTTTTATCAATCCGCAGGGCCATGGTCTCTAAGCCCAGGCTTTGCAAATAGGCGTTATGGGGAGAAAGGCAGGCCCCCGTATCGCGATAAACCTCCTGACGCAGGGCGGCAATAAAGGCCATTTTACCGAATTTGGCGGCCCGCTTCCTGAACTTCGCGGCCCGTGACCAGTCAAAGCTGCCGTAGTCAATGACCAGACCGCCCACCGAGGTTGCGCCGCCGGAGATATATTTGGTGCTGGATATTATCTCTATGTCAACCCCGGCCTTGGCACAGTTGAACAGATAGGGGGTCATGAGGGTATTGTCAACTACCAGCGGTACACCCCGTTCTCTGGTAACGGCGCTTAATGCCTGGCAATCGGCAACCTCAAGCTGGGGATTGGTTATGCTCTCAAGAAACACGGCGCAGGTTTCATCATCAATGGCCCCGGCCA
>CAZZJP010000242.1:0-2451 GCA_964654555.1 uncultured Desulfobulbia bacterium
TGTATTCGAGAAGTCCCGAATGGACGAAGATGGGGTGCTGCTGAATAGTTACCAAATTAAACTATTGCAGTGAGATAAAACCACCTACCAGGTTTAACGCAAAACCAGACACCACTGACAAAATATTACCGAATACCGATTTTACAAAAGGCTATGTTCCATGAGCATAAAATCCACAGCGGGTTCAGGCAGAAAATCAGGCATGGCAGTCACCGGTAAAAAGCCGGCGGCCTCGTAAAGCGGCATAATATGATCCCGGCTGACTGCCTGTAGACGGCGGGCTCCATAGTAACGGCCGACCCGGCTTACTGCCGCCAGCAGGGAACTTGCCACCCCCCGCCTCCGGCAGTCAGCGGCCACCCCGATAAATATAATATAGAGAGTTTTCGCCCCCAGGCGGTGCTGAGAGGAAAAGTAATCCGGCTGAGCTTCAAAATATGGCAGCTGACGATCCCAAAGGCAAGACTCAATATAGCCAGCTAAACGCCCATCCTGCCGGGCCGTTAAAAATCCAGCCCCAAACATCTGCCAGCGGGCGGTTAGAGTGGCAAAATCAGCCCCGTCGTCCCCCTCAATTTCAGCCTCAAGCCGGTAGATCTCCGCGACATCCTCGTAAGATGCCGGGCTAATCTCCAAGCCCGGCTCCAACAGGAGGCTGTCGAGTTCAGCAAGAAAATCTTTTGGCGCCTCAAAAAACGGTCGTGAGCCAATATTAAATAATGAAGCATAAACGCCCAAAGTCAAACCGCTCCCAGTCCAAATTCAAAAACTATTGTAATTATTCAGCGTGATGCATAGAAGCAACAATAACCACAGAATTGTAACTGCTCAGCGTTTCCGCACGGCAATCTTCCGCAAACGAATAGACTTAGGCGTTACCTCCACCAGCTCATCGTCATTAATATAGGCGATACAGTCCTCAAGGGTCATAATTATATGGGGGGTAAGAATAACGGCCTCATCTGTGCCGGAGGCCCGCATATTAGTTAACTTCTTGCCCTTGGCCGGATTGACCACCATATCCTCACCCCGACAGTTTTCACCGATTATCTGACCGGCATAGACATTTTCACCCGGCCCGATAAACAACCGGCCCCGTTCCTGAAGATTAAAGAGGGCATAGGCCACCGAGGTACAATTTTCCTTCACAATTATCACCCCGTTCTGGCGGTTAATAATCTCCCCGGCATAGGGGCCGTATTCAGCAAAGACATAGTTCATAATTCCCATGCCCTTAGTATCGGTCATAAATTTGGAGCGAAAACCAAGAAGACCGCGGGTGGGAATCTTGTAAACGAGACGGGTCATTTCGTTATGAGTTCCCATCTCTACCATCTGCCCCTTCAAGACGCCCAGCTTTTCAATAACCGCGCCCTGAAACTGCTCATCAACATCAATGGTCAACTCCTCATAAGGCTCCTGTCGGGCACCATCAATCTCCCGCATGATAACCTGCGGCCTGGTGACCTGAAATTCATAGCCCTCACGCCGCATCTTTTCGATGAGAATTGAAAGGTGAAGCTCCCCCCGCCCTGCCACCCGATAACCCACGGCATCGGTGAGAGGTTCAACATGCAGAGCCACATCGGCCAGGGTCTCTTTGGCCAGCCGGGCCTCAATATGCCGCGAGGTTACATACTTACCCTCCTGACCGGCAAAGGGTGAGTCGTTGGGAATAAAATTCATGGCAAGGGTGGGGGGATCAATATCGATAATGGGCAATGGGACTGGATTATCAGGGTCGGTAAAGGTCACCCCCACAGTAACATTATCCAGACCGGCCACCGCCACAATCTCACCAACCCCAGCCTCGTTGACGGCAATCTTCTCATTACCCTCAAAATGGAATATCTTGGAAATCCGGGTGGAAGCGATGTCGCCATCCCGGCCGACAACCGCCACATCCTTATTAATCCTCAAGACCCCGTTTACCACCTTACCGATACCAAGACGACCAAGATAGGGGGAATAATCAATGGTATTAACCTGCATCTGCAGGGGCGCCGATTCAGAGCCCCGCGGGGCTGGAATATGCTTAACAATCAGCTCTGATATTGGTTTCATATCCATATTATCAGAGTCCAGATCATGGCGGGCATAGCCCTCTTTGGCCGAGGCGTAAACCACCGGAAAATCAAGCAGATCATCCGGGGCATTTAATTTCACAAAGAGATCAAAAACCTGATCCACCACCCATTCACAGCGGGCGGCAGGCTTGTCTATCTTGTTGATGACAACGACAATAGGCATATCGGCGGCCAGGGCCTTTTTCAAGACAAAATAGGTCTGCGGCATGGGCCCTTCCTGGGCATCAACCAGGAGCAGCGCCCCGTCCGCCATGCGCATTACCCGCTCCACCTGACCGCCGAAATCGGCATGGCCGGGGGTATCAATAATATTAATGAAATGATCCTCATAGATATAGGAGCCATTCTTGGAGGTAATGGTAAT
>CAZZJP010000243.1:0-2420 GCA_964654555.1 uncultured Desulfobulbia bacterium
TTGGCGTCCGCTCTTTCAGCGGCAGGATCAAGGGCAATAATATTGTGGCCAACGGAATGTACGCTCTGGGGCTCACCGGCAGCGGTAACGTGCGGGCGGCGGGCAACTGGTGGGGCGGCGCTGATATGAGCCGGGCCGTCTTTGATAAACATGATAACCCCGCCCTAGGATTGGTGAGCTATAAACCGGCGGCTCGTGAGCCTTTTGTCTTTATCTGGCCCCTGTCTCAGGTGCCGCTTGATCTTTCCTGGTATGGCTTGATTCGCTTAACCGGAAATGTGACGGTGCCGCAGGGCGCCGCCCTTAGTATTGCTCCCGGCACGATTGTTCAGCTGACCAAGGGGGTCGGCATGGAGATCTACGGTCAGATAAAGGGGCAGGGGCGGTCTGATGAACGGATTCGCTTTACATCCGTGACTCGTAAGGCCCCGAACAGTTGGGGTGAAATCATGCTTGACCGGGCCATGGGCAGTTATTTTAATTTTTGTGATTTTGAATACGCCGCCTGGGATATTCACTGCCATTTTACCAATTTGATTATGAATCATTGCCGATTTCTGAATTCCTACGGCGGGTTTCGGTTTCGCAGCGGGCCGGTGGAGATTAAAAACTCCCTTTTTGAAGGTAATCATATTGGTCTCCGAGCCCTGATAATGACGGCGGATATTCATAATAATACCTTTAAAAATAACGAGATGGCTATTTTTATCCGCAAAAAGGGGAGCGGGATAAAGATTCATCATAATAATTTCATTGATAACCAACGTTACGATATCCGGGTTGGTGATTTTGACGCTGAGGACGTGGATGCCCGTTATAACTGGTGGCAGGGCAAGACCAGGCCGGATAAGTTTTTTGACGGCCGCCGGGACCCGGAACTGGGGCGGGTCATCTATGAGCCGGTGGAACTGAAAAAGCAGAAGACAGATTATAGATGAACTCGGGCCGGGGTTTTTATGACTAAGACATTTTTTATTATATTTTTTATTCTGGCCTTTACGCTGCCGGCCGCCGCTACGCCAACCTATGTTATGAGCGGCGTGGTAACGGACGTACGCGGCAAACCAAGCGCCGGGGCCGATGTGGCGGTCTATCTCGGGCCTAATGTCAAGAAACCGGCGGATTTTATTTCTAACCGTACCGGGGCCGATGGTAAATACAGTCTGGCTTTGCCCCAGGGCCATTATTGGGCGGTGGCGGTATTGCGTAAGGACGGCCGTAAGTTCGGCCCCCTGGGGCTGGATGACAAGCACTCCGGCGGGGCGGTGGAAATCGATGCCGGGCCTGATGAGGACATGGTCTATAATTTTACGGTCATGAGTTTAAAGGACGCGGCCCTTAAGGCCCGTAAACGAAATAAGGATCTGCTGGAGATCAGCGGCCGGATTATGGGGCCGGATGGTAAACCCGCTGCCCTGGCCTATGCCCTCGCTGATCCGGGCCGTAAATTTAAGCTGATTCCCCGTTATCTGTCGGCCTGGACGGATAAAAGCGGTCGCTATTCCCTCTTTCTGCCCCCCGGTCATTTCTATATCGGGGCTGCCACCGGCTTCCCGCCGAAAGCTGATTATCTTTTAAAAGATGAGCTGACCCTGAAGGCTGATCGGCACAATTTTGATCTAAGCCTGAGAACGGGGCGGAAGTGAAAACGCGGCTTAAAGACCATCTATGGATCGTTTAGACAAAATATCCACTGCCGCTCTAATAGTATTATTGACCTGGGCTCTGGTGCTGATTTTTTCTTATCAGGGCAGTACTCCCAGGAGGGTGCCGGGCGGCCGCCGGGCTTTGTTGAAGGTCGCGCGGAACTCTGATCTAACCAGAAAAGTCAAAACCATCAAAAATCTATTGGCCTCTGACAATCCCCGCCGGGCCATGAAACTGACCGACCTTTTGCAAAAGGATTATCCCTATGAGGGTGAGGTCTACATGCTTAAGGGCGATGTCATGCTGCACCTGCAGCGGCCCATTGCCGCCATGCGTCAGTATCGGCAGGCGGTGGATTTAAACCCCGATTTTTTAGACAGGAATACCCCTTTATTTCGTGGAGAGCAGATTAAAAATACGGTGGCTGAGGCCCAGACCCTCATTGAGCGGGAGGTAAAGGCGGGTAAGGCCGGGGCGGCTGGGGATAAGAAGGTTTTATATTATATGCTGCGTAAGATTGCCGGTGGTTGCGGGTAGTACGGCTGAGGACGAATTTATGAAAGGACTGTTAAAGAATCGGGACTATATTTTAATGGGGGCCATTATCGGGATTGGGGCCATGCTCCTGTCTTTTTATGGTAACCCCCCCAATACCGGGCTCTGCATCTCCTGCTTTCTGGAGAATATAGCCGGAGCCATGGGGCTGCAGCATAATATTCGTATGCAGTATATGCGGCCGGAGCTTCTGGGGCTGGTTCTCGGGGCCTTTGCCT
>CAZZJP010000244.1:0-2386 GCA_964654555.1 uncultured Desulfobulbia bacterium
GGCCCTCTGGGGTGATTACGCCCCCGGCGATCAGGGGGAGGATATTGTCTCCGGCTTAGTTACCGCCTATCCCATCTCAGTGGAGCAGGCTGAGATTGACGGCCGTTCCAAGGAGTTTACCCTGGAGCGGCGTTTCCCGAAGATATACCAGCGTCTGCGCAGTATTGCCAGAGAGTTGGTCTATGACAAGCATTGGAATCCCCAGGATATTGAATTCACCTTTGAAGGCCCGGAGGCAGAGGATCTCTATCTCCTCCAGACCAGGGATATGATCACCATTAAGAAGAAGGAAAATTTCTCCGCCTTTATTGATAATATAGAGATGAAGAAGGCGGTTCTCGGCAAGGGAATAGGGGTCAGCGGCAGCGCCCTGGCGGGCCGAGCCGTGTTTACGGTGGAAAATATAAACCGTCTGCGGTTGGAAGACCCCCAAACTCCCCTGATTCTGGTACGCCAGGATACGGTGCCGGAGGATATCAAAGAGGTCTCCATGGTCGACGGCCTGATTACCGCCCGCGGCGGCCAGACCTCCCATGCCTCGGTGGTGGCTCTGCGGCTTGATAAGACCTGCGTGGTGGGCTGCAAGAATCTCAAGGTCTATGAGACTGAAGAGCGCTGTGAGATCAGCGGGCATGTTATCCGTTTTGGCGATCCCATCTCCATTGACGGCCGCAAGGGGCTCTTCCTGCGCGGCAGCCATCCCATTCAGAAGGAAGTACATATCCTGCCCATCTGATTTATGCCCCTTCTCCTTTATTCATATATAAGCGCTGAAATTCTAGCCCCTTTTTTTGCCAGCCTGCTGATTCTAAACGGGGTACTCTTTATCGGCCGCCTTATGCAGGTGATGGATCTTATCTTCACCATGAATATTGGTCTGACTGATTTTATCCGTCTCTGTATTTATTTGTCTCCCAAGCTCCTGCTCTTCTCCCTGCCCATGGCCAGTTCCATTGCGGTGATTATCGCTTTCACCCGTCTCACTAATGATAACGAGATTGTGGCTTTGAAGGCGGCCGGGGTCAGCCTTTACAAAATGATGCCGCCGGTGATCCTCTTTGCCGCCTGTACGGCCTTGATTACGGGTTACTCGGCTGTTCATTTTATTCCGGCCGGTTCCACGGCCATGAATAATCTCTTTATAAAACTGGCCACCGAGAAGATAAACAGCGGGGTGCGGGCCAAACGCTTCAGCGACGATACCGGTGCCTTGGTGATCTACGCCGATGAGGTGAACCCCCGGACCCGGGCCTGGAAGGGGGTATATATCTCTGATCTGCGGGATAAGGATCATCCGGTAACCATTATTGCCGCCCGCGGCACCTTAATCCCCCATTTGGATCGGATGTATATAAGTTTGAGCCTTGATAATGGCACCATGCACCGCACGGACGGTCGTCTGACCCAGACCATTAAATTTGCTCATTATAGTATTAATCTGCCGGTGAAGCCGCCTAAACTCATTGCCGGTATGGGAAAATCGCGTTCCAGCATGACTCAGGCGGCCTTGCTGAAGGCAGCGCATAATCCTGCCAAAACCCCGGAGCAGCGGGCCGAATTTTTAAGTGAGTATCATAAACGCCTGGCTCTGGCCGGCGGCTGCTTTATTCTTACTCTCCTTGGGATGCCTCTGGCCCTGCGCGGCCGCCCCGGCCGCCGTAATCTGGCTCTGCCTCTTGGAATTGGGTTTTTTCTGCTCTATTTTATCTGTTTAAGCATAGCCGAAAGCCTGACCACGACTACCGTTCTGCCGGTGGGGCTTATTATGTGGCTGCCTAATATAATACTGGGGCTCATAACCATCATCATAACGCGTTCCACCGCTGCTGAGGGCTGGCAAAAACATAAGTTGACTTAGTAGGTAAGGATGTTTAATGTTGCTTGCAAATTGCTCCCCTGCCGCTAAAGAGGCTGAGCTTTCCGTGCTTTTTGGGCAAAAATTATTCTGTCCCGAATAGATTAGTTCTGGGTATTCACTTTTTGCAGTTATTTTTAGAATTAAAAATTCCTCTTCAGGAGAATAAGATATTGGATTTAAACGACTCACTAACCACTGGTATCAGCGATTTTTTTGATCTAGAAAATCAGGAAATTCCAGAGGAGCTGCCGGTAATGGCGGTACGGGATGTGGTTATATTTAATTATATGATTATCCCCCTCTTTGTCGGCCGTCCCGCCTCTGTGGCCGCTGTTAATGATGCCCTGGCCAAGGATAAACTGCTGCTCCTCGTTACCCAGAAAGACAGCACTCTGGATAAACCTGGGCCTGATGATATCTACAGGGTGGGTATGGTCAGCATGATTATGCGTACCCTGAAACTGCCCGACGGTCGGCTCAAGGTGCTGATTCAGGCCTTGAGCAAGGCCAGGATAGATGAACTAATCC
>CAZZJP010000245.1:0-2361 GCA_964654555.1 uncultured Desulfobulbia bacterium
GCTGTAGAGGCAGCTCGGGCCGGGGAGGCCGGGGCTGGATTCGCGGTGGTGGCCGATGAGGTGCGGAATCTCGCCATGCGGGCGGCCGAGGCGGCCAAAAATACCGCGGTTCTCATTGATGATACCGTAATCAAGGTCAATAACGGCAAGACGGTCGTTAAAGAGGCCAATGAATCATTTGCCAGCGTCAGCGAGGCCAGTACTAAGATTGGCAGTCTCGTTGGTGAAATCTCTTCGGCCTCTCAAGAGCAGGATCAGGGATTTACACAGATTAATCTGGCCGTTAGTGAGATGGATACTGTGACCCAGCAGAATGCCGCGGTGGCAGAAGAAACGGCAGCCGCTGCCGTTGAGATGAATAATCAAGCCGGGGTCATGCTGGCAGCGGTTGATAAATTAAGGATGATGATAGAAGGCGGCGGGGCTGAGGCCGGAGACCATCCCAGCCGCCCGGCGGCATTTAAGCCAGTTGTCCAGAAAGCGGCTTTGCCGCGGGCCGCGGCCCCCAAAAATGCCATTCATGTCAGAGTGTCCCCAAAGGTCTCGCCGCGGATAACAGCTAAGACTCGTCCCGAGGAAGTGATTCCCATGGCTGATGACGACGATTTTGAGGATTTTTAGGCTGTAATCTGTATTCTGGTACCTGAAAGCAGGCAGGCTGAGTCTGCCTGCTTTTTGTTTTAGATGTTGATTCGGTATTAGACTGAATAGCTGCTGAAAAGTTATAGGCGGTTATAAAATTCTGTCTCTGAACGCAGCTTAAAGGCTGTAGCGGTGTTGATGAATCTTTCGGCGCAGCGCCAGCGCCAGTTATTATCCGGGCTGCCGGGGATGTTCATTCGGCAGTCTTCGCCAAATCCCAGGATATCCTGCAGGGGGGTGACGGCCAGGATAGCGGTGGAAGACAGGGCAAGGCGCAGCATCTGCCAGTGAATTTGATCCTCATTCTGGCTGTTGGCATAACGCCTGAGGCGTTTCTTGGCTCCTTCCGAGGCTTGGCCCATATACCAGCCCAGAGTTGTGTTGTTATCATGGGTACCAGTATAAACTACGCAGTTTGTGGTCTCAAAATTATGGGGCAGATAGAAATTCTTTTCATCGGAATCAAAGGCGAATTGCAGGATCTTCATGCCGGGCAGTCCTAAGCTGTCTCGCAGGTTGATAACATCCGGAGTGATTATGCCCAGATCCTCGGCAATAATTGTCAGATTATTCAGGCTTGTCGTCATTTCCTTAAAGAAAGACTGGCCCGGTCCTTTGAGCCAGCGGCCTTTGACGGCGGTAGTTTCAGCCGCCGGGATTCGCCAATAGGAGGCGAAACCCCGGAAATGATCTATGCGGGTGAAATTTACCATCTTGCTCATCTCGGTGAAACGCCGCCGCCACCAGGCGTAAAGGGCCTTATTCTTTCGCTGCTTGCTGGTCTGCCAGCGGTAGATGGGGTTGCCCCAATGCTGGCCGGTGGCGCTGAAATAGTCCGGCGGTACCCCGGCGGTATAGAGGGGCTGCGATTCGTCGTCAAGTTCAAAGCAGTCCTGATGCGCCCAGACATCGACGCTGTCAAGACCGACGTAGAAGGGAAGGTCGCCAATGAGGCTTATCCCCTGCCCATTGGCGTAATTCTTGAGACTTTGCCATTGGCGCTGGAAACATAATTGTTCAAAACGAAAATAATTAAGGCGTTCCGCGAGCCGTTTACGGTATTTTTTGACGGCCTCCGGGAGGCGGCGGGCAATGGCCGCCGGCCATTTATTCCAGGGCTGGTTGTGCTGTTCATCACGAATGGCCATGAAGAGGGCGTAATCATCAAGCCAGGGGGTCTGAGCGCTGAATTTTTTTAATTGGTTCAAGGCAGTGCCGTCAGTCATAAATTTTTGAAAGGCCCTGTGCAGTAGATTATCATGCAGTTTACTCACCGTCTCATAATCAACTTGATACTCCGATAAATTAAAATTGTCGGCCTCCGTCAGGTCATCCGCCGTCAGCCAGCCTTCATCACGAAGCTTGTCGAGGCTGATAAAAAGAGGATTGCCGGCCATGGACGCCAAACCCATATATGGTGAACAGCCCATGGACGTTTCGGCTGGACAAAGAGGCAGAAACTGCCAGAAGGACTGGCCGGAACTAATAAGAAAATCTACAAAATTGTAGGCGGCAGAACCCAGATCACCAATACCGTAAGGGCTGGGAAGGGAGGAGATGTGGAGTAGAATACCGCTCCCGCGCCGGGGGATAAAATTAGTGGTTTTGTGCATGCGTTTCTCCTGTAATTATTTAGTTTAGAGGCTGGAGATTATTATTTGACATATGCCCTACCATGGCCATATATTTATTACAAATCATTATTTTTGGCTTTAAATA
>CAZZJP010000246.1:0-2352 GCA_964654555.1 uncultured Desulfobulbia bacterium
TTTGACCAAGATTAATGTCAAGCGCCGCCGCCCCGGCCTCGACCTGACGCCGGGCCAGCCGCACCAGGCCCTCCGCGTCCTGCGTTTCCATGACTCGCAAAAATTCATGGTTCATAATGTGCAGATCCTCGCCAATAATTCTCATATTATTCTCCTTGTGTAAATTTTCTCCCCACCCGGCCCCGTTATTACCAGAAGGCGCTGATTCATCAGACAAAAAATCCGTGATTAGAGAGAAGGGATTTAAATCCATATTTAAAACTCATATTTGTAATTGGCATAAATAGCACGGCCAGGCAGAGGGAATCCCTTTTTCTCATAATAATATTTGTTAAAGAGATTACCCACCTTAATGGTAAAGCGCTGATGCTCAAGAAAGTTTACGCCAATCATTAAATCAGCCACAGTGAAAGACGGATATTCCACCTCCGGATAACCGGCGGCGTTCCAATCAGTATCCTTCATCTTGCCCTGGGTACGGCATTGCAGCTTGCCGTCAAACATTCCATCATTATACTTGACACCGTAATCCACAGTATATTTTGCCACATTATGAATATCCTTCATGGTGTGGTCGGTCTGTTCTTCCTCGGCCTTAAACATATGGGTTGAGTTGACAAAGAAGGTCAGAGAACGGTTCCAGTTAAGGGGGGCGCCAATATCATAGGAAAAGTTGGTTTCCAGGCCTTCCATTTGGGCGCTGAGGCTGTTGGTGTAAGTCGTGATATTGCCGGTAGTAACACTGATAATCTTGTCATCAACCTTGGTATGAAAAAAGGTAACATCCATAGCCAGCCCCAATTTTGGACGCTCGAATCCAGCCCCAAGGTCATAAGTCAGGGAAGACTCCGGGTCTAAATTGGAATTACCCTTGGTAATCATGGTTACACTGCCGACCTGACGTTCGGCGTAACCGGCAAGCTGCGCCGCGCTGGGCGGTACAAATGCCTTACCAATGGTGGTATGGAGGCGGATCCCCTGATCAAAGAGATAATTCAGACCAGCCCGAGGGCTGAAGGTGGAAAAGGTGGCTGAATTTGGGGTGAAATCGGTTTTGTACGGCGTTTCTTTGGTCTTAACATCAAAGCTGTCATAACGACCGCCAACCGTGGCGGTGAGCCGTTTATCCATGAGTTTCCAGATTGTTTCCACATACCCGGCCCAGTTCTCCCGGCCCTCATCGGGTGAATACGGGGCCTTTCTGCTGCCATCCTGGTTATAACTGCGGCTCACCTTGTCGATATTCTGATAATCAATACCGAAAATAAAGCGCTGAATGTCCCAGCTGTATTCATCCTTGAGCTGCACCCCCAGCCAGTCAATATCCGAATCATAACTCCGATATGGAGTAACCTGAACAGGGGTAGACCAACCGGTATAGTGTTTATACGATTCTGAGGTCTCATTGGTCTTATAGGTTCTAACAGTCAGCCGGTTATTATTGCCCAGCCTGCCGCTCACCGTGAGATCCAGGCCGTAATGGTCAAGATCCTTATGACCCGATTTATTATCCCCGTTAAAGATATCACCCGGCGTTTCAATATCACGGCCCTGATAGAGGGAGGCGCTGGCGTCAAACCGCCAGCCCTGCCCCAGGTCAGAACCGAGACGGAAATAACCATTCCGCGTCTGATAACTGGTATGAGCCCTGGTTTCACCATTACCCATCTTGAAGTCATCTGCCTGTTCAAAGCGGCGGACGAAGAGATCAAAGTCAAATCCTTTGCTCAGCGCCCCGCCCAGGGCCGCCTTCTGAAAATTAGACTTAAAGGAACCGGCGCCGGCCTCGGCCATGCCGGTAAGTTTACCGGTATGTTTTTTGGTAATAATATTGACGACCCCGCCCATGGCCTCCCCGCCGTAGAGAGACGATGCCGGGCCTTTAAGAATCTCGATACGTTCCACATCATCCGTTAAAATAGTGGCCAGATTAGTCGCCCCGGCCGGGCGGCCATTAATTAATATCAAGCTGTGTTTGGTAATACCGGAGAATTCCGGCCGAAAGCCGCGAATGCCAATACCAGACAGGGCCCCAGGATACTGAATAACCCCAATGGAAGAGTTCTTTTTTAATTGATCAGTAAGCGTATCACCCACGGTCTGCTTAATATCCTGGCTGTCGATAACCTCAACTTTAGCCGGAATTGTTCTGATATTCTCAGGGCTGCGGGTGGCGGTGACTACCACTTCGTTCATAGTGGGTTCAAAGGCGGGTGCGGCATCTTTCACCCCTGCTTGAGCCAAAGCAGGCAGGGATATGGCAAAGAGGGCCAGAACAACATTAAGCTTTTTTTTCATTTTTCATCTCCTGTAAACGTTATTTCAGCTCCGGAGATGTTTTTGCCCCAAAGG
>CAZZJP010000247.1:0-2338 GCA_964654555.1 uncultured Desulfobulbia bacterium
TGGAAGAGCTGCCCCGGCCGCGAATCGGGGCCGGTGAACTGCTGGTTAAAATTGAGGCTTCCGGGATCTGCGGCAGCGACGTCATGGAGTGGTATCGGCGCGATAAGGCCCCCCTGGTGCTGGGGCATGAGATTGCCGGTGAAGTGGTGGAAGCCGGGGCCGGAGCCGGTTTTGAGCCTGGCGACCGGGTTACCGCCACCCACCACGTCCCCTGTCAGGCCTGCCCGCGCTGTCTGTCCGGTCATGAGACGGTTTGCGATCTGCTCATGACCGGCACCCATTTTGATCCGGGTGGTTTTTGTGAATATGTACGGCTGGCGGCAGTTAATGTCGAGCGTGGTACCTGGAAAATCCCCGCTCATCTGGGCTATGAGGCCGCCACCTTTGTTGAACCGCTGGCCTGTGTCCTGCGGGGGCAGCGACGGGCAGGTATGGCGGCGGGGAGCAGCGTTTTGGTTCTGGGCAGCGGTATCTCCGGGCTGCTGCATATTCATCTGGCAGCCATGAGCGGGGCCGGTTTAGTGGCCGCCACCGATTTCAGCGATTTTCGTTTGCGGGCGGCAGAAAGATTCGGGGCCGATTTTACCCTGCGGGCCGACGCGGATGTCCCGGCTCTCTTCCGAGAGCGGAACCAGGGCCGGGGGGCTGATCTGGTGATTGTCTGTGCCGGGGCCGAAGCGGCCATGCGGCAGGCCATGGCCGCTGTGGGTCGCGGCGGCACCATTTTGCTCTTTGCCCCCACCATGGAGGGCGTTACTCTGCCTCTCTCCGTGAACGACCTTTTCTGGCGCCGGGATGTAACCATGACCACCACTTACGCTGGCGGCCCCCGTGACTGCGCGGCGGCCCTTGAGCTTATCAGCCATGGCCGCTTGCGGGTTGAGGAGATGATTACCCATCGTTTCGGTCTGGCCGACACCGTGGAGGGCTCAAAACTGGTGGCAGCGGGCGGTGATTCCATCAAGGTGATTATCCGCCCTCAGGAATGAAAAATAAGTGTAAATTATAAACTACAAAAAGGGAGAAAATTATGCCGGAGCCGGATAAGGAAGGGAAACAATTTCATCAGGATGTCCCCATGTCGAAGGAGGGATTTTTCCTCAAGGGCTGTAATTCACTGGACTGGGGAATGAAGAACCGGCTGGCCAGGATCTTTAACCCCAAAAGCGGCCGGACGGTGATGCTGGCCGTGGATCATGGCTATTTTCAGGGCCCTACCACCGGCCTGGAGCGTATTGATTTGAACATCGTTCCCATTGCCCCCTACGCCGATACCCTGATGCTGACCAGGGGAATACTACGTTCCACGCTGCCACCCTCCTATAATAAAGGTGTTGTCCTGCGGGCCAGCGGCGGCTCCAGTATTTTAAAGGAATTATCCAACGAATATCTTGCCATGGATATGGAGGATGCCCTGCGCCTCAACGCCTCGGCCCTGGCGGTACAAGTCTTTATCGGCGGTGAGTATGAGACCCGCTCGGTAAATAACATGACCCGTCTGGTGGATATGGGTATGCGCTACGGGATGCCGGTTCTGGCGGTAACGGCGGTGGGTAAGGACATGAATCGTGACGCCCGCTATTTCCGCCTGGCCTGCCGCATGTGCGCCGAGCTGGGGGCCGCCTATGTGAAAACCTACTACATTCCCAAAGGCTTTGACACGGTAGTTGCGAGCTGCCCGGTACCCATAGTGATGGCGGGCGGCAAGAAGATTCCGGAGCTGGATGCCCTGACCATGGCCTATAACGCCATTCAGGAGGGGGCGTCTGGCGTGGATATGGGCCGTAATATTTTTCAGTCCGCCACCCCGGTGGCTATGCTGAGAGCGGTGGGGAAGGTAGTTCACGAGGATATGCCGCCCAGAGAGGCCTATGAATTTTTCAGGGAAACCGCCAATCAGGAACAGCAGACAGGCCTGGTCTCGTAGGAACCGGTTGTGCTTTGGGCCTCGCAGGGGGGCCGCCTGTCATTAGGCAAAGAGTACGGCCTCGTAGGGGCGTATTGCCATACGCCCTTTGTCTGCAACGTTTGCGCCATGCCCGTATCGTCAACCTAATTATCAGGCAATAAGAAACATATAGCCAATATATAAAATCAGCAGCAGGGCGCCATAGGCCCGGCCCAGCTTTTGCCGCCGCCAGAGTGAGGCCGGCAGGATAAGCAGAACGAAGGCGGTCATGATGGGTATATCACGGTGGAGGGCTGTGGCTGGAAGCTGAAAGGGGATGATAATCCCGGTGCAGCCCATGACCATCAGCAGGTTGAAGAGGTTGCTGCCCAGGATATTTCCCACGACTATATCGCCCTCCCGGCGGCGGATAGCGGAGATGGAAGAGGC
>CAZZJP010000248.1:0-2268 GCA_964654555.1 uncultured Desulfobulbia bacterium
TCTCCAAAAGTGGTGGTCAATCACTGTCTGGTTAAGAATCGGCATCAAGAAGCTTAGGATACTAAGTGGGCTGGTTTTATTTTTCCGGTTTTCGATTTTGTCCCCTCGGTGCAGTGGGGGGACAAAATCTGTCTTCCGGCATAAAACCACCAACCGTCCTTAACGCAAAACTTTAACCGGGTACTTTCAACTGGGTACTATTACTGGTCTCATTTAAGGTCAAACAGGGGGCAAATCTTTATCCTTGACAAGTTCCGAGTAGATTTTATTGATGTCAAAAATAAATATTTGGCACGTATTGCCTATAGCCCAAGGCAGGGTATGTATGGGCGTATTCAGTACGCCCTTGCGTCCGTGTCCTGCCTTGGGTTATGGGCAGGGTGGTTTATCGCTTACATATTTTCCACTCTCACTGGCGGCTTTTAACAGCCGAAAAACTTCCCGCTGGTGCGAGGGTTTGCGGTTGATGGTGTATCGTATGGCCGCCTTGCTTACTGCCTGTCGGTTAAGGCCCGGCAGTTCTTCTGCAAGATCATCAAGGAGTCTGGTTGACCAGCCTTCATCTATTGGCTTATCCGCCTGCTGAGCATCCTGCAGGGCTTGAATGGCGGCGCTGATAATCTCGTCCCGCCAGTGTTCCAGGCGGTGGAAGACCTGGGTCTGTTGCAAACGTGAGCCTTTGCGCTCGGTCAGAAAGGTTAAAAGCGGCGCGCTGTCCATGGCCCGTAATTGTTTACTGATGTATTTTATCTGTCGTTTACGGGCTCCGGCCTTAAGACCGGCGGCATCTTTGATCTCTTTTTTAAGGAAATCATCCACCGGCAGAGCGCTGATCTCGGCACCCCGTAACTGGATTAATTCCAGGGTTAGTTGCTCAAAGCCCTTGGCCCGGCGCTTCTTTTCTGATCTGCTTATCTGTTCCATGTTTTTCGTCTTTTTTAGGAATAAAATTCATCCCGGGACATGTTCATGCCTTCCTGGTTGTCTGCAAGATCTTGGTCAGTTGCCGTATAGTTACAAAAAAAAACATGCAAAAAGCGCCTCTGGCCTTATTTTTTACAGCTTTTTTTTGGATGTCCTCATATAATCAATTCGTTACGCCTCCCTATCTTAGTGTTTAATGACAATTTCTTCAACCAGCAAAGGATATAATTATGAATTTCGCAAATTTTGACGTTAATCAACCCACAAAAATTCATTTTGGCTGCGGTGTGATTAATAATCTGGCCGCCGTCATCAGAGATTGCGGCGGCAGCAGGGCCTTCGTGGTGGCCGATCCAGGCCTGCGGCAGGCAGGTCTCCTCGATGGCATTATTAAACCCCTTGTCGATGCCGGTCTGCCTTATGAACTATACACCGATATTACCCCTGAGCCGGGTTTGACCCTGGCCGACAAGGGGGCTGAATTAGCAAGGGCCGCTGGTTCCGACTGCCTGGTGGGAGTAGGCGGCGGTTCGGCCATGGATGTGGCCAAGGCCGTCAGCATTCTGCTTACCAACGGCGGTAAGGCCGAGGATTATCTGGGCCTGGGCAAGATCAAAAAAGCGGGACTCCCCAAGATTATGGTGCCCACTACGGCCGGCACCGGTGCCGAGGTCAGCTTTACTGCTGTCTTTATTAATGAAAAAACCAAGTCCAAGGGCGGCATGAACGGTGATCCTCTTTACCCGGAGGCGGCACTCCTTGATCCGGAGCTGACCATCTCACTGCCGCCCAAAATAACGGCTTCCACGGGAATAGACGCCTTCACCCACGCCATTGAGGCCTTTGTCTCCAGCCAGGCCAACGGTATGTCGGATATGTACGCCATGCGGGCCCTGGAGCTGATAAGCGCCAATCTCGGCAAGGCCTATGCCAATGGCGGTAATATTGAGGCCCGTTATAATATGCTCCTTGGCAGCCTGCTGGCCGGTAAGGCCCTGGCCGTCGCCGGGGTGGGGCTGGTACACGCCATGGCCTACCCCTTAGGCGGCATGTTCGGTATTCCCCACGGCCTGGCCAATGCGGTATTATTACCCTACGTCTTGAACTATAATCTCATCGGCGCACCGGAAAAATACGCCGCTGTCGCCGAGATTATGGGTTGTGAGGTGGAGAATAAGAGCGATCGGGAGGCGGCGAACAGCGTTGTTGAGGCTGTTTACAATCTTAATATGGATATTGGTATTCCCGCTACCTTGACGGAGTTGAAAATTCCCGCCGACCAGATACCAGAGATGGCCAGGATTGCCCTGACGGTGACCAGACCGGTGGAGAATAATCCCCGCC
>CAZZJP010000249.1:0-2262 GCA_964654555.1 uncultured Desulfobulbia bacterium
TCCACCGGCGGCGGCATAAAAAGACCATGGGCTTTGCCGGGCAGTTGACCAGTGCTAAGGCCAGCTGCAAATCTCTGGCTCAGACGCGGGCTGAGGATTTGGTGGAGTTCGGCTTTGAAAATGAGTTCATCGGTCGTCTGCCCATTACCGCGGTGCTGGAGCCCCTGGCTGTGGCGGATCTCAGCGCGATCTTGAAGAATGTTAACAGCTCGCTGCTGCTTGCCAAGCGGCAGGATTTTATGGTCTACGGTATTAAACTGGCCTTTGAGGATGAAGCACTGTCCGCCCTTGCCAGTTTAGCGGCCCGGCAGAAAACCGGGGCTCGGGCTTTGGTCAGTGTAGTGGAAAATACTCTTCTGCCCTTTGAGAAGAAGCTGCCATCCACCAATATTAAATTCCTCACGGTGACGGCCCGCATGGTGGCTGATCCGGAGAAAGAGCTCCAGCATCTGCTTAAAAGCGGTAAACGCCGCGAATTTCATCGTCGTCATTTTGAACAGGCCAGAAAGAAGCAGACCGCCCGGCTGACTAAATTTTTTCGGGCCAAAAAAAGCGCTTGGTTGCGGGATCACGGGGTGCGGCCTACCAGGGATCGAATTCTGCTGCTCGCCTCTTACGCCTTTGCCGAGAATATCAGCCCTAACGAGGCTTGTGAGGATTTTGCCAGCCTGGTGGGACATCTGTCTAACTGGCAGGAAAAGATATTTAAACAATGTGGCAGCCGGGTCAGGTTCACCACCGAGGCGGTTGATTATTGCTTAGATCAGGAACCTAAAAGTCCTGAAGGCCTGGATATTATCTGCGCTAAATTACTCAAGGCCATGGAGTACGGCCTGAGTCTGCTGGAACATGAGGGGCATGGGCATGAAATCCCCATTACCAGTGCCGCGTTGCGAGATCCTGAGAAGTTTATAAATGAACTTGTTGAAAAGCAGATGAGATTATAGTGAGTTTCTAACCAAACAGACAGGAGGCATATAATGATATTCCCTGATTACCGGCCCCGCCGGTTAAGACAAAATGAAAATTTTAGGGCCATGGTGCGGGAGACCAGGCTTTCCCCTTCGCAGTTTATTCTCCCCCTCTTTGTGCAGACCGGCAAGAATATTAAGGAAGAGATCAGCTCCATGCCCGGTGTTTTCCGGCTGTCGGTGGATAAACTGGCCGCTGAGGCCAGGGACTGCCTTGCCGTCGGGGTGCGTAGTGTTATTCTCTTTGGGCTGCCGGCCAGCAAGGATGCCACCGGCACCGGAGCCCATATCAAGGGCGGTATCGTCCAGCAGGCGATACGGGAGTTGAAAAACGCCGCCCCTGAACTCATGGTGGTCACTGATGTCTGTCTCTGTGAATATACCGATCATGGCCACTGCGGCGTAATTATTAATGGTGAGGTGGATAACGACGCCACCCTGGAAATTCTGGCCAAGACGGCTCTTTCCCATGCCAGGGCCGGGGCGGATATGGTGGCTCCCTCGGATATGATGGATGGCCGGGTGGCGGAGATCCGAGCCACTCTCGATGAAAATAATTATACCAATATACCAATCATGTCATACGCGGTTAAATACGCCTCTTCATTTTACGGCCCCTTTCGGGAGGCGGCGGACGGTGCCCCGCAATTTGGAGACCGGCGGGGGTATCAGATGGATCCTGCCAATGTTCGGGAGGCCTTCCGGGAGGCATCTCTTGATGTGGAAGAGGGTGCCGATATTATTATGGTTAAACCGGCCCTCTCATACCTCGATATTATCTCCAAGATGCATGATGAGTTTGATCATCCCATTGCCGCCTATCAGGTCAGCGGTGAATACGCCATGATTAAGGCGGCAGCCGCCAATGGCTGGATAGATGGGGATAAGGTGATGATGGAGACCCTGCTCTCTATTCACCGGGCCGGGGCGGATATTATTCTGACCTATGCCGCCAAGGATATGGCACGGTTAATTAATAATTCGTAACTATTCAGCTTGAACAATTAGAATCCGGCCCTCATAAGCAGGGTGTCGCCGCTGACTATTTTGGCGGCGGCCCCTGCCGTTTCCCTAGCCCGTTGGGCGACAATGGGGCATTTAGTGGTCAGGAGAAAATAAAGCGGCGGCCCGTCTTTGAGATGACTAAGGGTCTCAAAATTTCCCTGCCCCTTGCTGATAATCAGATCGGCTTTCGCCATGGCCGCTTTAAACTCCTTGCCGCAGAGATTAAGCGGGGTGCCGGGGCAGTCCGTGCCGTTTGAAATGATCCGGCATATTTTGTCTAAGCCGC
>CAZZJP010000250.1:0-2234 GCA_964654555.1 uncultured Desulfobulbia bacterium
ACGATTATTACCGTTTCAACGGCTCACTGACCACACCGCCATGTTCAGAAGGGGTGCTGTGGATAGTAATGAAGAATCATCCCACCGTATCCGCCGCCCAGGCCGCCCAGCTGAACAAGGCCCTTGGTTTTAACAATAACCGTCCGGTTCAGCCTTTAAACGCCCGTCTGATTATGCAATAACAATTTGTTTTTATACATCGGCAGCCCCGGTGTTCCATGTACCAAAAGGCCGCGCTAATAATTTACCGCGGCCTTTTTTTTATTTACTCAAGTTCAAAATGAGTATATTTTGTATCCTTTTATGAATAGGTATATAATTAACCAACAAACAAGGATACTGTATGGCGCTTATTAATGACAATTATCTGAAATTAAAGGCCGGTTATCTGTTTCCGGAAATTGGCCGCCGGGTCAGCCGGTTCGCGGCGGCCAATCCGGAAGCGAAAATTATCCGTTTAGGGATTGGTGATGTCACCAGACCCCTGGCGCCGAAGGTTATAGAGGCCTTCCGGGCCGGAATTGACGACCTGGCCCAGGCAGAATCTTTCCACGGCTACGGCCCGGAACAGGGCTATTCCTGGCTCAGCGAGATAGTTATAGATAAGGCCTACCGGCCTCTTGGCGTGGAACTTAAAACCTCGGAGATATTCATTTCCGACGGCTCTAAATGCGACACCGCCAATATCCTGGATATCTTTGATTTAAACAACAAGGCGGCCATCTGCGATCCTGTCTATCCGGTCTATAACGACACCAATATCATGGTGGGCCGCGGCGGCGAGGCCGATAGTCAGGGCATCACCTACCTGCCCTGCACAGCTGAAAACGACTTTACCCCGGCTCTGCCCGCTGGCAGGGTAGATCTCATCTATCTCTGCTATCCCAATAATCCCACCGGCACCGTGGCAACCAAGGAACAATTACAGACCTGGGTGGACTACGCCGTTGCCAATGAGGCCGTAATCCTCTTTGACGCCGCTTATGAGGCCTTCATCCGCCAGGCGGAAATCCCGCACTCCATCTATGAAATTCCCGGCGCCCGAAAATGCGCCATTGAATTCCGTTCCTTTTCCAAAACAGCGGGCTTTACCGGGGTGCGCTGCGGTCTGACCATTATTCCTGAAGAGCTGAAGGGCTGGACGGCGGGAGGGGATAAAATATCCCTGAATCAATTATGGAACCGTCGGCAAGGTACCAAATTCAACGGGGTATCCTATCCGGTTCAGAGGGCGGCGGCGGCCGTCTATTCGGCCGAAGGCTGGGCTCAGGTAACCGAGACCATTGATTATTATCTTGAGAACGCCCGCCTGATCCTTCAGGGCCTGACCTCAATCGGTATTACCTGCTTTGGTGGAGTCAACTCCCCCTATATATGGTTCAAAACTCCAGACGGGATGAGCAGCTGGGATTTATTCGATCAATTGTTGACGGAATGTCATGTGGTGGGGACGCCAGGCAGCGGTTTCGGCCCCAGCGGCGAGGGCTATTTCCGTCTCTCAGCCTTTGGCGAGCGGGAAAATGTCCAGGAGGCCATCAGCCGGATTCAGGCCGCATGGAGGCATTAAAATACCCCGTGGCCATGAAGAATATTAAGGCCGATAATGATTAAAACCAGGCCGCCGGCAATCTCCACCTTAGGCCCGAGACGCGATGAACGCCCGGCAAAATGACCCAGATGAATACCAAGGGCGGTGAACAGAGCGGCAACGACACCGATAACCAGCGCCGGCAGCCGGATATCCACCTTTAAGACCGCAAAGCTCAGGCCCACGGCGAGAGCGTCAATGCTGGTGGCCACAGCCAGCATAACCATGGTACGGCCCCGGGTTGGATCACCGGGTTCCGCCGTTTTCTCCGTCTTAAAGGCCTCAATAATCATCCGCCCGCCGACAAAGGTCAGAAGGGCAAAGGCCAGCCAGTGATCCACCCGTTCAATAAGATAACGTACCGAAAGCCCCAGGGCCCAGCCGATTATATTCATCCCGGCCTGAAAAAGCCCAAAATGCCAGGCCAGACGAAAGGTATGACGTATGGTAACCCTGGGCAGGGCAATACCGGCGGCCAGGGCCACGGCAAAGGCATCAACGGCCAGGGCTACGGCGATTAAGAAAATAGTACTCAGAGACATAAAATTTATTCTGTGGAATGCAAATTAAACCAGCACATCTTGTAACTATTTTAGCTAAAGCGGATAACCTGCCCTAAACTATGAGCTGTAACTGTTTAGATGTG
>CAZZJP010000251.1:0-2198 GCA_964654555.1 uncultured Desulfobulbia bacterium
ATGAATAACAATACGGAGATTATTCTTGTCGCTCAGGTTGATGCCGCTGTTAATGTGCCTAATGCCGCGGATCTTCATCAAATAGGCACTATCTCCAAAGTTCTCCAGCTCTTGCGGCTGCCCGATGGTACTATTAAGGCCCTGGTGGAGGGTAAACGGCGCGGGCTGCTTGTTGAATTTCTTAATCAAACTGATTTTTTCATGGGCCGGGTTGAGGATCTTGAGGAGAATAATGAATACGACCTTAAGAATATTGCCTATCACCGGCAATTACTGCTTTCCTTTAAAAACTATGCTGCCCGCCATAAAAAAATCTCACCTGAGGTGGTTAAATCGGTTGAGAGTATAGCTGATTCAGCCAGGTTTATAGATGTTCTGGCTTCGCATTTGCCAGTTAGTTCTGCTGACAAACAATCAATTCTAAGCAAAATCAACCTTTCTGAACGCTACGCTCTAACCTTGGATATTGTCAGCCGCGAGCTGGAGTTAACTGAATTAGAGGGGGTTATTCAGGCCAGAGTTCGGAAAAAACTGGCCAAGACCCAGCGTGACTATTATCTGACTGAACAGATAAAGGTAATAAAGAAGGAAATAGGGCAGGATAATGATGAGCATGGTGCCGAAGTCGATGATCTGGCACGGCGCATAAAAAACAAGAATATGCCAACCGTGGCGCGGAAGAAGGCGGAGCATGAGCTTAAGAAGTTAAAGCCCATGCCTCCCTCATCTGCCGAGGCCACGGTGGTACGAAATTATCTTGATTGTATTCTGAGTCTGCCCTGGCGGGATAAAAGTGAGTCTGAGCTGGATATTAATCAGGCCGAAAAGGTGCTGGACGAGGATCACTACGGGTTGTGCAAGCCCAAGGAACGGATTCTGGAGTATCTGGCAGTTCAGGCTCAGGTGGAGAAACTCCACGGCCCCATTCTCTGCCTTGTCGGCCCGCCTGGGGTGGGTAAGACCTCTCTGTGCAAGTCGGTGGCCAGGGCCATGGATCGGGAATTTGTTCGTATCTCCCTGGGCGGCGTCCGGGATGAGGCTGAGATCAGGGGGCATCGGCGAACCTATATTGGGGCTATGCCGGGGCGGATTATTCAGGCACTGCGCAAGGTAAAGGTCAATAACCCGGTATTTTGTCTTGATGAGGTTGATAAGATAAGCACCGACTTCCGGGGTGATCCCGCTTCTGCCCTTCTTGAGGTCTTGGATTCGGAGCAGAATACGGCCTTTAATGACCATTTTCTTGATCTGGATTACGATCTTTCGGACATCTTTTTTATTACCACCGCCAATTCTCTGCATTCCATTCCTGCCCCTTTACAGGATAGAATGGAAATTATTGCTTTGGAAGGTTATACCGAGGAGGATAAGATGGCCATTGCCCAGGGATTTCTTGTTCCTAAACAAAGGGTGGAAAATGGCTTTAATAAAGGTGAGGTGGTTTTTAACCGCGATAGTATTTTGGAGATTATCCGCCATTATACCCGTGAGGCAGGGGTGCGAAATTTGGAACGTGCTATTGCCAGTATTTATCGCAAAATTGCCAGGCGGCGGCTTAGTGAGGAAAAGAAGCAATTACGTTACCGGGTTACCGGCCGCGGGGTAGGGAAGTACCTCGGTACCGCCAAATACCGCTTTGGGGTTGCCGAGGAGCAGGATGCAGTAGGTCTCACCACCGGCCTGGCCTGGACAGAGGTGGGCGGCGAGATTTTGCAGATTGAGACCGTCCTCCTGCCAGGCAGCGGTAAGCTCCTGATTACCGGAAAACTGGGAGACGTTATGCAGGAATCGGCCCAGGCGGCATTGAGCTATGTCCGCTCCCGGGCCAATCGCCTGGGGATTGCCAGCGATTTTTATGAAAAGATTGATATCCATATTCATGTTCCCGAGGGGGCAATTCCCAAGGACGGCCCCTCGGCCGGTATCACCATCGCCACCTCTATTGTCTCGGCCCTCTTGTATTTGCCGGTGCGGCGGGATCTGGCCATGACCGGTGAGATTACTCTGCGGGGCAGGGTGCTGCCCATAGGCGGGCTGACCGAGAAGTTATTGGCCGCCAGGCGGGCCAATATTACCCATGTCCTGGTACCTAAGGAGAACGAGCGCAACCTGCGGGATGTGCCGGAGAAGGTGATTAACAGCCTGTCTATTGAGCTGGTTGATCATGTGGATAATGTTCTGGAGACGGCCATTATTGT
>CAZZJP010000252.1:0-2176 GCA_964654555.1 uncultured Desulfobulbia bacterium
TAACTCCGGGCAACTGGAATATCGGCCTTAATGCTATCAATTATGGCGATACCCTTGGCTCCTCCAGCTGGTACCAATTTTTTAAAATTTCATCCAATTTTAACGGTTCAAATATCTCCAACGCCAACAAATTACTATATATAACTGCCAGCTCAACCGAGGTGAATTACAATTATTTTAATATAGACATAGACATTGCCGGAAATTACACGGTTAAATACTCCTGGACAAACGATAAATATGATTCTTCAACAGGACAGGATGCCAATATTGAAATCACCAGCGCCTTTTTCGACAATACCGCCACCACCGGCTCCCCGGTGCCGGAACCGGCATCCATGTTTCTGTTCGGTACGGGATTAGTCGGCCTTGCCATCTTTAAAAGAAGGCATAATGAAGGCAGATTCATACCGCTGTCCCCCCTTTAGCTGAACATCATCCTCCGCTGAATATCCCATTTTCCCCGCCTCTTCCGCCATTATCCGCCCAAAAAGTTAGGCGACCCTAATATTTTTATTGACACGCTCCCCATCTTACCTTATTTTATCCTAACCGTTGACAAAGACGGACAGCAAGATGCCACAATGTAACAACCAAAGCACAACTCAAGGAGAAAGCACAGTAATGTCGAAAATATTGATGCGTCAGATGGCCAAGAATCAAAGCGGCACCATCACCGCCGTGAAGGTGGGTGGTGAGCTGGGCCGCCGGATAAGGGAAATGGGCATCGTACCGGGTACCGTAATCACCGTGCAGGGCCGGGCCCCCCTGAATGACCCCGTTGCCCTGCGGGTAATGGGCGGCACTCTGACCCTGCGTAATAACGAGGCCGATCATATTGAAATTGAGGTGGAAGATTAGATGAGCGCTGAATTTAAAATCGCCCTGGCCGGTAACCCCAATGCCGGTAAAACCACCCTCTTTAACGCCATTACCGGCGCCCGGCAGCATGTGGGGAATTATCCGGGAGTCACGGTGGAAAAGAAAGAGGGGATATACGAATGTGACGGCAAAAAGCTGAAGATAGTTGACCTGCCCGGCACCTATTCCCTAGCCGCCTATTCCGTTGAGGAAATAGTCGCCCGTAATTTCCTGCTCCAGGAACGGCCGCGGGTGGTAATTAATATTGTCGATGCCGCCAACTTAGAGCGCAACCTCTACCTCTCCACCCAGCTGTTTGAAATCGGGGTACCGGTAATCATCGCCCTTAATATGATGGATGTGGCCAAGGAACGGGGAATTGCCATTGACTGCCGGAAGTTAAGCGGCCTGCTCAACCTGCCGGTGGTGCCCATTGTCGCCCGCAAGGGTGAAGGGGTGGACGAGTTAATGAAACAGACCGCTCAACTGGCGGCCCAGGAGCACGAGTGGCGGCCGGCAAATATCTCCTATGGCGAGGACATGGACGAGATTATCCTGACCATGGAAGAGAAGATCAAGGCCGCCTCTTTTCTCACCGACCTTTACCATCCCCGCTGGATCGCCCTGAAATTGTTAGAGGCAGATCCCCAGCTCAGAGAGGCCGGAATGCGGGTCAATAAAAACTTATACGAGGAACTAACCAACGAGGTAAAGAAGATCAGCAGTCACACCATGCGTACCCTGGAAACTACCCCGGAGGCCGTTATCGCCGATTATCGCTATGGTTACATTAAATCCATCCTCATGCAGGGGGTAATTTCCCATCAATACGACATCAACCGCCTCTACACCTCCGACAAAATAGACAAGATTCTGACCCAGCGTTTCATCGGCCCCCTAATTATGATAGGCGTCCTCTTCGGTCTCTATCAATTCACCTTCGGCCTCAGCGCCCTGCCCATGGCCTGGGTGACTGATTTCTTTGACCTTTTAGCCAGGGGAGTCAATCATTTAATGGCCGACGGCCCTCTGAAGTCGCTACTAATCTCCGGCATCATTGCCGGGGTGGGCGGAGTTTTAAGTTTTGTGCCCCTGATCATGCTCATGTTCATGGGCCTGGCCTTTCTCGAAGATTCAGGCTATTTGGCCAGGGTGGCATTCATGCTGGATCGCATTTTTCGTGTCTTTGGCCTGCACGGCAATTCGGTAATGGCCTATATCGTCTCCGGCGGCATTGCCGGCGGCTGTGCCGTGCCCGGGGTTATGGCCACCCGCACCCTGCGTTCCCCTCGTGAACGGATGGCCACGCTGCTCA
>CAZZJP010000253.1:0-2158 GCA_964654555.1 uncultured Desulfobulbia bacterium
CCGAGGAACTGGCCGCTGCCGCCGAAACCATGCAGGGGCAGGCCAATATTCTCCGTAATTTTGTTCATGAACTCATAAATCTTATTGGTCAAACAGATCAAACCGCAGAAAATGAATCTGTCCCAGAAGCAATTGGACAACCTGCGGATAATGTAAAATTGATAAAATAGAGATCCATCAACTGTTAATCAAGAGAAAAAAGGAGATCTAAGTGAGAAAGATTCTAATCTTTTTAATGGCTGCGAGTCTCATAGGACTGGCAGCTAACGAGGTAATGGCGGGCGGAGACACCCTCTTTATCCAAAAATGTGGCAGTTGTCACAAGAGCGGCGGCAAGGCAGCAGTCATTAATCCGGCCGATAAGGCGGGCCGGGTGTGGCAAAAATACTTTGAGCGCGGCCGTCACCCCGTCGACACCGGGATTAGTGACAGCGATATGGCGGCAATTATGACTTATCTAACTAACCACGCCGCCGACAGCGATCAACCGGAAGCGGCAATTATTCCTAAATAAAATCGTATGATTCAACAATTATTAAAAATAAAGAAATTAAAACGCCATGGGAGGCAAGAATAAACAATGAAAAAATATTTATTACTTCCAGCCCTGTTCCTGGCCTGGACAGGCACGGCCGTCGCAGCTCAAAAAACCGTGACTATTCCAGCCGAAGACTATCAGGCCATCATCAGCCAATTAAAGACCCTCCAACAACGAGTAAATAAGCTGGAGCATCGAAGTCCAACCAATAAGGCGGAGAGCGCGGTCATCCCCTCTAAAGTCGCTAAGGATATTAACGATATCTACGATACCTTAGATGTGGTGGAGACCAAGACCTTAAAGGATAGAATCAATCTCGGGGCCGAGTTGCGCACCAGGGTGGATAATTTCACGGTGAAGAATCATTTTTATTTCTCAGAGAAAACGAAAACGCCAAAGTCGCATTACAAAGAAAGCAACGATAACAGCTGGACCAACCGCTTCCGGCTTAATATGGATGCCGAAATCCGCAAGAACCTCAAATTCACCGGCCGTCTTACCGCCTACAAATTTTTTGCCGGCAGCAATTCACCAGATTCCGCGGTCTATGGCGATTACAACAGCGCTCACCTGCCCACCGGTACTAATATAAAATTAGACCGCGCCTACGTGGACTGGGTTCCCTCCGGTATGCCGGTGCCGCTGGCCTTTACCTTTGGCCGCCACCCCTCCTCCGAGGGCCCTCCCTTTGAATTGAAGGAAAACCGCAAACGCCAATCCACTTATCCCGCCCTGCTCTTTGACGGCGAAGCCGACGGCATAGTGACCACTATAGGGTTGCAGCGTTACACCGGCTGGAAGAATTCCGCCATCCGCTTCGCCTACGGCAAGGGTTATCAAGACAAAGACAGTGTCAACGCCTATCTCGACGCCCCCAACGGCCTAAACGATACCGACGTTTTTGCCACCTTCTTTGAGACCGAAATCCCCGGCGTTAATAACAGCCTCCTGGTACTCAGCGCCCTGCGGGCCAATGACATAGCGGTTGATTTCAGCAGTTCATCAATCGTACAGTTGGGAGGTCATAAACTCAATGTCGGCGACCTGGATCTCTACGGCATTCACGCCCAGGCCGACAAGGTCATGAACTCCAATTTTGATGTCTTTATGTCCCTGGGACTGAATCATACCCATCCCAATGGTCAATATTTCAATTATACTACACCAAATGGACCAACCAAATTAGGGCTGTTAAACAACGACGGCACCAGCGCTCATACCGGCTGGGCCTTATACACCGGCCTGCGTTACACCATTAGCAGCGCCCGTTTCAACAACCCCAAGGTGGGATTCGAGTATAACCACGGCAGCGAGTATTGGTTCAGCTTCACCTCCGGGCCGGCTGAACTTTACAACAAACTGGCCACCCGCGGTAATGCCTATGACTTCTATTATATCCAGCCCTTTAACAAGAATCTCTTTGCCCGGCTGGGATACACCTACATTAATTACCAGTATAGTCTGACAGCCTTCCCTATTGGTGATTTCGGCAAATCACAAGAGGAGTTGCGCAACGCTTATATGCTGTTGGACTGCCGTTTTTAAAATTGTTACCCCCCCGCCCCTGGCGGGGGGGTATAATTAAGATACTTGTTGCGAAACAGGCATTAAACAAAAAAT
>CAZZJP010000254.1:0-2144 GCA_964654555.1 uncultured Desulfobulbia bacterium
GGGGATCACGCTCATCTTCGTGAATCATGGCCTCCATAATAACCCCGCTCAGAGAACGGATGTGACTATTCATGGCAGCAATCCGTTCACAGATTACCGGGTTACGTTTATGGGGCATGGTACTGCTGCCGGCGGATATGCCGCTGGGGGGCGACTCCCGCAGCTCCATAATCTCGGTCTTGCCAAGTTGAAATATTTCATTGCCGATTTTGGCAGCAGTGGCGCTGAGCATGGCAAAAAAGCAACCGGTCTCGGCTATATTGTCACGCGATGTATGCCAGGAGACGGTGCTGACTCCAAGACCTAATCTGTCCATGGTCAGGCGTGCCACCTCCCGCCCCTGTCTGCCCAGAGCGGACATCGTTCCCACCGCGCCACTTAACTGGCCTTTAAGCAGACGGGGCTGGAGTTCTTCAAGGCGCTGACAGTGGCGGCCCAACTCGCTGAGCCAGACCGCGCACTTCAGTCCGAAGGTGATGGGGACAGCCTGCTGGCTGTGAGTACGGCCGATCATTGCTTGATCGCGATAACGCCGGGCCATATCAAGGAGTATATCTTCAATCTGAAGCAGATTATCTTTAATTATTTTAAGCACCTGTTTGAGGGCGATTATCTGGCCGCTGTCAATAACATCCTGGGTGGTGGCACCATAATGGACAAATTCCCCGGCCGCACCGCAGGCCTGGCGCAGGGCCTTGATAACCGGCATAAGGGAATTGCGGTTGCGGGTATATTCCTCGGCAATGGCTGCCAGGTCGAGGTTGTCAAGCCGGGCTTTGCCCTGAATTATCCTGGCTGCCGCGGCGGGAATAATCCCAAGCTCGGCCTGGCTGAGGGCCAATGCGGCCTCAAAATCCAGCCAGTTCTGGATACGGCTGGTCTCCGCGAATATCTCCCGCCCTTCAGGGGTGGAAAATACATCGGCCTGTAACTTAAAATCAAAGGGATGAATTGACATTTTTTCACACGCTTCAGAGCCGGTAAAAAAACAACATGGCTCTTAGTACACTATTTTCTTGGGCTGCAACTGGTAAGGTTTACCACTCCGTTTTATATGCTCACAATATTTACAGGCTGCGGCGCTTAAAGGAATATTTAAGCGGCGGCCGATGTTGATGATCTCCCCTGTGATTCTGCTCATGGTCTCGTCCATATAGGCCAGCACCGCCGCCGCGCTGGGTGTCTTGCCGGGCGCAAAGAGGCCGTTCATGGATAAGGAGCCGCCGCAGCCCGCCAGGAAAGAAGGCAAACACGGTATCCGGCGCTGAAAGAGGATGGCATCCGCCTCCTCGGTTACGGCCAGATTGGCTCCCGGCACCACGGCTTTGGCCTGAATAACTGCGGCGTTAGCGCTGGTAATGGTATTTTCAATGGCGGCCGGGATCATAATATCACAGGGGGTGTCATAAATGGCTGTTCGGGGCAGACTGCTTATTCCAGGGCCGCTGAAATTAGGGGGTAATGTGGTGCCGGAATGGTCAAGAAGAGCCGGTATGTTAAGATCAAAGCCATCCGCGGCCCGCAGGCATTGATGAACATCCGCCACCGCCAGGATCTTAACCCCGGCGGCCTGAAGGGTGGCAATAGTGGCGCGGGCCAGGGTACCAAAACCCTGCACCGCGGCGGTGGCCCCGGGGCAGGGAATTTTCAGATCATCCAAGACGGCCAGAACTGCCACCCCCACCCCATATCCCGCCCTGATCCGCCCCAGTGACCAACCTGGCAGGGCCTCCTGATTCAATACCTCATAGCGTCTAAGAAAGTCTGGCAGCTCCATGCCCTGGGCCTGGGCGACGGCCATTTTGACGGATGGAATATCCAAGCGGACGGCGATCTCTTCTAATTCTGCCATACTGGTATTGAGATCCGGGCCCATGGAGTAGTTTTGTTCAATACAGGGCTTAATGGCGGCCATGAAACGACGCATGGCAGCAAGCTTGCCAGGGGCGGCTGGTTCATAATCAATGCCGCATTTCGCCCCGCCAATGGGGAGGCCGATAATCCGCATCTTCATGGTCATATTATGCGCCATTTTAACAAGATGGCCCTGGGTCAGCCCCTTCTGCACCCGCATACCTCCCGCCGCCATGGGGAAACTTAAATCATCAATCACCAGCCAGCCGCGAAACTGCTCCAGCGGATCA
>CAZZJP010000255.1:0-2140 GCA_964654555.1 uncultured Desulfobulbia bacterium
CATAAATGATATAATTTCCAGGTCAGCGCCAAGCCCGGGTCAGCGCCACGCCAAGCCCGCTAACTCTAAAAAATAACGTATCATAATAAGAGCCGTGGGACTACTCCAAAAATTATTCGATATATTTTACCATTCAAAACCGATATTAGCGGTTAGAGAGGCTGCCGCCAAGCATATTGACAGACGTTTAGCCCCCCTCCAGGCCCAACAGGTATCCCTTTTTAATAAATTATCCGCTGAGTTAGACAATCTTGGTAAGCACTTAGACGAGCGTATTGTCCGCGACATCCAAATCAGTCAGCTCTCCGACTGGCACCTCAAGGTTATCGGAGAACGACAGAAATCCATCGCTAACATCAACTGTATAGACAGCCTGCTAAAAGATTTTGAGCGGGTCATGGATCTCCTTTTCACAGGCGAAACTAATTACCAGCCGGCCAACAATTCACTTATCCTGATAGATATTGTCCGGGCCTACATGTATGAGGGCGGTATCTGGCAGTTACGGCAGGAAATTAACGACTTCCTGACCAACAGCACATATACGCGAACCAACACTCAACTGCCCCTGGAGGCTGACCGGCCCTTAAAAATCCTGGTGATCAGCGGCCTGTTCCCCTCCATTGAGCACGGTGGCGGCCTGCGTCTTTTCGATATCCTGCACGGTTTATCCCAAAAACACGACATTGACCTCTACTCCGTTTATGACCAGAAAAAAGATCACCGCTCCCTGGAATTACTTAAAAATTCACTGCGGGAGGTGCGTCTAATCGATGGCGAACATATTGTTGACCAAGAACTGACCAGGAACGACATAACAGAATGGCTCCAAAAAATCGAACATAACGGGCAATATTACGACATTATCCAACTTGAATATCCGCATACTATCTTCCTGACTAATTTCATGAAGACTTACGGCCGCAGGGTGGGCTTTACCTTTATGGAATGCGTGACCAAGAGCAATGTTATTAAAATTCAGGAATTGACAATTACCAATAATCTGCGGGAGATGACAAAATTCACGGGCAATCTGTGGAAATTTGCCGTTGCCGAAAAATTCGCCCTGGAGAATGCCGACTTCTTAATCGCCGTTACCCAGGAAGACGCTGACTTTTTACAAAGACTGTATCCCCGCCGCCCCCACATTATCCCAACCTGTATTTCCAGGCATGAAATCATCGACCAGGTGGCAAAAAGCAAAGTGCGGGCAAAAAAAGGCTGCGTCGCCTTCCTGGGATATTTTGGTCATTACCCCAATATTGACAGCATGCGATGGTATATAACCTCCATCCATCCTTTAATAAAAGATAAGGTTCCCGAATATAAACTACTCATAATCGGGGCCGGCGACACCACAGAGTTACAGGAAATGGCCCGCAATGACCAACAGATAGAATTCAGCGGCCGGGTGGATAATATTATCCCGTATATTCAGCAAGCCTCGCTCTGCGTGCTGCCCCTCATCACCGGGGCTGGTATCAGAGGTAAATTGAATCAATACTCCATTGCCGGCCGTGCTTCAGTCTCCACCACTATAGGCAACAAGGGCTTAAACTATGAACACGGCCGCTCGGTAATGATTGCCGACAAGGCATCCTCCTTCGCGGCCGCCGTTATCGAACTCCTTACCAACCAAGACAAAAACCAGGCCATGGCTAAGCAGGCCAGAGCCCACGCCCAGAAGCACTTTTCATGGGACGAACACCTCAATTCCCTGGTAGATATCTATCGCGGCCTCCCCCTTAAAGATCAGAACTAATGTCTCAGGCCGATTTAATCAAAAGGTACATTAAACGCCGCATCATGCTACCCATAATTCGGGGCCTAAAATTAAATAAAAGCCGCAGCTTCACCGCCATCTTCAATTTAATTCTTGCCATACTGCCCTTTTCAGAGGCCGCCAGAGTCAGATTAAAAAATGATTTTCTGTGCCATGAGCAAAAGTCATCCTCCCCACTGACCGCCAAAGCCAAAGGTATGGAAGAAGTTATTCCTATTCCCTTGAAAAAAATAAAGGGGAAACTAAATAAATTTACCCAGAGCATAAGTTTTCAACGCCACGCTTCACCATTGGTTTCTGTCATCATCCCGGTCTATAATCAGATAGAATACACCCTGTGCTGCCTGAAATCCATTG
>CAZZJP010000256.1:0-2122 GCA_964654555.1 uncultured Desulfobulbia bacterium
GTTTTTCTTAGACTGCCATCTCCATCTCCAGCGCCGGATGCCCCTTCTCCTTCAAGAAGACCATAATCTCCTCCTCAGTAGAGCCCTGTTCTTCGGTGGCAATCATTTCGTATAACTCCGGCATTTCTAATTCTTCACAGCGCTTAATCAACTTATCCTTGAGCTGCTCCTTCAGGGCCTTGGGCAGCCAGACCAACCTCTTCAAGCCCCCCTCGGCCAGCAATAATTTACGGCTGGTGATAAAATGTTTGGAAACCCCCATAAAACCAGGGGTCTGAGCCCCGCCGCCAGCCATACCGGCCAGGGTGGTAAATTTCATGCCAGCCGGGGTCATGCCGCGATAATCACGATCAACAATCATCACCCCGTTGCACTGGGGCAGCATAGCGGCTATACACTCAAAACAGCCGCAGGCAGTCATTGGATTATTCATCAGCGAATAACAAGAAACCGCCGGAACAGCACCTCGGGAGGCCTGCTTGACAAAATCATTAATACCGCTGAAATCGCCCATGATGGGATCAAGACACTCACCCTTCTCAATGGGCTGATTAGGGCCGGTGGGATTAATCTGGAATGAGGCCTTACCATCTAACCAGTTATAGGCCCCGCACATCCCTACTCGCTCCGGGGTTATAACACAGACATGACTGGGGGCAAAGGACTGGCACAATGTGCATGAGTAAAAGATATCCTCGGTCTCATCGGTCATATTGCCAAGACGAAGATCACGCTTGCCATAGACCTTTAAGGCCAGCTCCATTACCTCCTCCACCTTCTCCTGAATGGTATAAATTTTGACCTGAACCTTATCGAGAATAGCTCCAAACTCCTGGTGCAGCTTGCCATGCAGTACGGTACCGATATGCTCAAATGAAAAGCCCTTTTCCACAGCTCCCTTGCCTATCCGCACCCACATGATATTACGCTGGCCGATATGCATAATACCCTGAATATAATTAGTCAGATGATGGAACTGACGTTCGAGAATCGGCTCAAAATCAGATTGCATCTCACGTCCCGCAACCTCCACCAGGATAGCGATGGGCAGATTTTGCCCCTCCTCAATATCCTTAATATCGGGGCCCTCAACAATCACCAGACCATCCTGCACCTCATCCATGGCTTTAGAGATCAAAACCTCAACGCCGGTAGTACGCCCGCCGCCACACTCCATATAAAGATCATCTTTACGAATGCGCTCACCCTCAAAGGCCGGACCGAAGGCCATGGGAATATCAATCTTGCTGACATTAACCTTCAGGCCGCGCACCTCAATGGCCTTCTGCACCATATCATCGTGCGGCACATTACTTACCACATGTTCATAGGTGCATATACCTGTGGGCAGAACCTCGGGAATATCATAATCAGAGATGGTGGGGAAGCCCCAGTTAATGGCTCCGGCGGCATTGGCATACCACTCGTCACAGACCGGGCCAAAGGCCATTACAAAGGCAAAGGTACGATCCTTATTATATTTCAGATTAGCCTGATAATCGCCCGGCTTAATACCGCCGAAGGCCAAGGCCACCCGGCAGGCAAATCCCAGAGCAAAAACCGCACTGGTATAGGTGGGGCCAAAAGGAACCAGACGGGTATTCCAGCCAACCTGTACCCCGCTTTCAACCAACTGCTCGGGCATCCGTATCTCGCCGGAGTGGTCATGCATGAAGATATAGAGATTTTTTTCCTGCAGCTCCAGGGCAATTTTGCTGGCTACCTCCTTATCCTTAGGGGCTCCCATGATAACCGCGAAACCAGGGGCGGTACCGTCAACAAATTCCACCCCGCGTTTACGAAAAATAACGTCATCAGCCGCCCCGAGCCAGATATTTTCAGCGGTGGGGTCTTCGGTCATGGTATAAAAATTAGGATCCTTAACGTAGCGAATTGCCTCGTACATCTCCTCAGCAAAAATGGTGGCCATACCGGCATCTAAGGCCTGTCCGAGATAGGGCAGCCAGACATCATTATTAACATTGGCCGGCAGCAGCTGACGGCATTCGGTGAAGATATCACGCATATCACCCAGAGTCTGAATCTTAGCGCCCAACATACTATAGATAACCGGCAGGTAATAGGTGGTGTTAGGAAAAGACACCTCCTGCTCCATGCCGTA
>CAZZJP010000257.1:0-2057 GCA_964654555.1 uncultured Desulfobulbia bacterium
AAGGATGAAGGATGAAAAATAATCATACGTCACGCGGACGCCTCATTGCCGCCATTATCCTCATTATCTGCGCCATAGTAATCCTTACCCTCGCCATCCGCTTCGTCCACCATCGGATGATCTACGCCGTCACAGATGCCGTTTTTGTCCGCACCGACAGTCTGGTTTCCGTAGGCTTCAACCTGGTTAGCGGCCGCGTCGAGACAATCAACAAGAAAGCGGGGGATTCAGTGCGTAAAGGCGAAGTGCTGGCCGGCCTGGACGATACCTCTTACCGGCTGACGGTTGAGCAGCTCAAGGCCCGTCTCGCCGCCGTTAAAAATGAGTACCGGACCAAAAAACTTTTTCTGCGGCGTCTGCGGGAAGAAACTGATCTGAACCAGAAAATTGCCGCCTCACGTCTCACGGAATTAGAAAAACAAAAAGGAGCCATGACGGCCAGGGTAGCCGCCGCCGAGGTCAAGATCGAACAATTGCGAAGGGATAACACCCGCTATCAGAATCTCCTGCCCCGCCAAGCGGTCTCCCACAGTCAGGCTGAAGATGTCACCACCCGCCTGCGGGCCGAAGAACTCGCCAAAGATACCCTTCGCCAGCAGGATGCGGCCACTGGAGCCTCCGTGGTTACAGCACGTTACCAGTTGAAATTAGCCGCGGTTGAAAAACAGCGCATTAAAGAGACCGCCATAGAGATTAAAGGTCTTGCTGATAAGACCGAAGAAACCAAGGCCGCCCTCAAAAACGCTCGCCACAATCTCGCCCAATGCGTTTTAAAGAGTCCTTTAAACGGCCGGGTGGCCAAACGTTTTGTCAGCCCCGGAGCCCTGGTTTCTCCCCGGAAGGTGGTCTTTTCTCTGATTAACCCTAAGGATATTTACCTGATAGTCCTGTTGGAAGAGCAGAAACTGGCCGGAGTGATGCCCGGCTCAGCGGTTAATATCACCATCGATGCCTACCCCGAGGGCGGTTACAGAGGCGTAGTAGAAACTATCCTGCCCGCTTCAGCCGCTACCTTTGCCCTGGCCCCCCGTGATATTTCCGCCGGCGAATTCACCAAGGTATCACAGCGGATTCCGATCAGGATCAGAATAACCAAAGGCGACACAGCCCGCTTACGGGTCGGTATGGGTGGGGAGGTGGAGATCAAGAGAAAAAAAAGCGCTGAAGGCGGGGAGAAAGACGGTTCATGACCCTCCAGGAAACAGCAGACGACATCCCGATTTACGCCCGTATTTCCAAGGGCTACCGAGCCTTTTTAACCATCATTATCATGACCGGGGCCTTCATGGCCATCCTCGATACCACCGTTGTTGACGTGATAATTCCTAAGATGATGGGGCCGCTGGCCACTGATTTATATGGAATACAATGGGTGATAACCGCCTATATGACGGCGGCGGCAGTGGGCCTGCTCCTGACTCACAGTTTAGGCAGAGTCATCGGCCTGAAAAATGTGTTTATTGCCGGGCTTGTGGTCTTTACCACGGCCAGCACCCTCTGCGGAGTGGCCTCCACCCTGCCGCAGATGGTCAGTTCCAGGGTACTGCAGGGGCTGGGGGAAGCCTTTATCATGGCCAGCGCCCAAACCATTCTCTTTTCCCTCTACCCCCCGGAGAAGCACGGCCTGGCCATGGGAATTTACGCCATGGGGGTGAGCTTCGCCCCCTCACTGGGCCCCACGGTGGGCGGCTGGATTACCGAGAATCTCTCCTGGCGCTGGGTTTTTTTCATCAACCTGCCCACCGGTATTTTGAACATCGTGGCCGCCTTCTTTTTTCTGCCAATCATCGTCCGGCACCGCCAGAAATTACATTTCAATTTCATCAGTTATTTCTGTATTGCCACCTTTACCATTGCCCTGCTGGTTCTCCTCTCCAAGGGCCAGCAACTGGGCTGGGGGCAGTCGAATCTTATTGTGATCCTCGGCGCGGCAGCGGCCGTTGCCCTGATTTTCTACGTCCTGTCTGAGATGTTCAGCCAGCGGCCCCTCATTGATATGAGCATCTTTAAAAACCGGCAATACACCCTGTCCATGGGCTTTTATTTTCTGGTCATGG
>CAZZJP010000258.1:0-2018 GCA_964654555.1 uncultured Desulfobulbia bacterium
TTATGGCCATGATACATTCATAGACAGGTCTTCTGACTCCCGGTTCGTCTTACTTACCGCGCCTTCCCATTTGTCGAAACACAGTATTTCTACTGCCCAAATAGTGACTTTAATGCGGCGTTCATCCCCGGTTACAGCGGCGGGCCCGTCCCGGATTTACACCGGGTTCCCTATTAAGCTCAACTAAGAGCATCTAAGAATGGCAAATAATTTAACTGATAAAAATCAGGACGTCAATTATTTTTTATAAATTACAAATTTGCTCAGAGGCCCCCGTAGGAGTACCAATTTCTACATATGCCCCTCAGTATTAGGGCCTTCCGAAATCTTCAATTCTCCATTTTTAAATGAGGCTACCACCTCCCGCACCGTGCCGCTGGCCTCACTTATAACCTCAATACCAGCGGCCTGGCAGGTCTTAAAAGCATTAGGGCCGCAGTAGCCGGTGAGCAGCACCCTGGCGCCCTTTTCATGAATCATGGTGGCGGCCTGAATACCGGCCCCCTTAAAGGCCTTTACATTTTCATTATTATTCAGAGCCTCAACTTCGAGACTTTCCGGGTCTATAACCAACAGATAGGCCGCCCGGCCGAAATGCGGGTCAACCTCGGAATCAAGATCAATCCCCTTGGCTGTCACAACTATTTTCATATCTTATCCTTATTAATGCCTTCCACAGAGCAAATATTCGGTTTGGCAGGCTAGGCATCCAGCGACAAATCCAGCCTGCTCCTTGAAACCTGATAATTAATGTCCGCCGCCGCAAACTTGGTTATCAGCTATAATTGCCAGATTACCAGCAATCAGGTCTTCGACCACCGGCCGGATTTCAGCCCGTTCATCATCGTGATAGACCTCGATACCTGCCTGTTTAAAACCCATGAGCGGCCGCATGCCGATGCCCCCGACCACAATGGCCCCAACCTCATGACCACCGAGAAGATTTACCGGCACCATACAGCCGCCCTGCACATGTTCAACATTTTCAATCGTTGAAACGCTCTCAATGGCGCCATCTTTGACATCTATAATGGTGAAGACATCACAATGACCAAAATGGCCTGAGCGTTGACCGCCCAGACCGCCGTTTCCCTCTGAAGGTATTGCTATTCTGCCATTTTTCATCTTAGTTCAAGCTCCTTTGTTTTTGGGGTTATGAATTGATTAATACGAGCCCAGACATCTTGAAGCAGAGGAACCAGCTCTGATTTGGGCGCGTATTCTAATATATTTTGTCCTTGAATCATGGCCTTGGTAAAATCCGGGGCAAAGGGGATACGACCCAGAATCGTTATATCTCTAGCTATGGCGTATTCTTCAATAACCGCGGTCTGCCCCAGATTAAGATCAAATTTATTGACCATGAGCTGCACCGGAACTCTAAAGTGTTCGGCCAGCTTAACAAGACGTTTCAGGTCGTGAAGGCCGGAGACTGTAGGCTCGGTAATAATAACGATGACGGTGGCACCGCCGATGGACGCAATAACCGGACACCCTACCCCCGGCGGGCCGTCAGTAAGGATAAGCCCCAAATGCTTTTTCTCGGCAAGCCCTGCCGCCTGCGTCCGCACTAAATTTACCAGCTTACCAGAATTTTCTTCGGCGATTCCCAGGCGGGCGTGAACCATGGGGCCAAAACGGGTACTGGAGATAAACCACTCACCGCAAGTCTGCTCCGGGAAATCAATGGCCTGTTCCGGACAGAGATCAACGCAGACACCACAACCCTCACAGGCAATCTGATCAATGGTAAAATCATCATTCACCGCCTCGAAACGGCATAACTCCAGACAACGCCCGCAGCTGACGCATTTATCGGGATTGATACTGGCAATACTGCCACCTTTAAAGTCAGTACGCTGTTTGATCTCCGGGGCAGTTAGTAAATGGAGATCCGCGGCATCAACATCGGCATCGCAAAGAACAAAATCATGGGCCAAAGCGGCGAAGGCTGCGGTAAGACTGGTTTTACCAGTTCCACCCTTGCCGCTTAAAATAACAATCTCCTTCATTTTTTG
>CAZZJP010000259.1:0-2007 GCA_964654555.1 uncultured Desulfobulbia bacterium
CTCATGATCCCGGCGGTGGTGGGACTGGGCGCCACCCAGATCAACATATTTGTCAATACCAATTTCGCAGCCTCCTGTGCCGTGGGCAGTGTTTCATGGCTTAACTACGCCTTTCGCCTGGTTCAATTTCCCATTGGTGTCTTCGGGGTAGCGGTATCCATCGCCACCATGCCCATTGTCTCCCGCTGCGCGGCCGTCAAAGACTTAAAGGGTTTAAAAGAGACCTATGTCTCGGCCCTGACCATGGGGTTCAGCCTCACCGTCCCCGCCACCATCGGTCTCTACTATCTCTCGGTGCCCATCATCCGTATTATTTTTCAACATGGCCATTTCACCGCCCGCGACACCATCATGACCGCTCAGGCCCTGAATTTTTACGTCCTGGGACTCTTTGCCTACGCCTCTGTCAAGATTACAGTCCCGGTATTTTATGCCTTAAACGACACCAAATTCCCGGTCATGGGGAGCTTCCTCGCCGTGGCCACTAATATCGTTATGATAATCCAGACCATCGGCCCTCTTCAGCACCGGGCCATTGCCCTCTCTACCTCCTGCGCTATGTTCGGTGATTTTTTATTTTTAAGTATTGTTCTCTATCACAAGCTGAACGGCTACCCTTTAAGATATTTGTTTAACAGCCTTGGCAAAATTATCTTCGCGGCCCTCTGCATGTGGGTCTGGCTCTTCCTGCTCCGAGATCAGCTGACAGGCTTGATGAACAGCGGCCTGACGACGGCCATGGGCGCGGTTATCCTGATGATTGGCAGCAGCGCTATCCTCTACGGCGGGATACTTTATCTAAGCGGTTTAAAGGAATTACGAGTTCTGGTTGACAAAGTCAGATCCCGTCTAAGATGACAAGTCACGGGGCGCGGGAATACCAATGTCAATGTGCGGCTCAGGCTGTCTAACGGCCGCCGGACTCTGCCGGAGCCAGGGCCATATTGACCTGGGCCATCAAGGCCGGTACCGCGGTATCCACCCGCATAATCCTCGGCCCCGGACTAAATACCGCGAAACCAGCCGCCTGGAACTTCTCAATCTCAAAATCCACCCAGCCGCCCTCCGGTCCAACGGCCAGAAAGGCCTGCCTCCCGCCGCCCGCGGGGATAACAGTCCCGCCGCCGGGATGGGCCACAATCATTCCACCGCCCCGGCGGGCCAGAACGGGCGGCAGAATATCTTCAATAAAGGGGCGAAAACGCTGGTGAATAGACAATCCTGGCATTCGGGTATCCACCGCCTGCTCAAGCCCTTTGAGCAAAAAATCACGCCAGCCGTCCTCCGTGACCAGAGTTGAGGAGAAAAAGCTCTTTTCCACCCGATTGGCATTTATGAGATAGATATGATTAACCCCGAGAGTCACGGCCTGCACCAGAATCCGTTTCAGCATTACCGGCCGGGGCAGAGCGAGAATCAGATTCAGGATCGGGGCCGGCGGCGGCGGCGCGTCTAAGCTCAGGTTCAGACAGACTCTGCCCTGGGCCATGGATATAATCCGCCCCGTCCCCATGGCCCCGTTCAACATCCCGACCCGGAGATTATCCCCCGGTCGGCAGCGCAGCACCTTATGAATATGCCGAGCCCGCTGGTCAGTCAAAACAAGCTCATTACCGCTTATTTCTTGCGGCTGGACAATAATCAGATTCATGATATTATAGATGATTTGTAACTATTCAACAGCACTCCGGTGGTTATTGTTACTTCTATGCACCACGCTGAATAGTTACCACGATTCTAAGTAACAGCCATGCCCGATCACCCAGGCACAACGAAACATGAAAATCGTGCCAAGGCTAACACCCTTGGCAGGTGACTTTCATATAAACAAAATGTACAACGTATTGAATTTGTTACTTTTAAAATAGAGGCCGGGTTCGCCCCGGTTGTTGGGCTGAATAGTTACGATAATTTACGTCAAAATTAAATTACAGAGATGCCGCCTCTCCGCCCATGCGTTTTTTTATCCTGTTATATAACATAATTACCACCTTGCTGCTCATCCCC
>CAZZJP010000260.1:0-2002 GCA_964654555.1 uncultured Desulfobulbia bacterium
ATTTCCGGATGAAAGGTAACCGGCCGTTCCAGCACCCTGGCCACGGCCTCGGTGGTAAGATCATCGGTCGTGGGGCCTAATCCCCCGGTCACAATGACAAAATCCGCCCGGTTTAAGGCCTTTTTAAGGGCTGAGCCAATAAGTTCAGGTGAATCACCTATGGTGGCCATGGCCACTATTTCATGGCCCATGGCAAAGAGGTGATAGGCGGCAAAATTACTGGTCTGGTTCAAAATCCGCCCCGAGGTCAACTCATCCCCAATGGCAATAATCTCTCCAATCATTTGTTAAGCCCTTTTTTGTATTCTCGTCTTAAAACCATCCGCAACAGTAAGCGGCCTTGACCTGTTTTCGCGCTTATTCGGCAATAACGCCAAAAACATCTTCCCCTCGTACTTCACGCGCCTCAACCTCAAGCACAGTGTTGGCCGCGGAGGCCGGGGCCTTAAAATAAATGGGCACATAATTTTCGCTGAAACCCTTCATTAACTTAAAACGATTACCGGCACTCTCGGCCAGCACCTTATGAGTCCGGCCCAGCTGCCGCCGATAAAATTCAGCCCGCTTCTTCTGGCCCAGAGCCCGCAGTCGGGCCGCCCGTTCCTGCTTTACGGGGGCCGGAATCTGGTTCGGCATCTCGGCGGCTGGAGTGCCGGGCCGCCTGGAATACGGAAAGACGTGCAGATAGGTAATGGGTAAATCAGCAATCAATTCATAGGTATGGTGAAACATATCCTCGTCTTCACCGGGGAATCCCACCACTGTGTCCAGACCAATTGCCGCCTCCGGCATAAGGCGTTGAATATTTTGTACCACATGCCGGAAATCATCCACCGTGTAGCGCCGCCGCATCTGGCGCAAAATATGTGGATCACCACTCTGCAGGGGCAAGTGAAAATGGGGCATGAAACGGCGGGAAGCGGCGAGAAATTCCAATAATTCATCATCTAACTCGCCGGGTTCAAGGGAGCTGATACGGTAACGCAGGTCATGATCCGCGGCGTCAAGCTCCCGCACCAGCTCCATAAAGGAGAGGGCGGGCTGCAAATCCTGACCGTAATGACCGACATGAATGCCGGTGATAACCAATTCCTGATAGCCCTCCCCGGCAAACACCGCGGTCTGCCGGAGAACCTCGGGCAGCGGCAGGCTGCGTACCCGGCCTCTGGTATAGGGCACAATGCAATAGGTACAAAAATTGTTACAACCGTCCTCCACCTTCAAATAGGCCCTGGCGCGGCCGGCAAAGCGCCGCACCGGCAGGCGGCATATTTGGCGCTGGAGGCCGATATCGGGCAGCGAATCAGAGTCCTGTCTCTCCTGGCCCAGGGCGATATCAACTAAAAGGTGCTTCTGGTCATTACCAATTAGACAGGCATCATAACCGGCAATCTCCCGCACCTTGTCGGCCTCCACCTGGGTATAACAGCCGGTGGCGACAATCCTGGCCTCCGGATTGGTGCGCCGAGCCCGGCGAATCATCTGCCGCGACTGGGCCCCGGCCTTGCCGGTAACCGCGCAACTGTTGATAATGTAAATATCCGCCGCCTGTGAAAATGGTACTATCCGAGCCCCCAGGGCCTGAAATTGGCTGATAAAAGAGGCAGATTCATATTGGTTAACCTTGCAGCCCAGGGTGGTAATGGCCACCGTTTTGGGATTTGATTTATTCATCCGCGCTCAATATTCGGCCGCTGCCGATCACCTCGTCATCCTGATACAGAACCGCAAACTGACCGGGGGTAACGGCCCGCTGCGCCTCGCTAAACTCTATTAACAGGTCATTTGCCGCTGCCATGACCATGGCCCTGGCCCCCTGATGGCGGTATCGTATCTTAACGGTAAACTCTGCCGGCAGCGGCGGGGTCTGGCCGGAAAGCCAATTTATATCGCTGGCTGACAACCGCCGCTGCCAAAGATCATCATCTTTGCCGATCACCACCTCGTTGGCGGCGGCATTCAGGGCCACGACATAATAGGGTGTCGCGTCCGGGATGCCAAG
>CAZZJP010000261.1:0-1994 GCA_964654555.1 uncultured Desulfobulbia bacterium
AGGTTATCCAGCCACTCCACCAGCTCCGCGCTTAGTTTATCAGCGTACACGCCATGTCCGGGGGTCTCCACCCCGCGCAGAAAGAGATATAAAACCCCGCCCACATCCCGTTCATAGCTGTAATCCGGCAGCCGGGATTTAAGGAGACGATGCAGGGCCACAGTGTAAAGCGTGTACTGCAAATCATAACGATGCTCCAGCATAGCTCCAACCATATTTTCATCATTATAGGCACCGGCCGCCGCACCAAGATAATTCGATTTGTAATCAAGGACAAAATAACGGCCCTGGTAACAGAACAGAAGATCAATAAAGCCTTTAAGCATGCCGTTTACCACCCCTTTGGTCAGAGGCGGCCGGCGGCGGCCGGGAATAACCCCGGCCCTGATTCCGGCATCAAAGGCCGTCAGATCAAGGTCATGAATGGCGAACATAAACTCAAGCTCGGCCTGCAGGGCATCCGGCCGCAGGCTGGCCAGGGTACCGCTCCCGCCTCCCGGAATAACAGGGGCGGTAAGCAGAGCGCCGAGCCAGTCGGTCAATACCCCGCCCCATTGCTGCCAGTTCCGCCTCTGGCAGCGCTTATCAACCTCCCGCTGAAGACGCTCCCGATGGGCGGCGAGTCCGGCAAAATCCTGGGCCGCCCATTCCAGCAGATCGTGCAGAAAGGTTCCAGCTGCCGGGCCTTTGGGGAAACCGGCGGCAGAGGTAAGCTGATTACGCGCCTCAGAGCCCGCGGTGAGCCGCATTTCCCCGCTCTCTTCCTCTATGAGCGAGCGGGGAAAATCCAGAGCCGCATCCGGACTCCTGCCCTGGCCCCCATGCAGAATGGCGCTGTAACTGGTAATCCGCCAGGCACGGGAGATTATCCCCCTGAATTTACGTGCCCCCTTGAGTTCAGTCTTAATCTCCGGCGGCCGGTATAGGGTTTGACCAGCGACTGGAAGGGGCATAATCTTTAGATGGGGGCAGTCACCCCGCATCTCATCAAGCAGGCCAGGCAGTTCAGGCAGGCTGATCTCCCGGCCGCCGCTTAGAAGATAGCCCAGGGCGGAGTGGTGAAGACAGGAGACATCCCCAGTCTTATTACTCCGCCCCATAACCCCCACCCCCAGCCAGCAGGCGTATTGCGCCCTGGTCAGGGCCACATACAGCAGCCGCAGATCCTCGGCGAGACGTTCACGATCGGCGGCTGCCGCATCTGCCGCGTCAGGTGTCAAGGCCAAATGTTCTTTACCATCCGCATCCCGGTAGAGAAGCGGGCCGCCCCCGGCCTTCACCGGCCGGGCATTACAGATAAACGGCAGAAAAACCAGCCCGTATTCCAAGCCCTTGGCCTTATGAATGGTAACCACCTTAACCAGATCTTCATCACTCTCCAGACGAATAATTTCCTCGTCAGCCGCGGTCTGGGAGGAATCGTTAATCTTCACCGTCAGCCAGCGGATAAGGGCCTGTTCCCCCTCGAGAGAGCCGGCCGCTGCCTGCAAAAGCTCCGAGAGCTGCAGGATATTGGTTAATATCCGCTCACCGCCCCGGGCCGCCAGATTACGGGCCACCCCAAAGTCACGGAACAGGGCGCGCAGCATGGTAAGCACACCCCGCCGCTGCCACATCTCCCGATAATGGCGAAAACGCTCCACCTCCAGCTCCCATTGGCCGCTGTCTTCATTGAGCTTATCAAGCCGACCGAGGGGACAATCAAGGAGAGACACCGCCAGGGCGGCCTTCAACAGCCGTTCCCGTTCCGGCACAGCGCAGGCCCGCAGGAGATAGAGAATATCACGGGCCTCCTGCCCCTTGAACACCGAATCCTTATCCGAGAGATAGACGGAAAGCACCCGCCGCTCCCGCAGGGCCGCACGAACTGCCCTGGCCTCGTTGATATCCCTGACCAGAATGGCAATATCCGCCGGCCGCAGCTGCCGCTGGCTGCCGTCCTTAGTAATAAACCCGGCTCTGGAACTGACCGCCAGATTAAGGAGCCGGACAAT
>CAZZJP010000262.1:0-1994 GCA_964654555.1 uncultured Desulfobulbia bacterium
TCGCTACAACGATCATCAACTCGACCAGGGTAAATCCCTTTTGGTCTTTTGCTTTATGGATGCACTTAAACATATTGACCTCCTTGCATTATAGTTTTGGAGAAAGGTTATCTCCGATCTTACGCCTCTAACGTTTTCTCTTTCTTATATCAAGACCCGTGCCATAAGCTGTTTTATTGCAGGATGTTTTTAAATTATTTCTTTAAAACAGTATGTTAAGCAACAAATGTTGGATGTTTAACTATCATACTTGGGGGCTTTGTCATGTTAAAACAAAGGTTCGGGTGACAAAAAATGTCACTTTGGGTGACGAAAATCGGTAATCAAGATCCATGATGAGTAGTGGAATTTATATAAACAGGGAAAGGGGCTGGGCGGCATTGGCCGCGATTATTCTTTTTTGTCATGGATTTGGGGTAACGCGGTCAAACAGCCTTATTTACAGGTTACAGCCGTATCATGGCGCTAAATTAATGGGCTGTCAGGGGGCACGCTGCTATCAAAAAAACGGTCAACGAAGCAGGGGAGAAAATACTGATTGAACCAGTACGATACTTCTGTCTGTTACTGCCATGGTTGCCAAATCAGCCGTGAATCCGTTGCGGCTGAACAGTACATAGCGGCAATTTGGGGCAAGAGGCAGTTTGTGGCGCTCAATCTTGCCGTGCAAATCCGTTAATACTGAGATTCCCACCGGCTTGGAACTCCATTTACACTCGCCAACAACATTGAGACGTAATTGGCTGTCTATGCCGGCCACATCAATTTCGTAGGCACCCGACCATTGTCGGCCGATGCGCAGACAATTAAAAAACTGGTTGTTGTTTCTGACAAATTGCCGGCAGACAGCCTCGTAACAAAGGGAAATATGATTCTGGAGCAAGGGGGTGAGGCGTTCCCTGATCAGTTCTACCTGCCCAAACTCCAGAAAGCTGTCATATGGATAGATACTGCCGAACCACAGGCGTAGGAATGGATCAGCAATTTGATAAAATCCTTTTTTTGACTTCTCGGGATTTTTTTCAAGCACAGGCACTTCGCGGATGATCAGAAAAAGCTGCTTTAACAATTCTATATAATGGGTCAACTGGTTGGCGGGGAGAGAAAGAGCCCGGCCTATTTCTGAAATTCGGCCGGTGCCGTTTCCCAAGGCATGCAGAATAGACCAACAGGTATTGGGGACGAAATCTCCTCGTTTAAAATTTGCCGTGCTTCATGGTACAAGATGCCGGTTGGTTTCAAGACCAATTCAGTTAGAGCCTCGTCAAATGTATTGAAATTTGCCAATAATTCCAGGTACCTCGGTACACCGCCGGCCAAACTGTAAAACTTGATTAATTCTTCTTCGCTTACTTTGGGCAAAAAATCCTTTAAATGCCGGTATTCGAGAGGAGCAAGCAGTATCTGCCGTGAGGCACGGCCATACAATGGTGAGGACAAGGCTAATGTTTCACGAAACATCATGGAGGTAACTGAACCGCAGAGCACAAGCATGATGTTTTGGTTCTGCCAGTATTCGTCCCACCATTTTTGTATAAATGACGAAAATGCCGGTTGAATCTGGCAAAGATATTGATATTCATCAATGATCAGAATAAATTTTTCATGGGGGGAACGAAGCCGGTCGAAGGTGGAAAACAGGTCATACCACTGTGAATAATTGCCTGCCTGAATAACCGGTTCGTTGAGAGCTTCTGCCATGGCAATGGATAAAGACTTTCTCTGGGCCTTTTCGCCGGCCCGATCCGCCATATAGTAGCAATGTCTCTTGCCCTTGCAAAATTCTCGTAACAGCGTTGTCTTGCCTAATCTGCGGCGGCCGTAAAGAATTACAACTGCCCGCTATTACTAATGGAGTAGGCATTGGTAAGCTGCTTTAATTCATGTTCACGATTTATGAAAATATTCATATGATGACTATAATATTATGCTTATGAATAATCGTAACTGTTTAGGTCATTTTTCTATGGCCTGAATTATTTGCTGGACTAACT
>CAZZJP010000263.1:0-1975 GCA_964654555.1 uncultured Desulfobulbia bacterium
AAACAGCGTGAGTATTATGAGAAGCCGAGCGTTAAGCGGCGTCGCAAGCAGGCCGAGGCCCGCCGCAAGATGCGTAAATTGCGTTTCCGGATGAGAAACGCCTGAGCAGCTAAGTTGCTGCCGATCTATGGTCAATGCCTTATGTCTGCGGCCCCTTGTTCGGGGCATAATAATCTGCCGATTGCTGACGCTCCTTATATTTTCGGCGGATGAGGAGGAATCGCCGCTGATTTGTCATAAACTTCATCCCGTCTGGCCATGCAGGAAATAACCCTGGCCGTTAGTCTGGATTTGTTTCTCCAGTATCTGACCGGCCAGCGGCGGCTGGCCCTGAACACGGTTAAGGCCTATAAGGCCGATATGGAATCTCTGTTCAATGGCCTGCCCGCTTCGGTCACTTCGCCCGCTTTGATCAAGGCCTCTCATCTGCGTTCTTATCTCGTTAGATTTCACGGCCTGGGGGTATCTAACCGCAGTAATGCTCGTCGTCTTTCCGCCTTTCGACTCTATTTTAAATTCCTGCTTACTGAAAAATTTCTCTCCTTTGACCCCTCTTTCGGGATCGACCTGCCTAAATTAAGTAAAAAAATTCCCCAAGGACTTAGTATCCTTGAGGTGGATCAACTGCTGGCCCCTGAACCTACACCCAGCCCTCTTAATCTTCGGAATACGGCTATGCTGCATCTGCTTTACGCTACAGGGCTCCGGGTCTCTGAATTGGTGGAGATTTATGTGGTGGCGGTAAATATGAGCTCTGGCTTTATCCGGGTTATCGGCAAGGGGGATAAGGAACGTCTGATTCCCTTTAGCGGTGAGGCTAGGGAGATGATTGAGCGTTATCTGCGGGGCGGCCGGCCCCTGATCCTTAAAGGACGGCGGAGTAATTTTCTCTTTGTAACTAACCGCGGCAGCAATATGAGCCGCCTGCGGTTCTGGCAGATAATTAAAGAACTCTGCCAGCGGCGGGAGATTAAGGTTAGAGTCAGCCCCCATACACTGCGCCACGCCTTTGCCACCCATCTCGTGGAAAACGGGGCCGATCTGCGTAGTGTGCAGATGATGCTCGGTCATGCCGATATTGCTACCACCCAGATATACACTCATGTTGACGGCCGCCGCTTGAAGGACTGCCACAAAAAATTTCATCCCCGCGGCTGAGTCCCTACCAGCCCCAGAGCAGGTCTCGTCTTATCCAGCCGATGAGGCCGTGGGCATGCTTCACCTTTATCCAGCCTCTTTTTTTGCTCAGGGTCGAAAATACCACTCCGTAATTGGCCTTACCCAGCAGTCTATAGCGGGAACCGGGGCCGGTGCGGATATTTACCACTTTGCGTTTTACGATAACGTGAGGCCGGGAAGACAATAGCTTCCGGTAAATCCAACCTCTGTCACCTTCAAAATCTCTTACCTTATACCAATTACCTTTGCGCTTCAGAACCTGCACCGGGAATCCCCGGCCATATTCCCAGCGCACGGCGTATTTGCTGCCGGGGCCGGTACGCAGGTTGACCTTGCTGCCTGCGACACTCAGCATTTTGGCCTGGGCGGCGGCGGCAAAAAGGCAGAAAATTAATATAAAGGTGAGGCTTCGCATATCAGGATTCTTGGTTTTTGAGTTTTGAACGGCAGTTAAAGGCTGCCAACGGCATACCGCCCGCCTCCAGTTGAATGGCCCCGAAATCGCAGGCCTTGACGCAGGCCATACAGGAGATACACTCGGTGTCATTCGGTGATTCATTGAATTTAACCCCCATGGGGCAAACCTTATGACAGGCCTGGCAATTGGTGCAAAGTCCGGGGTCAAGATGCAGCTTTATCATCTTGACCTTGCTGAACAGGGCGTAAAAAGCTCCTAGGGGGCAGGTGGTACGGCAGAATGGGCGGCTGACCGGTATGCTCCAGAGTATAAAAATGGTTAGAAACATTAATTTGTTATAAAACAGCCAGCCCACGGTTGCCCGCAGAGTGGGCTGCA
>CAZZJP010000264.1:0-1971 GCA_964654555.1 uncultured Desulfobulbia bacterium
TGACGATGAGAGTCCCCCAGGGGAATCTCGTTCCAATAAGCCTTGCGGCAAGCAGGGCTACACCGTAACGGGATAGAGCCCCAAGGCTGCCACCCGCCATCACCAGAAGAATCTTCATTTGCCAACCATCAATAAAATATCTTAACCCTGACTACCATACGGCGGCAGAGTTTTAACCTATGCGCTTTTACAAGGAAACAGCACCCTGAAGTTTTTAGACACACCAGCAGGAGTCATCAGCCAAAACCTTGGTTAGAGCGGTTATAAGGGGGACTCCATCCCCGATTTTTCTTAACATAGCGTTTGGGAAAAGACAACTTCTTAAATTTATCATTTGCTCACAGTTCACTCATGTTTATATTACCCGTCTCTTTTCTTTTTCTCATTTTATGCTTAGAATATAGGTATATCTCATTCCTTAAATTACGGAGGAGGACGGTGATGTCTTTATCAATCAACAGCTCAGGATTATACAGCACCAATCAGCTGCATGGAAGTCAGACTGATATATCTTTGTCTCTCGCCAAACTGGCGGCTGGCCGGCGGATTACCAAAGCGGCGGACGACGCCGCCGGGCTGACCATTGCCGACAGCCTGGGCAGTGAGGCCCGCGGTCTGGGACAGGCGATGCGTAACGCCAACGATGCCGCCGCCATCATCCAGGTAGCTGACGGGGCTCTGGGGCAGTCTGCTGATCTGATTGCCGGCATCAGGGTAAAGGCGCTGGCGGCGGCCAATGCCAGTCAGTCGGCGGGCAGCCGTCAGGCCCTGCAGGCCGATATCAATAAATCTCTGGCTCAGTTAGGAGCGATAAGCCATACCTCCTATAACGGCCAGCAGCTCCTGACTGGTAATTTTAACAAAAATTTTCAAGTCGGTACGAATCCCGCGGCCAGCCTTAATATAAATATCACCTCGGCCGCCCCCGACAAATTAGGCAGCCCGAAAACCGGCCGACTGACTGATATTAATGTCACAACCGCCAGCGGCGCTCAGACAGCCATAGGTATTACCGATGAGGCCCAGCACCAGATAGATGCCTCCCGGGCTAATCTCGGAGCGCGCCAGAATCAGCTGACGGCTACGGTAAAGAATCTGGCCGCCACCGAGGTTAATACCCTGGCCTCCGAGTCCACCATTCGCGATCTGGATTTTGCCTCTGAAACTATGAATTTAAGCCAGATGAATAATCTGCGTCAGGCCCGTATCTTCGCGGCGGTACAGAGCAATGCCAGCCAGAAAAACGTTATTAATCTTCTCCAGAAACAGATCTAAATTCCCTCTATTACACCCCCCGGCCTCCCGCTAACGTGTCCTCCTTCACGTTAAGCGGGAGGCTTTTTTTTTGCCTTAAAAAAAGCCTCTCTTAACTTTTGCGGTTGACAGGCCTCTTTTGTCGTTGTCTAATGAAATTAAGACCTTAAATATCATCAAAGGAGAACGCAATGAATTTACTATTTAAAAAAAATCTTGAGCGGCAGAATCTTCTTTTGGATGAATATGTAAGCCACGCCTGCCGGATTGAGTTTGTCTGCCTTAATTACGACAGCCGGGGTGGAGCCCTCTGCCGTTGTGACGGCGAATTACGGGCAATCAACTTTGAGACGGCCCGCAAAATTCTGCTCGGCTTCTCAAGAGACGACCTGAAAAACTATCTGCATGCTATTTTTGACCCTGATTACAGTTCACCGGAATTACAGCGGGCTGAAGAAGAACCAGTCTTTCACCTGCCGGAATTACAGAAATTAAAAAAATATGACCTCACTAATCTCGCCAAACAGACCTTAAAGGATATTCAACAATGGCCGGAGGAAAGAATATTTTATTTCAGTGAAACAGATGGCAGCGACCAGGCGGCAGAAGGCTGCGGGGCAACGGCTCTCTATGGCAACACCAAGAGCCGGGTTTTTCATAATCCCGACTGCCCGAGCTTCAACGCCATAACCTGTACCTCGTTGTTCAAACGCCATT
>CAZZJP010000265.1:0-1921 GCA_964654555.1 uncultured Desulfobulbia bacterium
ACGAAATTAATTAACAATTAATGTCTGTTAAGTCAAGAATAATATATGGTAAAAGCGGAGGGATTAATATTATTTCGGTTTTTGAGTCTGGTGCTGATTAATCATGGCCATGGCGGCCAGGGGACCCTTTTTAATTATTAGTTTCAGGGCCGTCTCTATTTGCGGTATTCTTACCGATAGAATTTGGCGTTCTGCGGACGCGAAACGACCGAGCACAAAATCAGTTACTGCCAATGGTGCCGGGGGGCGGCCGATCCCAACTCTAATTCTGCTGAATTCTCTGCTGTGCAGGTGGTTGATTATGGATGATATACCTCGGTGGCCGCCGCTCCCCCGGTTGTTGACTACCTTTACGCGGCCCAGGTCAAGGTCAAGATCGTCATGAATCACGATTATGTTGGTGGCAGCAATATGAAAATAAGAAGCAATACGTTCCACCGCCTGGCCGCTTTCATTCATAAAGGTTTCTGGTTTAACGAATAATAGTTTTTCTCCCCAGATTTCGGCCTTGGCTGTTTGGGCCAGCCATTTAGATGGTGAGAATGTGAAATTATTATTTTCGCTCAGATAGTCGAGAAGTTGGAATCCAATATTATGCCTGGTTCCCTGATATTTAGCCCCTGGGTTGCCAAGGCCGACAATGAGCAGCATTTTTATCTACCTTTGAAAGCTGGTAACTGTTAAGTGGTTATTGTGTAGTTAGAGATGTAAAGTCCTTTAAACTGACGAAGAGTAAAAGAATAAAAAAACCGGAAAAGATGAACTTTTCCGGTTTCTGGGCTAAACTCTGTCGGCTGCCTATTCCGCTTTTTCTGCCTCAGGCTGAGCGGCAGTCTCACCTTCCGCTTCCTCATCCTCAAAATCCGAGGCCTTGACAGTGGCATGAATTACCGCAATACAGACGGCATCTTTATCATTTTTAATCTCAATATCGACCGGAATTGTGAGGGCGTCGCAGGTAATTTGATCGCCAATATTCAGGGCACTGATATCAATCTCAATATAATCAGGAATATCCAGGGGTAGACCCTGCAGAGTAACAAAAGGCAGGCCTATATGGAGCTCACCGCCGAGATCGACCCCTTTCGCTTTGCCGCTGAATTTAAGCGGTACCTCAAACGCTGTAGGAGTATCAAGCTTTATTTCATGAAAATCAACATGAAGCAGGGAATCATCCACGGGTTTGGTCTGGATTTCTTTAACTATGACGTGTCGTTTAACACCGGCAATATCAAGATTGAATATGGCATTTCGACGCTGCATCTGGAGCAATGTGTGAGTAAGCTCCTTGCAGTCAAACTGCAGGTGAACCGGGTCAACATGACCGCCATAGAGAACAGCGGGGGTTGCTCCTGAACTTCTGAGACAGCGGTTGGCACCTTTACCAAATTTATTTCTTACCTGGGCGCTTAAATCGTATTGTAACATTTGCTTAAAACCTCCTGCACGGACTTTATCCGAAACTGATTGTTTGGTTTAATGGGCTGGTCAGCCAAATTATTGGCGTCTTATACAAATAATGAACTCACCGAATCCTCGGAGTGAATACAGCTTATGGCATTGCCAATGAGCTCGGCAATGGAAAGCACCTTTATCTTGGAGCAGTTACGGACTTTATCGCGGAGCGGGATACTGTCGGTAATGACCAGAGTTTTTATCTTTGAGGCTTCAAGCCGTTCAATGGCCGGCCCTGAAAGGACGCCGTGTGAACAGCAGGCGTAAACTTCACGAGCCCCTCTTTCAATCAATATATCAGCGGCTGAACAGAGGGTGCCGGCCGTGTCAACCATGTCGTCTAAGAGAATAGCGGTTTTGCCCTTTACATCGCCGATGACATTCATGGCGGCGCATACATTGGCCCGCTCTCGTCTCTTGTCGATAATGGCCATGTCGGCACCGAGGCGTTTGGCAAAGGCCCTGG
>CAZZJP010000266.1:0-1884 GCA_964654555.1 uncultured Desulfobulbia bacterium
CGTATCATCTATTGCCCTCAATGGCATCCTGAAGCTGGTCGGCGAGACGGCGGTCTAAGTGCTGCAGCCATTCATATTCCTGACGGGCGGCCCGCCAATTACCCCGCACGGCATAAACAATACCGAGATTCAGATGGGCTCTGGCGAATTTCGGCTCGATATTTATGGCCTCTTTGAAGGCCGTCTCCGCTGCCGGCCAGTCATCCATTTCCACCAGGGTACGGCCCAGTTCAAAATGGGCGAAGGCGAAGTCCGGCTGCAGTTTAACGGCCTCCCGCAGGGTATTCAGGGATTTCCGCAGGCGGCCCAGTTCCCGCCAGCTCACGGCCAGGTTGCATCTGACTAAGGCATCCGTCGGCCGCAGGAGAGCGGCCCGGCTCAGGGCTTGAGCCGCCTCTTGCAGTTGTCCGGTCTTGTGGAGGCTGGTACCCAGCAGGTCATGGGCGTGGCCGTGGTTGGGGGATAGTTCGGTGAGGCGTTTATAGGCCGCGGCCGCATCCCGCCAATGGCCCATTATGCTGTGGCAATAACCAATGTGGAGGAGGGAATCAAGATGATCCTGGTGCCGCTGCCAATCTTGCGCAAAGAGGGAAAGGGCCGTCTCATAGTCGCCGGCGAGAAAGGCGCATCTGCCCTCGTGGGCCGTATCCTGGCCGGTATATGCTTTTTTTGAGGCCATTTTGTTCATTTTAAGAAAAAATTCTTTCCCAGGATATACAAAAATAAGTTATTTATTTATAATCACCATTTAATCAGGCCTTTGTCAAGCCGCTAAAGAACAAAAGCGAATGCTTCTGGGTTTTTCATGGGCCGCCCCACTAACGGCCCTAATATATAAAGTGGAGGAAGACCTTTACCCCCAGGTTTCGCAGCCGGGCGTGGAGGTTGCGGAAGGCGGCAATGGGGTCGGCGTAACCCAGGTTAACAAGATAGCGCTGCCGGCCCTCTAAGGGGGTCAGGCTGTTAAAGCTTATTTTATTGGGACGCACCTCTGCCCCCTCATTGAACCAGCGTTGAAAACCCTGCTCAATACGGGGCATATTCTCCGGTGCCGCTTCATTACAGTCTAAAAATATTTCCACATCCATAGTTATCTGTCTACTGTCAGAATTTTGTATATAGCGTCCTTGTACTGTTCCAGGGCGCTTAGATACTGGTCGTTCATCTGCTCCATGACCTTTTGCCATTCCTTTTGGAATTCCGGGTGCTGGGCCGGGGTGATATTCATCTGCATTCCGGTTTGCTGGGCCAGATTCTGCTGTAGCTGGGCCGTCTGCATGGCAAAATTTTCCTCTAATTGCTGGCGTAATTGCTTTTTATGATCCAAGTAGCGGGCGAGGATATTTCTGATCTCGCCGGTTATTCCCCCTAATTCCGCCTTGGTCTCCTGGCCGCTCAGGGCCATTATACCGCTCAGAGCGCCTTCCCAGGCGGGTGTACCGTCTTCCTCTTCATGGCGGGGTAGGTTGATATTACGCATAAACGAGCTGGTGAGCCCCTGGCGGAAGGCCTCTCCGGCCGGGGCTTGGTATCTGCCCATCAGGGCGGTGAGATCCACGGCTTTGCCGGCGACAAATTCAGCGCCGGCTCTCATCCCGGCCCGCCGGGCATCCTCGTTATTATCGCCCTCGGCGGCCTCTTCACACATGCGGGCCGCCCGGGCCATTACCATTTCCATTGTACTCTTAATTTCGGCCATAATTATTCCCCATCATTTCATACTTGAGTAAAAATCATCTTTGGGATACATTTTAACGCTCTTGGGAAAGATATAAAAGGATAAATAATTATGCGTGTCGCAATGTATTACAATAACAGCGATATCCGCCTGGAAGAGCTGCCCCGGCCGCGAATCGGGGCCGGTGAACTGCTGGTTAAAATTGA
>CAZZJP010000267.1:0-1853 GCA_964654555.1 uncultured Desulfobulbia bacterium
GGGGGGGCGGCGGCTCTTACGGCCAGAGCTGGGTATATTAATATAAGGCTGAGGAGGAGAAAGATAAACGGCCTTGGTTCCCTAACTACATCCCCGGCCTTTGTAATTACCATATGCCCTTGCAAGGCCTGCTGCTTTCTCTGGTTTATACCGATAAATTCCATTATTTTCTCCCTGTTTTATAGGTCAAGACGTTTCATGTATATTACCCCGTGAGGGCGTGGAGCTGCCGAGACTGCGTCAGAGAGCAGCATTGTGGTGAGGGCGTCTTTATTGAACATACCGCTGGCGCTGGACAATAACGCGGCGTTTTTATTGTCTATTATTCTGGCGTTAACCATAATTTTATCGCCAGCCACGGTATAGGTTCCGGTAACCATTGCCCGGGCCGCGACCCTGGGGGCTATCTGTTTTATATCTCGTGACAGACCGTATTCGCCGCGTCTGGGTTGGATTAAAATATCCTTGGTCTTTCTTATTTCCACTACATTATACCCTTGATGCTGAAATTCTGTCATCATCCGCTCGGCAATATAGCGGCCAAAGGATGAAGTGCGGGAGAGCTTTTTAAGATCCACAAAACTGCTCATCACCACTCCATCGCCAAGATCGCCGACCACCGCGTCAGGTTCGGTTAGATTAGCAAAGAGGGCATGGGCTATCTTTTTAATTTCCTGATTAAATTCTTTGGCTTGGTGAGCGTATTTGTCCACTGGAGTTTTCAGGACAACGGCTGGTGCTGGAGCGGCTTTTTGAGTGGGGAATAGTGAGAACGACCAGCCAGTCCGGGCCTGAATGCTTATCGCGAGGACAATGAGGCTGACGGTGAGGATGAGCTTCAGGGCTGATTTTCTCTGGAACATTGTCTGTCATCCGGTTAATATTAAAATACAAGGAGCTGGAAATCTATTACGACAGGCCAGCGGCGATAAAGGCTCTTTGTCAGAATATATCGGTATTATAAAACATTTTCTTGATTATTATTTCAGATAAATACAAAAAAGAGGCTTTGGTTGTCCGTGGAGTTAATAGAACGTGAATCAGTTATCGAAGACGAGGTGTTGATCGTTGAAACAAGCGGTGAGATGCCGGAGGTGGCCTATCATGGTTCACTTTATTATCTAAGCCATGATCCTGAGGGGCCGGGCCTGAACTTAGGCCACGAAGACAAGAGCCGTCTGACTTTAGCGGTGGTGGAGGGCTATAGACGAATTATCCGTCGTGATCTTGACTTGGAAAACCGGCAGAAATCATGCTATCGGGGGCTGATTCGCTGTCTGGTGAACTGGCGGCGGCTGACCGGCTTTGCTGCCGCTCATAGGCTCAGTCTGACAGAGCTGCAAAAAGAGATTGCTGCCGCACTGCGAGCATTTCTGGCCGGTGAGGCGGTTGATATAAGACGGGGATGCCCCACCTGCGTTAATTGTTCCCAGGCTGAACTCAGGGAGTTGATTAACGAGGTGGGCTTGAGTGATGATGATCTCCCGCCTTGGCCGCTGCCGCTTAATTAAAAAGGCTGCGTTTCATTCTGCTGATGAAATGCTGTTCCCTCGGGGCCTGGTGGCGCAGGTGACGGTAAACCTGAACCTTGACCAGGTCGGTTACAAAGGCCGAGCAGATGGAATATCCCCATATAAGGGCGATTTCCGGCCAGCTTATGGGAGTGATGAAGCCAAAACCATAGGCGGCCAGAAAAGTAGCGGCAACCTTGGTGATTACCGTTGACCAGACCATAATAGGTGCGGGCCAGGGCCGTTTCCAGAAATGATCTTTACTGCGGGCCACAAAGAGTACCAGATGTCCGGCTACTGATAATTGGAGAAAAACATAGGTCTGAATCGCCGACACACTGA
>CAZZJP010000268.1:0-1845 GCA_964654555.1 uncultured Desulfobulbia bacterium
GAATCTTTGAGACGCTGATGTTCCACCTTCAGACAGCGATCCATAATCACGGTGAGTCCGGCGGCTTGGGCCCGGACGGCCGCCTCCGCGTGGACAACCCCGAGTTGCAGCCATAAGACCCTGGCCTTGATCTTTAGAGCGCTGTCAACAATGGCTGGAACCTCAGCGGCCCGTCGAAAGACATCAACAATATCCACCCGCCCGGGAATACTTTCCAGATCAGGATAACATTTAAGCCCCATAATTGCAGTTTGACCGGGATTTATCGGGATCACCTCAAAACCGGCGGCCATGAGATAGGCGGCCACCTGGTTACTGGGGCGGCCTGGCTTTGGAGACATTCCCACCACTGCGATTCGCCGCGTATTGGTTAATATCCGACTGAGATCTTCATCATTTGTGGTTTTTAAATCAGACATATTTTTCAACCAATCAGACTGTGTTTTTTTAGATGAACCTGCAAAATGGCAATGGCCGCCGGAGTTATACCGGAAATTCGGGAGGCCTGGCCCAGGGAGCGGGGTCTTATGGCCTGGAGCTTTTCCACTACCTCGTTTGATAAGCCGTGCAAGACGCTATAATCCAGGTCTTCGGGCAGCAGGGACTTCTCAAATTTCTTAAAATTGGCCACCTGTTCATTCTGGCGCTGAATATAGCCGTGGTATTTGACCTGCAGCTCAAGTTCACGGGCGGCCAGGGGAGTTATTTCGTGTTGCTGCTCCCCGCGCAGTTCAATGAGGGTGGGAAGGCTGATTTCAGGCCGCCGCAGTAGATCAACCAGGAGGGCCGGTTCCCGCAGTGCTGAGCTGCCCAGAGCCGCCAGCCCTTCGTTTACCTTTGCTGTCGGTTTTAGATTGTTCTTGGTCAGCCAGATCATATTTTCAGCTATTTCATCCCGCTTCCGGCAGAAGGTGCTGTAAGTCTCATCATCAATCAGGCCCAGGGAACGGCCGATATCCCGCAGCCGCAGATCAGCGTTATCCTCCCGCAGCAGAAGGCGGTATTCGGCCCTTGAGGTGAACAGGCGGTAAGGCTCTTTGGTGCCCAGGGTGACCAGGTCATCAATTAAGACTCCTATATAGGCCTGAGAGCGATCCAAGATCAGGGGCTTCTCGGCCCGGCAATATTTCACCGCGTTGATACCGGCCATGAGCCCCTGGGCTGCCGCCTCCTCATAGCCGGAGGTGCCGTTAATCTGGCCGGCCAGAAAGAGACCGCCTATGCGCTTGGTCTCGAGAGAGGGCTTTAGTTCCAGGGGATCAACATAATCGTACTCAATGGCGTAACCGGGCCGGATTATCTTAACATCTTCCAGGCCCTTGATAGTGTGCAGCATGTCACGCTGGATATCAAGGGGCAGACTGGTGGGGACACCGTTGGGATAGATTTCCACCGTCTCCAGGCCCTCTGGCTCAAGAAATATCTGGTGCCGTGTCTTGTCGGGAAAGCGGGCCACCTTATCCTCAATAGATGGACAATAGCGGGCTCCAACCCCCTCTATAACGCCGGTGAACATGGGTGAACGATCCAGGCCGCGGCGGATAATCGCGTGGGTCTCTTCGTTGGTATAGGTAATATAGCACGGGCGCTGGGGTAGGGACGGCGTTCCCTTACTGGCAAAGGAAAACAGGCGGGGCGGATCATCGCTGTACTGCGGGGTCAGTTCACTAAAATCAATACTTTTACCGTCTAAGCGGGGAGTGGTTCCGGTCTTCATACGGCCCATATTGAAACCAAGCGTCCGGAGGTGTTCCGGCAGCCGCAGGGAGGGGGCATCTCCGAGACGACCAGCGGGGAAATTCTTCAAACCGATATGAATGAGTCCGTTCATAAAGGTGCCGGTAA
>CAZZJP010000269.1:0-1786 GCA_964654555.1 uncultured Desulfobulbia bacterium
CGGGGCATAGTGCAGGGGGTAGGTTTCCGGCCCTTTGTCTACCGGCTGGCCACGGAAATGGGGCTTTCCGGCTCCGTGACCAACACCACAGAGGGCGTTGATATCCGCCTGACCGCCCAGGGGAATATCCCCATAAACGCCTTTATTACTTCCCTGCGCCAACAGGCACCGCCCATGGCCCGCTTAGAATCCGTTACCAGCCGCCCCCTGACCGAAACTACCATGGCGGCAGGCTTTAAGATTACAAAAAGTGATAATACGTTACCATTACGCGGAGTTACCCCGCCCGACACCGCGGTCTGCGCTGCCTGCCGGAAAGAACTATTTGATCCCGCTGACCGCCGCTTTCTCTACCCCTTTATTAACTGCACTAATTGCGGGCCCCGCTTCACCATTATCTCCGCCATTCCCTATGACCGGCCTCAGACCAGCATGGGGGTTTTTGAGATGTGCGGGGACTGCGCCGCCGAATACCAGAACCCGGCCAGCCGCCGCTTTCACGCTCAGCCGGATGCTTGCTGGGCCTGCGGCCCCCGCCTGAGCTGGCACGACCATCTGGGGCACCAGTTAACCACTGCCAGCCCCATCCAGGCCGCGGCCAAGGCCCTGGCCAGAGGCAAAATTGTCGCCATCCGGGGCCTGGGCGGCTTTCATCTCGCGGTTAACGCCGCCGATGAAGAGGCAGTACGCAGGCTGCGCCGCCGTAAGGGCCGTTCAGTTAAGGCCCTGGCAATCATGGCGGCCGATATTGATTTAGTCAGCCGCTTTTGTCATCTTTCCGCCCCGGAAGCCCAGGCCCTGGAAGGGCCGGAACGCCCCATTGTCCTCCTCCAGCGCCATGAGTCTGAGAGCCTGGCAGCCTCTCTAAGCCCGAATTTAAATGAATTAGGGGTAATGCTGCCTTACACTCCCCTCCATTATCTGCTCTTTGCCGCCTCCACCTGTCCCGCCGCCCTGGTCATGACCAGCGGCAACCCAAGCGCTGAGCCTATCTGCACCGCCAATAACGAGGCCGTCAGCCGCCTGAAAGGGATTGCCGATTTTTTCATCCTCCACAATCGGGAGATAATCGCCAGGGCCGATGATTCAGTCCTTCGGGTGATATCAGGACGGCAGATTCTCCTGCGCCGAGCCCGGGGTTATGTACCCAGCCCCCTTGCCCTGCGGCTGGATTTACCGCCTTTGATCGCCTGTGGGGCGGAGTTGAAAAACACCTTCTGTCTGGCTCAGGGACGCCAGGCCGTCCTAAGCCAGCATATTGGCGACCTTATTCACCCCGGTTATCTTGATTTTTTTAACGACAGCGTCCACCATCTGCGGCAGTTAACCGGCATCAAGCCGCTCCTCGCGGTCTGCGATGAGCATCCCGATTACCAGAGCAGCGCTTACGCCCGTAAGCTGCGTCTGCCGCTGTTCACGGTGCAGCATCACCATGCCCACGCGGCAGCGGTCATGGCCGAACATGGGCTGAAATCCGGCCTGGCCATTATTCTGGACGGAGCGGGCCTGGGAGCGGACAAAGCCGTATGGGGCGGTGAAATTATCATGGCCGATCATCTAAAATACCAGCGCCTGGGGCATCTCCAATACCTGCCCCTGCCCGGCGGCGACCAGGCATCCCTTCAGGGCTGGCGGCTGGCCGTGGCCCTTTGCGCCCTCAGCGGCCAAGCCCTGCCGCCTCATCTCCAGGAGATTGAAGAACCAAAAAGGCAGATGATTCTGGCAATGCTCAAGGCCGGGGTAAACTGCCCCCCCACCTCCAGCGCCGGCCGCCTCTTTGATGCCG
>CAZZJP010000270.1:0-1783 GCA_964654555.1 uncultured Desulfobulbia bacterium
TAACTATTTAGCTGCACCCAATCTGCGGCTGATAATGCCGTCCAGCATACGTATCTACGTAAACCAGGCTAATCGCGGAAAGATCCGGTGCCCTGTAAGCAGTTATCGTCCACCCTTGCGGAACAATACCGTTTTGATGGTTTTAAATATAATCCAGCTGTCGAGAGACAGGGAAATATTTTTGAGATAGTAGAGGTCAAACTCCAGCTTGCGCAGGGCATCCTCTTCCGAGGCTCCGTAAGGGTAACATATCTGGGCCCAGCCGGTAATCCCCGGTTTTATGTTATGGCGCAGGGAGTAATAGGGAATTTTCCGGCTCAACATCTCGACAAAGACAGGCCTCTCCGGCCGCGGCCCCACGAAGCTCATTTCGCCTTTCAGGACATTCCACAGCTGGGGGAGTTCATCAATACGTACCTGGCGGGCGAAGCCGCCGAAGCGGGTTACTCTGCTGTCGTTGGTCATGGCCCAGACGGCACCGTCTTTTTCAGCGTCCTGACGCATTGAACGAAATTTTATCACCTTAAAGTTATTACCTCGCAGTCCCACCCTGGTCTGAAGATAAAAAATGGGGCCAGGTGATTCAAGCTTGATAATAATGGCGCTTATCAGCATTATGGGTGCCGCTAAGGTCAGGCCTAAGGTGGCCAGCAGGATATCGATGCCTCGTTTTACAGCGTTTAAAAGCCGGCCGGTGCTGAATCCGCTGGAGTAGATAATCCAGTCTGGATTAACCCGTTCAACCATTATTTTACCGGTCAGTTTTTCAAAAAAACTTATTCCGGCTAATATCCGCACCCCGTTTAATTTACAGTTGATTAAATCATGAACCGGCATTGTGCCGCGGCGGTCGTCCAAGGCTGCTACGATTATCTCAGACTTATGCCGCAGGCAGATATCAGTTAATTCTTCATCGTGCTTATAAAACGGGATATCATCAGTGGGGAAGAGCGGTTGCTCATGACCGACAATGGCGACTATCTGGTAACCGGCATCAATACGGCTCATTATTACCTTGGCAATGTCGGCGGCCAGCTTACCGCTGCCCAGCATAATAATGGGCTCGGCCAATAATCGTTTATTTAAGGCGGTGATGTAAAAGAAACGCCACAGAGCCAGCAATACGCAAATCAATAAATAGCCCAGCAGGAAGATGTGGGTGGGAATAATACTGGAGGGGAAGAGGTAATAAATTACGGCGAGTATAATACAGCCAAAACCAAAGGCCTGGGTCATGCGGGTAGCGGTATCGGCCATGGATGAATAGACATCCAAGTCATAGAGATCAAAAAAATAGAGGCAGAGCATGAACACTATGGTAACGAGCGAGGTTCGGAGCAGACACTGGTTCTCATGGAGCATAAAGGCCTCCTGGCCCATGAAGAACATATGCATGAAAAAGATGGCCACGAAAATCAAGGCCCCCTCGCCGAGAAAAAAAACAATCCGGCGGATTGGGTAATATTGACCTGAAATGTAGGGCATTGCTCTTCTAATAGCCTCCGTAATGGCCGTAGGACTCGTAACCGGTAAGTTTGGCGCTTAATATATCCTTTTCAAAGGCGTTGAATACTACGCCGATGATTTTGTCTTTTTTTAGATTTTCCGTCATTTGCCTGACCTGCTCACGGGCGGCTCTGCCCCAGCGCACCACGATGATGATACCATCCACCTGCTTGGCCAGGACTGTTGTCTCGGCGGCCATTGGCAGGGGCGGGGTATCAATAATGATAAAGCGGTCATCATAGCGGTTAGACAGTTCATCAAACATCTCGCCAACCCG
>CAZZJP010000271.1:0-1776 GCA_964654555.1 uncultured Desulfobulbia bacterium
TATCCCGCCGTCCGCTGATGGCGGCAAGCCGGGTGCCAAACCATGACAACCAGGGAGCGCCATGACCGGGTAACACCGCGCCGTTATAGGCGGGCGGTGTCCGCCATAGAACGATGTAGGCCCCCGTCCAGTATTTTTCAAGTTCTTCCACCCTTACCACTTCTCGCTTACCGCCCACCGACAGGGTAGCTGAATCACCGGCAACGGCCGAGAGGGCGGCGTAATACTCTCCGCCCTCATCGTCAATAAAACGTAACACCGCCGGGCGGTTAAGACGCCGCAGACCACCCCAGTTCCCCTGCCGGTATAGACAATCGGCCCCCTCGGCCCGGGCCTGATTACAGGCCACCCGGTAACGGCTGGGATCGTAGCGCAGGCCCCATTGCTTAAAAAGAGCCCGAAAGGCCATAATCTTACTTCTCGAACGTGATTTTGCCGCTGGCCAGCGCAAATGGACTGCCGGCGCGGAATGCTGAACAAGGCGGACAGCCTGCTTAACATCATGGGTAACAGGGGGAGTAAATTTACTCTTCTTCGCCGAGGTGGTTTTATCTCCGGCGGCAGAATGCGAGGCAAGACACGCAATGACAGGAGCGGGGGCCGGCACAAGCGGCCTGGAGGCGGCAGACGGTTCAAAGCGCTCTAACAAGGGTCTAAACAAGGCATTTGCCCCAGACAGACTGCCGGGCAAAGCGCCATAATGAAAACCAGCCAGAACCGTAATCAGCAGCATGGCAGCCAGTGCCCAGGGCCGCCAGACAGCGAGAGCCCCAAAACGCTGGCGGCCGTCATTCAACAACTCCTCGGCAGCCCGCACCACAATGGCCCGATTGGCCCGGGTATCACCCTTGCTGTAGGCCCCGAGAAGGGAACGGTCACAGAGCAGGTTAATCAGCCTCGGCACCCCGCCGCTAAAGGCGAAAATCCGCCCCAGGGCGGCCGAGGTAAACAATCTCTGCCTGCTGCCGGCCACGGCGAGACGATGATTAACATAGGCACAGGTATCGGTTTTGGAAAGGGGGCCAAGATGATAGCGGGCGGTGATTCTCTGCTGCATCTGGCGCAGCTCGGGCCGTAATAATTTATCCCGTAATTCGGGCTGACCAAGCATGATAATGAGCAATAACTTCTGCTCATTGGTCTCCAGATTAGTCAACAGACGAATCTGCTCAAGAAGATCATGGCTCAGATTCTGGGCCTCATCAATAATCAATACCGGTTTACAGCCTTCGGCATGGGCCTCTAAGAGATATTCGTTGATCAAATCCACCAGCAGTTTACCACTGGCTTCCCCCGGCGGATAATCAATACCGAATTCATCACAGATAGAGGCCAGAAGTTCAAGGGTAGAAAGACGGGGATTAATGATATAGGCCACCCTGGCGCTCTCCGGCATCTGCTCCAGCAGGCAGCGGCAGATAGTCGTTTTGCCGGTGCCCACCTCGCCGGTGAGAAGCACAAAACCAGCATCACTCCTGATTCCATACAACAAATGAGCCAGGGCCTCCCGATGCCGTTCGCTCATATAAAGAAAAGCGGGATCAGGAGCAATAGAAAAGGGTTTTTGCCGGAGGCCGAAATAATTCCTATACATGATTTCTCATTTGGCTGCAAATTATGTAATATACTTCCCCTTATCGGCCCAAAATAGCAGATTATTTAAGAAAAAAATACAACTAATCTGCCAGGCCCCTCTTCAGGCAATCAGGCGGCGCCTGAGCAGAACGGCTGCCGCCCAGGAAATAGCAAGGGTCAAGGCGGCAAACACGGTTAGAT
>CAZZJP010000272.1:0-1775 GCA_964654555.1 uncultured Desulfobulbia bacterium
CTGGCGCTGGCAGTCGCAGAATCCTCGAGGATTTGAGTGATCCGGCCGATGAAATCATTTCCGATATTCATCATTATACTTGTCACGCTGACTGTTATTCTGCTGTTGGCTCGCCAGCCGGTTTATGATCTACACCAGTGCCAGGATCCAGGCGTGTATAAATGGCAGTATGGAAGAGATATCTGTCTGCCGGCAAAGTGATACTTACCTAAAAAACATGGTTACAATCAGTTATTATCTGCTTCTATTTTTGCTGATCTTCAGCCCTCTGGCCTTTGGAACGGTTGACACCCTGCCGCAGATGCTGACTCAGGCCGCCTCCTTTGGCGGTCTTTTTTTGTATTCTCTTGCTAATTTACTGCCGGGCGGCCCCAAAAAAATCTGCCGGCCGCCGGGGCTTATCCCTCTCTGTCTGGTGCTGGGATTTGTTCTCCTGCAAACCGTTCCTCTGCCCATGGGGATTCTAAAAGTTCTTTCACCGGCGGCCTATAAAATTAGGGGGTGGATGCCGGGTGTTGCGTCGTTGGATGCCTGGGCGCCCCTTACTATAAACAGCCGGGCCACCTTTACTCAGATTTTCCATTATACCTCGTTTTTGGCCTGCTATGTTATGGCCTGCTCTTTGCTGACGGATAGAGGTCGCTGCCGACAGATTATTTCGCTGCTTATTATTATCGGCACAATTATTTCGCTGCAAGCTATTTTGCAAAAGTGGTTTAGTAACGGTCGGTTGCTTTGGGTACGTTTACCGCCGCTTAATGGTGGTTACTTTAAAGGCGCGTTTGTGCATCGAAACCAGTTTGCTGCCTATCTGGAAATGCTTGCCCCTATTGCTTTGGCTTTTTGCCTTTTTCATCAACGGCATATCAAAGAGGTGGTTACCTTTCGTCAGCGTTGTGTTGAGGCCTTAAATCATCTGTTTAAAAATGATCGTTTCCTTTTTGGCCTTGCTGCGGTTTTCATGATTGCCGCTTGTTATATCAGCACGTCACGTGGGGGAATTCTATCGGTTTCTCTATCTTGTATGCTCTTGATTTTCTTCCTGCACAAGTATAAAAAAAGTGGTTCTCTTTTTGTCCGTATAGTTATTATTTTCTTTTGCATATCATTTTTGATTGGCAGCGTTGGTTGGGAGCCAATCATCTCACGGTTTCAATTCAAAAACCGGGATCTTATTCAAATAAGCAGTGGTCGCCTGGAAATATGGAAACAAGCACTGCCGTTGATAAAAGATTATTTTTTGATGGGATCAGGGCTTGGTACCTTTGGCAATGTTTTTTCAACCTATAGTATTCTCAAAATTTATCCTAACCATTTTATATACCATCCCCATAATGTTTATATTGAGGTACTTTCTGACCAGGGCTTGGTCGGTTTTACGCTTCTGGGCTGTTTTTTTTACAGCGTGATCCGCGGCGCCTACGTCGGATACAGGGAGAGGCACGATCGCTTTGCCAGATATCTCTTTATTGCCGCTGCTGCCGGGCTTTTCGCTCAATTCCTTCATCTGACGGTTGAATATAATCTGGCAAGCGGCGCTGTCGGGTTGACCTTCTTTACTATCTTGGCTCTGCTGGTGTCCGGGGGGTACACCCGGTTTCACGGCCATGGAGCCGCGTCCTCCCTGCCCGGAGGTGGCGTCATGTATATATCGGCCCTGACTGTTGTCAGTGGTCTGCTGTTCATTGGCAGTCTTTATTGGAATATTTCCACCATGCTGGCCTATAATACACTGCCCGGCTCCGTCACCTGGAACCGGGAGACCCCGGCGGCTG
>CAZZJP010000273.1:0-1765 GCA_964654555.1 uncultured Desulfobulbia bacterium
CGTTCATCTGGTAGGAGCTGCTGACCCCAAGCACCGGCAGCAGACTGGCCTTGGCAAGGCTGAGATTTTTCCGGGCGTTTTTATAGCGCAGTTCCATGGCCTTGACATCCTGACGGTGAGCCGCGCTTGCCTGGCAGTTATCAATGGAACGTAACGGCACATGAAAATCAGTCCCGGCCACGGTAACCGGGGTTTTAAGCCCAAGAAGAAGACCAAGCGCCCGGCAGGCAACTCTATAATTTTTATTGGCCGTTGTCTCAATCTGCTGCATATTTTTCACCGCCGTACTGGCCCGCAGAATATCCGAATAAAGCCCAAGGTTATTTTTATAACGCACCCCGGCCAACCGCAGATGTTCCTCGGCATCCTTTACACCCTGGCGGGAAACCTTGATATATGCCCTGGCGGTTTTGGCCTGCAGATAGCTGGTAACAACCCGCATGGCGATTGTCTCCCTGCGGCGCTGAAAATCTTCGCGGACGGCCTGATGGGCGATTTTGCTCATATCCAGGCCGATATAGGCCCTGGGCGCGAAAAGAGGCATACTCAAGCCGATTGAGGTCTGAAAATCATTTATCGGATCCGGCGAATTCAGTGAGGGCAGGGCAAAATCCTGGCTGGTAAAACGCTGCTGGTTGAGCTTGGCCATAAAACCATAAGTGGGATTATTAGTCCGCATATAACGCTCTTTGACTTTAATATGAGGCAGAAGATTACTCCGCGCGATACCTATGGCGGCCTGGCTGACGGCAACTTCCTGCTGACCGGCCAGCAGTTGATCATTGTCTTCCAAGGCCAGATTCACGGCCTGTGGCAGAGTCAGAACCGGGATAGCAGCGGCTGAAGCCGACGGAGCGGCCTGACACGAAAAAGTAAGTAGAAGAATAAAGAGAACCGCCTGGGCGCCCGCGATTATCCATGGCCGGCGTTTGTTATTATTAATCATCTGTACCGCTCCTTCTCTTTTACTGATCGGCAATAACCGCAGTGTGACTTTTCAGCCGCGGAAAGCCTCCTTCAGGATAATAGTATGTGCAAAAGGCAGCTTCAGGAGAACCTGAATAGTTACACCCACAAATGTATAACAAACACCCGGCCAGAATGTCAATCCAAATGGCCCCCTGGATCCAGCCCAAGCTCCGGCATCAAACCCATGACTATTGCCTGCCATGACCTCAGAGTCACCTCAACCATTTAATTATTTCATTAAATGGTTAACAAGTCAACTAAAATCAACATGACTCCGCAAAAAACACTACTCACCGCTGTCGATGAGGTTTGAATTCTTAGCCATATCAGGTTAATAAAAAGAGCGGACGTCCAACACGGACATTGCGTGAAACGGTGACTTTCAAAGCGCCAAAAGAAATGCAACTATTGAGCGTGGTGCCTAAAAGTAACAATAACCCCAGAGCGTAACTATTCAATCACCATGAACGAACAAATCCCCGACGACATCATAAAAGACTTAGACAAGGCGCGCGACCTGCACCAGCGTGCCGCAGCCGATTACGCGAAATGCCTGGAGTTTAATAAAACAATGTCAAATGTCCTGGCAAGACTGGAAGATACCGGCTGCTTCAGAACCGCCGACAAAGTTATGACTATTCTCCTTAATTGCAATCCAAAAGAAGGAACGCACTGTGACAATGCCACCTTCGTCAGCGAAAAAATGAAAAAATTAGAGTAACTATTCAGCAGCGCCGCTCAGCAATATTAATTTATTGACGCTAAGGGCTAAAAATCGTAAGATGAAAAATTTACA
>CAZZJP010000274.1:0-1744 GCA_964654555.1 uncultured Desulfobulbia bacterium
GCCCCGACCAGTGACATTTAGAGATTAAAGGGTTGTCGGGAAACCGGCAACCCTTTAATTATTTGGGCCTGTCTCTTTTTCCGGTTGTCTTCGGCGCAGGAGGCCGTTAGCCTGCCAGTCAACAATGGGTGGTTCGGTTTGCAGTTCCACCATATTTCCGGGGTTGGCCTTCTCCAGTTCACCTTTCTCGTTGTTAATTCGAACAATTCTGGCCTGCCGCTGTTTAAATCCCGGTTCTAAGTATTCTATCCAGTCGCCGGGCATTATCTGGTTTCTGGCCTCTATCAATATCCTGCCCTCCACCTGCCGCACCAGCCCCACCGGGGCGTGGGTCTGGGCGTATTTGATACCGCTGTAGAGCATGTCCTGTTGTTCTGGCGGCCCGTCAAAAAAATTCTCCGTGTAACCCCGGGAGCCAATCTTGGCTAATTCCTCGTTCAAGGCCGCTGGCAGCGTGATTGCAACCGGATCGGCTGTCTCTGGCCGGGCGGCGATATAATCCAGGGCCGCCCGGTAGAGACGAACCACCGCCCCCACATAATAGACGCTCTTCATCCGGCCTTCGATCTTGATACTGTCAACACCTGCCGCCATCAGTTCCGGCAGACGATTTAAGAGACATAAATCCCGGCTGTTGAAGATATAGGTGCCGTGGCCGTCTTCCTCCACCGGGAAATACTGGCCCGGTCGTTTTTCTTCTTCCAGAATATAGCGGTAACGACAGGGGTGGGCGCAATTGCCCTGATTGGCATCCCGGCCCGTCATATACAGGCTCAATGAACAGCGGCCGGAATAAGAAATACAGAGAGCGCCGTGGACAAAGACCTCCAGCTTGAGACTTGTATTTTGCCTTATTTCCTTGATCTCGGCCAGGGTTAATTCCCGGGCCAGGTTGACCCGGCCGGCTCCCTGCTCCTGCCAGAAACCGGCGCTGGCTGAATTGGTAATATTGGCCTGGGTGCTGATATGAATATTTATCTCCGGCACCCATTTTCGGGCCAGAGCGAAGATCCCCGGATCGGAGATAATCAGCCCGTCCACCCGCAGATCCCGCAGGCGGAAAAGATAATCTCGCAGGCCGCGAAGATCACGATTATGGGCCATTATATTTATCGTTATAAAGACCCGCACCCCCCGTTCATGGGCATAGTTCACCGCCTCCGCAATCTCCTCCACTTCCAGAACAGCATGAGCCCTGAGGCTATAGGCCGCGCCGCCCATATATACGGCATCGGCCCCGTAATGAACGGCGATCTTTAATTTATCCAGACTACCGGCCGGAGCCAGAAGCTCCGGCCGCCTGTGAACGATATTGTCAAACGGCATAATTCCTCCGACCGGCAGGGACTATGGGCCCGTAGGGCTGGCTCTGGTGAGAGATTACAAATTTATATGAATTTTCCATGAATTATATGTATATTGATTCTTTAATCTTGGGCAATCTGCTTTGAGCAGCATAATTACTATTTAATCATAATTTTATCAATGGTAACGGCCTTGTTAGACCTCCATAATATTTTACCACAGGCCAAAATCATGGCAGCCATGAGCGGCGGTGTCGACTCCTCGGTCACCGCTGCTCTCTTAAAGCGCCGCGGTTTCGAAACGCATGGTGTTTTTATGACCTTAGATGGTGATAAAGGCGGCCCAAATGCTCGGCGGGCCGCGGAAATTGCCAACTTTCTTGATATCCCCTTTACCGTTCTTGACCTGAGCCTTGAATTTAAAAAAGAGGTGCTGGATT
>CAZZJP010000275.1:0-1707 GCA_964654555.1 uncultured Desulfobulbia bacterium
CGCCGCCCCCATATTTAATGTTGCCACCTATGGGATAGTGGGTGATCTCTTTGAAGTCTTACCCCTTCTTATTGATGAGTTGAAAGGGGATAATTGAATGTTTCTGGTGCGTTAAATGATGAATTTAACTGATAGAACCGCTCTGGTAACCGGCGGCGGGCGTGGTATTGGCCGGGCCGTGAGTATTTTACTTGCCTCTCTCGGGGCCGAAGTGGTAATTAATTATGTTAACCGGCCGCAGGCGGCTGATGAGACCGCGGCTTTTATTAGGCAGCAGGGGGGTAAGGCCGAGAGTTTAGGCTTTGACGTCGCTAAGGCAGGAGATGTGCAGGCGGCGGTTAAGGATATTCTGGCCCGTCACGCCCGTTTAGATATTCTGGTTAATAATGCTGGTATTACCAGAGACGGTTTACTCGTGAAGATGAAGGAGGAGGCCTGGGACGCGGTTTTAGATACCAATCTCAAGGGGTCTTTTAATTGTCTCAAGGCCGTGTCCAGAGCGATGATGAAGCAACGCTGGGGCCGGATTATTAATATTACCTCGGTTATCGGCTTTACCGGTAATGCCGGACAGGTTAATTACGCGGCGGCCAAGGCTGGTCTGCTGGGTCTGACGAAATCAGCCGCCCGGGAACTGGCGCCAAGGGGGATAACCGTTAACGGTGTGGCGCCGGGTTATATTGAAACGGAGATGACCAGCGGTCTGCCCGCCGAGGTCAGCGCCAGAATTATGGCTGAAATTCCGCTTAAAACTCTTGGCAAACCAGATGATGTGGCTGGGGCTGTGGCCTATCTGGCCTCTGATTCAGCGAGTTATATAACGGGGCAGGTGATTCATGTTAATGGCGGCTTGTATATGTGATTTCGGCGGTAACTTGTTCAGTTGCATCCGATTGGGAGCCGGCGCTGTCTGCTGGACGCCATTATCAACCACATCTCGGGTACATCTAAACAGTTACAGCTTATAGTTGAGGGCTGTCTATCCGCCTTGACTGAATAGACTAAAAATAAAGTATAAAAAAGGAGAGAAATATGTCTGTAGAAGATCAACTCATAGATATCATTGCTGAGCAGTTGAGTGTTGACAAGGCTAAAGTCGTTCCAGCCGCCTCTTTTGTTGATGACCTTGGGGCTGATTCCCTGGATCTCGTGGAGCTGATTATGGCTATGGAAGAGGCCTTTGATACCGAGATCTCTGATGAAATTGCCGAGAAGATTCTTACGGTTCAGGATGCCATTGATCATATTCAAAAGGTACAGGGTTGAAAAACCTTTAAGCTGGAGAACGCCACGTGAAAAATAGAGTTGTGGTAACCGGTCTGGGTCTGGTTACACCCCTGGGACTCGGGGTGGATAAGACGTGGAAAAATCTTTGTGCCGGGGTTAGTGGTATTGGCCCCATCAGCCGTTTTGATGCCTCACAGATGGAGGTTAGAATTGCCGCTGAGGTCAAGGAGTTTCATCCGGAAGACTTTATGGATAAAAAAACGGCCCGCCATCTTGAACTTTTTGTGCAGTATGCCGTGGCCGGAGCCCGGATGGCCTTAGATGACGCTCAATTAGTGGTTACTGCCGACAATGCCAGTCGAATTGGCTCCATTACCGGTTGCGGTATGGGCGGTCTGCCTACAATTGAGAAATATCATCAGGTATATCTGGAGCGCGGTGCCAAGCGGATTACGCCCTTCTTTATTCCCATGGTTATCC
>CAZZJP010000276.1:0-1670 GCA_964654555.1 uncultured Desulfobulbia bacterium
CCGGATGTCATAGGCCTTGAAACAATCAATTTTTTCTGGTTTATTCGTCATTTATTGCTAATTTTTCATTAGAGGATTTTGTCATGCCGCAGTCGATGGATAAATTGGCCGCTCTTTTTGAGGAGATGGAAACAGCCTATGAGACGACCGCTCGTTTACTTGATTTCTCCTGTCAGGGCTGCCCGGATAATTGCTGTAACAGTTATTTTCTGCATCATACCTATATTGAATGGGCCTATCTGCGTCAGGGGCTTGACTCTCTACCGGATGAACGGCGTGATACCTGTCTGAGCCGGGCCGAAGAATATGCCCGGCAGGCGGAACAGGCCTTGGCGCGAGATGAGCGGCCGGAGATCATGTGCCCCTTAAATGATGAGGGCCGTTGTAGTTTATATGTCAATCGCATGTTAATTTGCCGCTTACACGGGGTGCCGGCCACCATGCGTTTCCCCAATGGTCAGCGCCGCTCCTTTCCCGGCTGTTTCCGTTGTCAGGAAATTACCGAGGGGCGAAATAATGTCCCGGCCATGGATCGTACCCTGTTCTTCCAGCGTATGCTGTTTTTGGAGAAGGATTTTACCAAAGGGGCGGGCAGTCTGCCGCGCCTTAAAATGAGTCTGGCTGAGATGCTGCTTAAATCGTTGCCGCTGGAATTATCAGTTTCTCGGTAATTAGAGGCAGAATGTTTTTTGCCAACTGCCGCAAAAAAAAAATCAGCCGTAGCCCCTCAATTATGGGCGGCTTGTTGACGGAGGGGTCAACAGTTTGATTTCTCCATCGCAGTCCCCTCTCTTGGCCGGGAAATTCTGCCGGTTGTCAGCTCCTTATCATCTCCGCCACCTGAAAGGCAATTTCCAGGCTTTGCTCGGCGTTTAAGCGCGGATCACAGTTGGTGCAGTAGTTCTCCTGGAGGTTCTGGGCCATGATATTACGGCCGCCGCCCATACATTCCGTTACGTTATCACCGGTTAACTCAAAGTGGATGCCGCCGGGAATGGTGCCTTCGGCCCAGTGAATTTCAAAGAAACATTGAATCTCATGGAGGATGTCATTAAAGTTTCTGGTCTTATGTTTGGTTTCGGCTGTGTAGGTGTTGCCATGCATGGGATCACAGCTCCAGACCAGATTGTATCCTTCCTTTTTTAGGCCCCGGAGCAGGGGCGGCAGAAACTTTTCTATCTTCTCGGCTCCAAAGCGGGTAATCAGAGTTATTCGGCCTGGCTCGTTATCCGGGTTCAGCTTATCAATTATGCGCTTGATTTCGTCTAAGTCGTGCTTGGGGCCGACCTTCATGCCGAGGGGATTTAAGACCCCGCTTAAAAATTCCACATGGGCGCCGTCTAACTGCCGGGTACGGTCACCGATCCACAGCATATGGGCGCTGCAGTCATACCAGAGGCCGGTGGTGGAATCCTGGCGGGTGAGGGCCTCCTCGTAGCCGAGCAACAGGGCCTCGTGCGAGGTAAAGAAATCGGCCTGCCTGATAACGGGATTATTGACATCTAAGCCAATGACCTCCATGAAATGCAGGGCCTGGTCGATTTGTTTGGCCAGACGCTCGTAAGAGCGGCCCATAGGAGAGGTCTTGACAAATTCATTATTCCAGGCGGTGACCCGGTTTAGAGCCGCGTAGCCGCCCTTGGTGAAGGCCCGCAGGATATTCAGAGTGG
>CAZZJP010000277.1:0-1597 GCA_964654555.1 uncultured Desulfobulbia bacterium
TGGGGCCGTCATCTCCCACCAGACCGGCCCGATCCAGCATAAAGGTAACCGGCAGGTTGGGCAGGCAGACGTCATGGATAATCTGATCAAAGGCCCGCTGCAAAAAGGTGGAGTAAATGGCAACCACCGGCCGTATACCTTCGGTGGCCAGGCCGGCGGCAAAGGTCACGGCATGCTGTTCAGCGATCCCGACATCAAAAAAGCGACTGGGGAAACGCTGTGAAAAACTCATCAGGCCGGTACCGGCCGGCATGGCGGCGGAAATGGCTACAATCTTATCGTTTTTCTCAGCCTCTTTCTCAATAACCTTGCCGAAAACAGAGGTATAGGACGGCGGGCCGGGTTTAGCGGCCCGGGGCTTGCCGGATTTGACATCAAAGGGGCCAAGACCATGGTAGTCATCGGGACGGTCTTCGGCGGGCGTATAGCCCTTGCCCTTGGTAGTCAGGACATGGACAAGGATGGGCCCGGAACCAAAATCCCTGACATTTTGCAGGGTGCTGATCAGGGTATCCAGGTCGTGACCGGGAATGGGCCCCACATAGTCAAATTTAAGGGCTTCAAAGAGCATACCAGGGGTAAAGAAGCTCTTAAAACTGCCCTCACTTTTTTTGAGGATCTGGAGAATATTCTCTCCGACATTGGAAAAGCTCTTTAAAAAATTCTCTGTATCACGCTTAAATTTGGCCACTGTCCTGCCGGTCATCTTACGGCTCAAAAAGCTTGATAAGGCCCCCACATTGGGTGAGATGGACATCTCATTATCGTTTAAAATGACGATAAAATTCCGGCCCAGAGTCCCGGCCTGGTTAAGGGCCTCAAAGGCCATACCGCCGGTCATGGAACCGTCACCGATTACAGAAATAACCTTTCTACTCTCTGCTTTAAGACTTTTGGCGCAATTCACCCCAAGTCCCGCGGAAATTGAGGTACTGCTATGACCGGTATCAAAGGTATCGTAAGGGCTCTCGGCCCTTTTGGGAAAGCCGCTGATTCCTTTATACTGCCGGATAGTAGAAAACTGCTTCCGGCGGCCGCATAATAATTTATGGGTATAACATTGATGACCAACGTCCCAGATTAATTTATCTTCCGGGGTGTTAAAAACATAATGAATGGCGATGGTCAATTCCACCACCCCGAGGCTGGGGGCCAGATGACCGCCGGTCTGAGAGACAGTATTAATAATTTCCTGTCTGATTTCCCTGGCCAGCCCCGGCAGTTCACGGGGAGCCAGCCGCCGTAAATCCAGCGGGGAATTGATCCGTGATAATTTTGATTGATTAATCATAAAAGTCTCAGGTTTGAGCCTCGATCCGGCCCGGTATTCGTCCAATTAACAAAAAAAATTGTAATTATTCAGCGTAATGCATAGAAGTAACAATAACCACAGAATTCTCTAACTGTTCAGGAAAGCGCAGACTCCGGATTGGGTGCAGTTGAACAGTTACAAAAATTTAATTGCTGCGGGTATATATATATTCAGCTATAGCTCTAAGAGGATCTGCCTTATGATCAAAATGCCGCAGGGCTTCAAGAGCTGCCGCTACGGCTTCCCCCGCCTTCTCCTTAGTTGCCTCAAGACCGAAAATGGCCG
>CAZZJP010000278.1:0-1594 GCA_964654555.1 uncultured Desulfobulbia bacterium
CATTGAATGAACGTTGTGATCAACTGGCGGTGCAGAATGCCAGACAAAATAATTTACCCGTTGACCGGGGTTATGAAAAAAAGGAACTAAATATAAATGAAAGGTAAAGCAGGGCAGACAACTGACGGAGAAAAATTAAGGACTGTGGCCAAGCTATATGCCGCGGCCAGGGATGCCAAGGCCAACAATATTGTGGTTCTTGATGTGCGCGGTCTTTCTGGATTTGCTGATTTTTTTATTATTGCCAGCGGCCGTTCAACTCGGCACGTGCAGGGAATCGCCGCGGCTCTTGATAAGCAGGTAAACAACAAAAGGCTGAAGAACGCCAAGGTGGAGGGCCTGGATGAGGGCCGTTGGATTCTCTTGGACTTTAATGATGTTGTGGCCCATGTCTTTTACGATGAGGCCCGCCAGTTTTACGACCTGGAAGGTCTCTGGCGGGAGGCCCCTCGGCTTGATTCCGCCTCACTTGATCTTGAGTAAAAAAAACTCTCTAAGGGCCTGTAGCTTTGATTTGGTTTATCCCCATGGAACGTCGTAGGATAAAAAACATAGTCCAAACGCTTTTGCTTTTATATGAAAGTTACCTGCCAAGGGTGTTGGCCTTACCACGACTTTCATGTTTCGTTGTGTTCTAGTGATCGGGCATGGCTGTTACTAAATAAAAAAATGCCGTAATTGGTAAGCAATTACAATTTCGGTGGTTATTGTCATTTTGGCGCTCATGGGGTGAATAGTTACAAAATGCCTTATTTATTAAGGAAGGCCTGAAGCGGTAGGAGCGGTTAGCGAAGTTCAACGGCACAAGCAGACAACAGCATGAAATGGTTGGAAAATTAATAGGGTCTAAAACGTAATCTGGAGTTAATAATAATGACAAATCGTAAACCGTTATTGCTGGCGATCCTGGATGGCTGGGGCATTGGTGAGCCCAGCGCTACTAATGCTGTCTATGCCGCCCGCACTCCGAATATGGACAAGTGGGCGCGGGAATATTCACTGACCAAGCTGGCCGCTCATAATGGCGCCGTGGGTCTGCCTGAGGGCCAGATGGGAAATTCCGAGGTGGGGCATATGAATATTGGGGCGGGCAGGGTGGTATATCAGGACTTTACCCGGATAAATATGGCCATCGAGAAGAATGAGCTGGCCGCCAATACTGTTCTCCTTAAACTAATCGGCCAGACAAAGGAGGCAGGCAAGGTTCTTCATCTCATGGGGCTGCTTTCCGACGGCGGGGTACACAGCCATATCAATCACCTGTTGGCCCTGCTTAATATTGCCGCCGCTCAGGGGCTGGAAAAAGTATTTATTCATTGTTTTATGGACGGCCGTGATACCCCGCCTAAAAGCGGCAAAGGCTATATTGAGGAGCTGGAGGCCGGAATTAAAGCGGCAGGGACGGGGAGGATTGCCACTATAACCGGCCGTTATTACGCCATGGATCGTGATAAACGCTGGGATCGGGTGGAAAAGGCCTGGCGGGCCATGGTGGATGGTAAGGGGATATATCACCAGAATCCGGCTGGGGCGGTGAGCGCGGCTTACGCGGCCGGGACGACGGATGAGTTTATTGAACCAATAGTGATTGGCC
>CAZZJP010000279.1:0-1511 GCA_964654555.1 uncultured Desulfobulbia bacterium
CGGCCGAAAAGCAGAATAAATCACCCCGCTTTAAAGGCCCCATGGCTGATGAGGCGTGACGCTGACGGGCAAAGAGCATATAACGGCCGGGCTCCAGGTTAAACCAGAAACGGCCGTCATCACCAATGGTATTGGTCAGTACCCCCATGCCTCGATATGGTACATCCTCGGTGTTGTACACAGAGACACTGCCCCGACGCAATATCTTCCCCTTATATATGACATGACCGCCAAGGCCCTGAAATCCGGCTTTACAGCGGGCCGGCCTCGCGGGCAGGGCAAAAAGTGGCAACCACTGCCTGCTGCCATGTACCTCGATGGGATTACGGCCATGATAGGCATAAAGCTGATTCTTCGAGTCTCGGGCGGTAAAGAAATATTTACCCGCCGGCAGATCAAAATGATACTCTCCCGGTTTTTCAGTCTGCCGGGCAATGACAGCCGCCCGCCCCTTAATCATATCCATGGCGCTGTGGTAGGCCATGACCCTGGCATCTGATACCGGGCCGTTATGACTCAAGACAATACCATCAACAGCCGTGGCTGCCGAGATAGACGGCAGGCAGAAAACAAGGATGAGAACAATGAGATTTTGGATAAACATTTTGTTACTGTCCAGCCGCCAGACAACCAGGTAAACCCGGCGAATGGTAAGCGATCACAGGGCACCGAATCTGCTTCGTTATCGGGCTGCTCACATACCGATGTACGCTTCACAGGAGCGGGTTTGCAAGTTGCCTGCTGGTTTCGCCCTGTAGTCAATTACGGCGAATGAGGTTTAATTTATGATTATTGGCAGTTCTTGAGTGGAAATCCCCTCAAAAAAGGCCCTGATTAACGGTTTGTCAGGATTAACCATGGAGATAATAAACATAAATATCCGGCTCTGACGGCCGAGAACACTATCTAACTCGGTGGGGGTGTCACGGATTTTATCATGATTCCAGGCCAGCCGGTGCATATGATAAGTTCCCACCATCCGCATTCCCTGGCCTCGTAAGACGCTCAAGGCTGAGTCAATTTCGTCAGGATCGGCAACCCAGCCTCGCTGCTTGAGCGGGGTTGCCGAGGGCACGGCGTGGGACGCCATGGTGTCGTCCATAAAGGATTTATCGAGCTGCTGGCGGGCGTTTTTCAGAAGAGGAATGGTCTGGGCGATAGTCAGAAACTGATGGCCAACCCGGCCTCCCAGAATACCAAAGGCCTTGGGCTCCTCAATTTCATGCTCAAGGTAACGGCCCTCTAATTTGCGTCGACAATGCTCCACCATGATCTGGAACTGACAGCCGGGTAAATTTATTTTGGTGAATTTGTCGCTAAAACGCATAAAAGCAACGCGTCATTTTTTGTTTGGTTTGAATAATCAGGGCCGGAACTCAGTCTCAGCGGCTTGCCGGAATTGCAATATTCAGTTTATTGGTAATAAGGTTAATATTCAAGATAAAATTCACAAAGGCCTAATGTTTGGTCTTTTCCCCTTTGGCCGCTTCCCGATTTAACCATGAAATGTT